>CP071184.1:2652500-2952500 GCA_017298655.1 Alicyclobacillus curvatus
TTGCTTCGAATTAAACCACATGCTCCACTGCTTGTGCGGGCCCCCGTCAATTCCTTTGAGTTTCAGTCTTGCGACCGTACTCCCCAGGCGGAGTGCTTATTGGGTTTCCTTCGGCACTGAAGGTCTGAACCTCCAACACCTAGCACTCATCGTTTACGGCGTGGACTACCAGGGTATCTAATCCTGTTTGCTCCCCACGCTTTCGTGCCTCAGCGTCAGTCACTGTCCAGCAAGGCGCCTTCGCCACTGGTATTCCTCCACATCTCTACGCATTTCACCGCTACACGTGGAATTCCCCTTGCCTCTCCAGTACTCAAGTCTGCCAGTTTCCAAAGCATTCCCATGGTTGAGCCATGGCCTTTCACTTCAGACTTAACAAACCGCCTACGCACGCTTTACGCCCAGTGATTCCGGACAACGCTTGCCCCCTACGTATTACCGCGGCTGCTGGCACGTAGTTAGCCGGGGCTTCCTCTCCCGGTACCGTCTCTCCAAGGGCATTCCCTCCCTTGGTCTCTCTTCCCGGGTGACTGAGCTTTACAACCCGAAGGCCTTCTTCGCTCACGCGGCGTTGCTCGGTCAGGCTTGCGCCCATTGCCGAAGATTCCCTACTGCTGCCTCCCGTAGGAGTCTGGGCCGTGTCTCAGTCCCAGTGTGGCCGGTCACCCTCTCAGGTCGGCTACGCATCGTCGCCTTGGTAGGCCATTACCCCACCAACTAGCTAATGCGCCGCGGGCTCCTCTTTCAGTGGCGCCGTAGCACCTTTCCCAACAGGTAGATGCCTACCCATTGCGCTATCCAGCATTAGCACCCGTTTCCAGGCGTTATTCCGGTCTGAAAGGCAGATTGCCCACGTGTTACTCACCCGTCCGCCGCTGATGCCCGAAGGCACCCGCACGACTTGCATGTATTAGGCACGCCGCCAGCGTTCGTCCTGAGCCAGGATCAAACTCTCAAAGAAAAGTTTGCTCTTCTCTTCTTCATCCGCAAAATGACCGAAGTCATCTCACAAACTTCAAAGAGCGCTCACTTCGAATCTGTACGTTTTCACTCTCTGCGTGTGTTTAGTTTTCAAGGAACAAACTTCACTTTGATGATTCGATTTCGACTCAAGACAATTCAACCTGAGTTATCAGCCGAATCAACTGTTCTTACAATCAAAACTCATATCCATTCGCTCGTCTTACTTGTGCCCGCTCTCAGAGCGGCGAAAACTAGGTTACCACGGATGATTCATAAATGCTAGTGGTAAATTTAGTTTGTCGCAAAGCAAGTGAGATGATACAAAAACCGGCACTAAAACACATGTGAAATACGGAGGAATTGCTTACCGCCTAATCACATTACCAATAGGCAACCCTTCACGTTACTACTTACTGTACAATTTCGTGATTGTCCCCGAATAGTCGTAGAACAGTCACATGGTGGGCCTAAGAGGACTCGAACCTCTGACCTCACGATTATCAGTCGTGCGCTCTAGCCAGCTGAGCTATAGGCCCATAGTTTTTGTTGAACCCGGCCCAGTAGGGTCAAGTACAAACTGGCGGAGCTGACGGGATTCGAACCCGCGGTCTCCTGCGTGACAGGCAGGCATGTTAGGCCTCTACACCACAGCTCCACAATAATATTGTCTTTGTTTGAATCCTATACACGCACGAACCAACTTATCCATCAATCTTGTGGACCCGCCTGCAATTTGAAGAGGGATACAAACCCTTTCTTGTGCGGCTGAATTAAGAAGGACATGCATGGTGGGTCATGAAGGAATCGAACCTTCAACCTGCCGATTAAGAGTCGGATGCTCTGCCAATTGAGCTAATGACCCATAGTACACTTGGTGACCTTACGGGGATTCGAACCCCGATTACCGCCGTGAGAGGGCAGCGTCCTAACCATTAGACGATAAGGCCGTGGCTGCCGAACTAGGACTCGAACCTAGACTAACTGAGTCAGAGTCAGTCGTGCTACCATTACACCATTCGGCAAAGATTTACCTGGTGACCCCAAGGGGATTCGAACCCCTGTTACCGCCGTGAAAGGGCGGTGTCTTAACCGCTTGACCATGGGGCCGTTTGACTGCCTGTCGCACCTGCTTTTCGCGACCACTTCTTCTCAGAAGCGCGAGAAGTAGATTACCACGGAATTGATGATAAGATCAACCCCCTCATAAACAGTCGAAATGTTCATCAAACATTTCGAGCGGTACGTGCCGTACTCCGAGCATGCCAGTATGCCAGTTTTCGTCTTCCCCGTGGTACGCCAGAGCACAGGTTTGCGCTTCATCCAAGTGTTCGCTCGTTCATGTTTTCGCGGGACTGACCGCGTGCTTTCTTTCCGCGGGGCACCTCAGCATCGAACCAGAGGGCTAGATGATGATAAGCAACAATAGTATCCTGCAGCACACAACTGTCATGTAACAACTGTCACGGAACAACCACTTTGTCAGACACAGGCGGGCAACCCTGATGCAGGGTTGCCCGCCTATACCACCGTCGTCTACTGCCTTGGCCTCTACTGCCTTGGCCTCTGCTGCCTTATCCGTACCGCCGTCCACTACCTGGCAAACTAGCACTCCAGAGTCGATTCGTCTGCCGCAACGGCGCGCGGGTGTATCCGGAGGTATGTCGGCTGCCACATGGCATCTTGCACCGCTTGAATCATGTCCTCATGCTCCACCGTTGCAACGCCGTCAGCAACGGCAGCATTGGCAACGGCGACAGCAACGGTTGCTGACACGACCCGCAAGTCCTCGATACAAGGTAACAGCGACGCTCCTTTGCGGTTCGCATCAACCATACCAGCCACAGCATAGGCGGCTGCTTCAATCATTCCATCTGTAACCAGCCGCGCACCTGAGACTATGGCCCCGAGTCCAATGCCTGGGAACACAAAAGCGTTGTTTGCCTGGCCAATCGTGTAGCAGACATTGTTATAGAGGACGGGCTCAAACGGACTCCCCGCGGCAACGAGCACACGGCCAGAAGTCCATTCAATCAGATCCGCTGGTACCGCTTCTGACGAAGATGTTGGGTTGGACATCGGCAAAATGACAGGGCGGTCAACGTGCGCTGCCATTTCTTGTACAATTTCTTTCGTGAAGGCCCCCGCCACAGTCGACGTGCCAATTAAAATCGTTGGTTTCACTTGCCGGATCACTTCCAAAAAACTGGGTGAGTTCGCTGGACCGCTCAGGCTCCATCCGCTGACTTCATCACGCCTTCTGGCAAACGGCTGTTGAAATCCGAGCAAAGGCTCATAGTCGTCAATCAGCAGTCCTGGCCTGTCAACAAGCCAGAAGCGTTGATTCGCCTCTCGTTCAGAAAGCCCCTGACGTACCATCGCATCTCGAATCTGTTCTGTGATACCGATACCCGCAGAACCAGCTCCGAAGATGACAATCCGGTGCTCTGCAAGCGGCGTACGAGACGCCTTTACGGCGGCCAACACCACTGCTAACGATACAGCTCCGGTCCCTTGAATGTCATCATTGAACGTGCGGTAGTTCCCACGGTAGCGTTCTAGAATGGGACGCGCGTTCTGGATGGCAAAATCCTCCCAGTGCAGTAAAGCTCTCGGAAACAAGCGAGATGCGATGTTGACGTAGGCCTCAATAAATTCGTCATAGCGCGCCCCCCTAACCCGGGAATGCCGGTTGCCAATATAGAGCGGGTCGTTCAGAAGGCGTTCGTTGTTTGTGCCAACGTCGAGAACAACTGGAATCACCCGGTCCGGATGAATACCCGCCGCAGCGACGTACACCGCCAATTTGCCATTCGAGATCTCGATCCCGCCGACACCCCAATCCCCGATCCCGAGAATTCGTTCACCATCTGTCGCCACAATGAGGTCGATGTCATCCGAATCGGCGCCAAAGTTGCGTAGAGCCTCTTCGATGCCATCGGGATCGTCAATGGAAAGGTAAACGCCGCGTGAACGCTGGTACTCGTGGCTATATCGTTTTATCGCTGTGCCAACAGTCGGTGTGTAGATGATTGGGACCATCTCTGCCATGTGTTCTGTCAGCAAGCGGTAAAATAAGACCTCATTCCGGTCACGAAGAGCCATCAGATATACATGTTTGAACAAGTCGTTCGGCTGGGCTGAGAATTGTTCGTAAGCCCGTCTGGCCTGTTCATCAATCGTCAACACCTGCGGTGGGAGCAACCCCTTGAGTCCTAAAGCCTCTCTCTCCTCAAGTGTAAAGGCAGTACCTTTGTTCACCAACGGTGCCTTAAGTACCTCCGCTCCCCGCAACGATGTCTCGACGTCGCCGCGCTGAGACACACACCATCTACGCATAGGAACTCTCCTCCTACCCGCTATGACCGACGTACAAGGGCCAAAGCGTAGTCCGCGTTTTCGAGTTCACAATAGCACCACCACGCCAAAATGAGATACCGGATTGCAGCGAGATGTGTCGATTTCAAGAACTTCTCGACAAGCAGGACTCTGTGACATGGCTCGCGAAATTCTCTATTTGTTGCAAGCTTGTTCCAGTTTGTTGCAGACACTAGGCTTGTAAACGCTTTACCAAATGCGACACAAACTGGCCTGACACAAACTGGCTTAACACAAACTGGCTTAACACAAACTGGCTTAACACAAACTGGCCCGACACAAAGGAGGACATCATCAGGATGAACACCCCGCAAGCAAAGAAAGTCCCATATTCGCATGAGATTCACGGAGATGTCCGCGAAGATGAATACTACTGGCTTCGCGACCGTGACAACCCCGAGGTGATTTCGTACCTCGAAGCCGAAAACAAGTACTACGAAGAAGCCATGAAGCCCCTTCAACCTTTAACAGACAAACTGTTTCAGGCGATGGTCAATCGCATCCCTGAAGCAGAGGTCAAAGTCCCTGTTCAATCCGGGGCGTATTTTTATTACAGCCGGATGGAAAAGGAGCTCCAGTACCCTGTCTACGCTCGAAAGAAAGCAGCAACGCGAGTGGGTCTCGAGTCCGCTGCAGAAGAAGTCATTCTTGACCTAAACACGATGGCAGGCGAAGGCGAATACCTGAGTGTCACCGTGCAGCGGGTGAGCCCGGATGGGACAAAACTGGCGTACCTTGAAAATCGGGACGGCACAGATAAGTACACAGTGTTTGTTAAGGACTTAACAAGCGGGGAAATGTATTCAGACAAAATCGAGAATGTTTTTATCTATGGGAGTCTCGAATGGGATGCTTCCGGCACCTACCTGTTCTACGTGACTGTCGACGAAACGCAGCGCCCCTACCAGTTGTGGCGTCACGAGGTTGGCCAGAGTAGTGCACAAGACAGCCTCCTCTATGAGGAAACAGACATCACCTATACACTCAGCGTCGCCAAGTCGCGCAGTGGTCAGTACCTGTTCCTACATTCAGAAAACAAGGAAACCACAGAGGTTCGCTATTTAGATGCCAAAAAGCCGCTTGGCGCTCTGTGCCTGTTTGATGCAAGAAAACGCGGCATCCAATATGAATTGGAGCATTGGGGAAGCGATTTCCTCATCCTGACGAACGAAGCCGCACCAAATTTCCAACTGCTGCGTTGCCCTGTTGCAAACACTGCGTCGACAAATCGAGACAACCTCTTCCCGTATGCTCCGCAGCGCTATTTACAGGAGGTCTATCCGTTTCAGGACGCCGTCTTAATTGGCGGGCGGGAACAGGGCCTCACTGAACTTTGGATTTTCCAAAACGGCACCCTGTCAAAACTCTCCTTCGAGGAGGAGTTGTACACAGTATCGATTGGCGAAAATCGCAGTTACGACACGACAGAAGCTTTGATTCAGTACGAATCACTGCTGACACCGAAAACAACCTACGCGGTCAATTTGTTGACCGAAGCAAAGGAGTGTTTGCAGGTCGCTCCTGTCCCCGGCGACTACGACCGCGGGCAGTACCGTCAGGAACGACTGTGGGCCAAAGCGTCGGATGGGACTTCCGTACCCATGTTCGCGATTTATCAGGCCGACACCCTCTCGAAGGGGCCAGCGCCGCTGGTTCTCTCCGCTTACGGGTCATATGGCATCAACAGTGATCCTCATTTCGATCCGATGCGCCTCCCCCTACTAAATTCGGGCGCGGTACTCGTTACGGTGCAGGTGCGCGGTGGATCGGAAATGGGCCGACTTTGGTACGAACACGGCAAGTTTCTCCACAAACGCAACACCTTCACTGACTTCATCGCCGCAGCTGAAGAACTGATTCGACGCGGTTATACAACGAAGGACCTGCTGGCAGCGCAAGGTGGCAGTGCCGGCGGGCTCTTAATGGGAGCGGTGGCAAATCTGGCCGGGCACCTGTTTAAAGCCATGCTCCCAGCTGTGCCGTTTGTGGACGTGGTGACGACCATGCTCGATGCCACCATTCCGCTGACGACGCTTGAATGGGACGAATGGGGAAACCCCAATGACCCTGAATATTACGCGTACATGAAGTCGTATAGTCCATACGACAACGTTGAAGCCAAAGAATACCCACACATGCTGGTAACAACAGGACTCAACGATCCCCGCGTTGCCTACTGGGAACCAGCCAAATGGGTCGCGCGGCTGCGTGAGCAAAAAACGGACGACCACACGTTACTGCTGAAGACAAACATGGGTGCTGGCCACTTCGGTTCTTCCGGGCGAGTTAATCGTCTTAAGGAAGTCGCTGCCAATTTCGCCTATGTGCTCGACAAGATTGGCATTGGGGCAGAGGACATTCGCAACTAGTCAGCGGCTGGCAGGCAACATCCTGACCTTCAAAGAATGGCGTGCCACTTCGGGCACGCCATTCTTAACAGCTAGGGGTCGACCCTCTTCAATTCCACCGCCCATCAAGGCAATTCGTCGCACAGCGCCAGGTCGAGCCACGACTTCGCCTCATTGTAGAGAATCGGGTTGTTTTGAGGTGTGTAGTAAGCGAGGATTGCGACTGCCTGCGATACAACCCATCCGCGGGCCCTTGCCCACGTGGCATCGTCTGTTGGGAGCGCCGCGCGGAATGCATCCCGGGCCGCTGGCGAGTGCAACTTCCATGCGACCATTATGTCGCATGCGGGATCTCCGATGCCCATTTCGCCCCAATCAATCACACCACTGATGCGCCCATTTCGCACCAGCCAGTTCCGTGCATCGAGGTCCCCGTGATGCCAAACAGCAGAGCCACTCCACGGAGGAGCAGCAAGGGCTGACTCCCACACCTGGGACACCGCTTTGTCGCCATCGAAGCGTGCCAACCAGTAGCGGAAGTCCTTGTCCCGCTCGGCCAACGGAATGCCGCGTCCAAGTGGCCCACCCGTTGAATCCACTTGCTGAAGTGCAGCGATGAACGCAGCGAGATCGCGCGCGGCTTGAATCTCGTCAATCGCCTCTATTGGAAGCGACTCGCCTTCAAGCCAAGTATGGACCTCCCAAAACCACGGATAGTCGAAGTTCGGATGCCCCTCGGCGATAGGCACAGGGATTTCAAGTGGAACCAGCGATGCGAGTTTCGGCAGCCATGCAAACTCGCGACCTCCTGCTGCCGTTGGCCCATCCCTCCGCGCAAGCCGCACAGAATATTCGTCGCCAAGTCGAAAGATGGCGTTGACCGTGCCAACTGGCTCGACGCGCCTTAGCGGTAGGTCGGCCCATTGGGGGAACTGTTGAACAAGTAGACGTCGCACTAGCCCCTCGTCAATCTCCAGTTCGTCCACGTGCATCTTTTCTCCCAACACGTTCCCTCCTCAACAGTCCGGACTTTAAATGCGTCCGTGCCGTGACCGACCTGAACCCCTTCAGCCAGCATTGCTATCGTACTTTTGAATCACGTTTAAGAGTTGTTCACGTTCATTCAACAGCCCATCGCCCAGACGTGCCACTGCGACAGGGAAGACCCATGGTCGCAATGCATCTTCGTCAATATGGCGAACTTTACGGTATCCTTTACAATACCCGTCATCGAGAATTGGTCGCACTGAGTTTATAGCTTCCCGGTTCGGGGCATCTTTGGGCAAATTGTCCAGTGAAAGGAGCAGCCTCGTCCACACAATATCTGCAAGTGGGTTCCCTTGTGCTGCATCCACCCAGTCGATAATCTGGGGTGACGTCTTTGTGATCATCACATTTCCTAGGTGAAAATCCCCATGACAAAGCTTATCTTCTTGTGGTAACTGCTCAAGAGCATCCAGCGCTTTGGCGCGCACACATTCATCGATATCTGCCCGCTCAATTTTACCGCGTAGGTAATTTCCTTGTTTGGGAAGTGTTCCACAGGGATGCTCATGCACCTGCGCATGAAGTTGCCCGAGAAGAGAGGCCATTTCAGTCAGTGCCGACGGATGAACCAAGATGTGTTCAAGCATCGATACTCCGCGAATCCGTTCGAATACGATGGACGTAAGTCCTTCGACCTCGACCATCGATTCCGCTAATGGAGACGGTATACCAAGGTCCTTAATCACTCGGTTGTTTTGGAATTCAGACTCTGCAGCGGCAGCAAATTCGCGATGATACACTTTTACGACGTGTTCTTCGTTCCACTCGTAAACTTCTGCACATCGACCACTACTCAGAAACCGCCCCTTCATACACATCCCCCTCTAGCGGTAATACCAACATCAACACCAACATCAACGCCGACGCCTAAATCGAATATGACTCCACCCAGCGAAAGGCGCAGCTCTAGTTCTCAGATGCATCTCCGAGGATACCGTACCAATCGACAACCTCCATCCATATTGTACCATCGAACGCACACTACAACCTCTACCTCTACTGCTATAACTTCCTCAGAGAGACTGTACATTAACTTGTAGTTGCTTACGCACCGTGGGTGCGTATGGGAGCATCAAAATCGGCAAAACAGGCGTTGCTTACGTACCGTGGGTGCGTAAGGGACCGCCGAATCGATTGGCCGAGCACTGCTGGCATGGTGGATGAAAAAGTGTCGTGCTAGTGACCTGTCGAGTTAATCGACAGTCTCTCAGATAATTTTGCTGACGACATTTTGCATTTTGTGAGTCGACGACATTCTGACAAAACCTCTCACAAACTCTCGCACCAACCCATATGTAAGAAAATGTGCGTTGATAGATTTGCCCATGAAAAGGTATAATTCGACACAAACCAATGGTCCGAATCGTATGAACGGGGGACTTTTTACTGGGGTGAATCGCAGCACGGCTGCGTAGGGAAATCCTTCGACCGAACCCGACAACTAACCTCGTAGGACTTTGAAGGAGTTGCCATTTTGAATAAGAAGAGCCTGGTTTCTCTGTGCGCTGGCACAATCTGCGCTAGCTTCGCTATTGCTATGACCCCGACCACCGCCCTCGCGAGCGTGAACACCGGAACGACCAGCCAAAAGGCCATCGTATTCAATCAACAGATTGTCAATGAACCATATGGCTTCGTTCACGACAACACGACATACATGCCAATCTGGTATCTTATGCAGGCGCTGGACAAGCTGAACATCCAGAGTACATGGCAACACAACACCTGGAACTTAACCACCTCGGGTCAGCCAAATTTGAGTGGAGTGCAGGCCGGCAGCGGATCGAGCTCCATCATCGTGGATGGAACACTCGTTCAAAAGGTGGACGAGTTGGTCGCGACCGACCCCTCCTCAGGACAAGCCACTACATACATGCCAGCCTGGTATGTGATGCAAGTGCTGAAACGCCTCAATGTTAACTCCAACTGGAACGGCAGCATCTGGCAAATCTACACCGGGAATTCCGCTCCAGCCATCGGCCAACTCGATGTTCGCCTCAACACTCGTCCTCCCTCACAGCGTTCTGTCCCTAATCTTGGTCAAGAAATTGTCAGCTACGCGGAAAAATTCATCGGCACGCCGTACGTGTGGGGTGGGGAATCACCCAGTGGCTTCGACTGCTCGGGGTTTGTACAATATGTCTTCCGCCACGTTGGTGTGTCCCTGCCGCGGACGTCCGCTGAGCAGGCTCAGGTCGGATCGGTCATCAACAAATCCGACCTGCAGCCAGGAGATTTGGTGTACTTTAACACGGAGGGCTCCCCATTCTCACATGTTGGCGTCTATGTAGGAAATGGTCAATTCATTTCAGCGACGACGTCACGGGGTGTCCAAGTCAAGAGCCTGAGTGACCCATACTACTGGGGGCCTAGATACACCCGCTCAACCAATCCCGGCATCTGACTGGATTAGACTAGTTCGGTGACATCTGGCGAACCAATCGATTGAACAGAGGAACAAGAGCCACAATGGTGAAGATGATGCCTCCAACCATTGCGACCGTATGATAGCCGAAGGTCTTTGCGATTGGTACCGCCAGAATTTCGCCGATAGGGATGGCCATGTAAGAACCAAAATCGTCAAACGCACATACCCGAGAGAGCATATCCCGCGGAACAGTGAGTTGCAGCGATGTATCCCATGTGATGGTTGAAATGGTCGACCCCGCGCCAGCAACAGCGGCCGCAGCGATGAGGTATGGTAAAGGGTACCCGCCACCCAGGACCACCATAGGGATACCACTCAAGGCGACGGCAATCATTCCGTCGCGAAGCGGGCGTCGGAGTTGAACCCTGAGCATCACGACACTGGCGGCAAAGAGCCCAACTGACTTCAGACTTATGGTCAACCCCCATCCGGATGCGCCGAAGGATTGTTTTGCGATAATCGGTCCGAGAACCTGCCACACTCCCATCTGGATAGCGTTCATGACGGCAAACGCCGCGGTGATTAACCAAATGAATTGGTGCCGGCTGAAATACGACCAACCTTCGCGCATTTCCTCGACCAGAGAAGTCTCGCTTGCAGCCGGGTGAGAAGGTATTTTCACCCTTGTGAGGCAGACTGCAGCTGCAAAGAAACTGACGGCATCGAATAAAATCCCCCATCCGCCGCCTACAGTGGCAACCAAAACACCTGCGGCAGTAGGCCCGACAATCTTGGCAGAACTTCGTGCAGTGGCGAGAAGAGAATTAGCTTGGTTGATATTCTGGCTGTCGACGATTTCCGGTATAATGCCGCGCATCGCAGGCGAAGTAAAAGCAGCCAAGACGCCGTTTAAAGCTGCGAACGGGAAGATGAGGTACGGGTCAGAGTGAGTGAGAACGAGCACCGCAATGCCCGTTTGCGATAGACCGGAGCCGACGTTACTGATGAGTATCAGTCTGTCACGTCGGTAACGATCCGCTACACTCCCCCCGATGAGCACCATGAACAGATGTGGGACAATTTCCGCCGCCAGCACGTACCCCAACAACTGCTCCCCATTTGGGGTTTGCAGCACAGCAAACGCTAGTGCAATCGGTGTCATCGCACTGCCAAACATAGAAGTCGCACGCCCCGCAAAAAACCATCGGAACTGCGATGTGGAGAACGCGCCTGTTTGAAATCGCATCATCTACGAATGAATCCCCTCTTTGCTTATTCCCGCGGGTTTGTATAGCATAAATTGTTTCGAGGCGCAAGTATAGACTTATAATTTTTTATGATTTAAACTAATAATATTGAAAATCGGATGAAGCAACTTTTGATTTGAGTGCGCCACACAACGAACATATGTTCGTTGTGTGGCGCACTACTTAGCCCGCAGATGGCTTAAAACTGTGACTATGCTGAACAGACCTGCACATGTTGTGCAGGTCTGTTTGCTGATGATGCTGCCACTTCCCGAGTAAAAATTGAACTTCGGGAAATCAGTACTTCGTGCCGTCAGTCCGTCCCCATTGCTTGCTGCTGGAGTTCGGCGCGCATGCCCAGCTTTCTCTCGGCTGCCTGGGCTTCAGATGTGCGCCAGCCGCTGTGAATGCCCCATACGTAGAACCCAAGCGACGCCACAGCCACAATGACCATGTCCCAGCCATAAGGAATTACGCCAATGCCGCCAAATTTTTGACTACCAAGATATGAGAGAGCCATCATAACCATCAGGTACACAACTAACCACAAACCAGCCTTGAGGTGCTTCGAGAAGTCCTTAAAGTGCTGCTTAGCCTGATAAAACAGGAAGATAGGTAAGCCCACAACCATAACGAGCAGAACTTGCCCTGTCAGCGGCCACTTCGCCCAGTACAGAATCAGCGAAGCCAGCATAAAGGCTAGTGGTGCAATGACGGACAGTCCCTTGATGCGGAGCTTCCGGTCGAGCGACGTACCTGTCTTTCGCAATGAAACTGCTGCAACCGGTCCAGTCACATAGGATATCAGAGTCGCCACCGAGATGACGCCTGCCAGTGTTCCCCAGCCGCGAAAAACAGCAAGGAACGCATAGGCAATGATAAGATTGAGCCACATCGCACGACGAGGCACTTTGTAGAATGGATGAATTGTGCCAAAAATTTGCGGAAACCAACCATTCTCTGACATCCCAAATACCATCCGGGAAGTCGTTGCAGTATACGTAATTCCGGTTCCTGACGGCGAAATGAATGCATCTGCAAACAGGACAATCGCGAGCCAGTTCAAACCAAGCGCGAGCGCCAAATTTGCAAACGGTGACTTCAGTTCCACTGCGCTCCAGCCGCCTGCCAGCATATGCGGACTTAACGCGCCAATGAACCCAGTTTGCAGCAATAAGTAGATAACACCTGATACCAAAATCGAACCAATCACTGCCCGCGGTACTGTTCTGCTCGGATTTTGCGCCTCCCCAGCGAAGTTGACCGGGCTTTGAAAGCCGTTGAAGGCAAAAATGATACCTGATGTTGCGATGGCGGTCAGCACGCTCGACCAGCCGTTTGGCGCGAAGCCACCCACGTGTGTAAAGTTACTTGGATGAAACCCAGCCACAATCAAGCCGATGGCGGTTACTGCCGGAATAATCAACTTAAATACGGTGATGAGCGAGTTCACGCGCGAAAATAACTGCACTGTCCAATAGTTGAGGAAGAAATAGATGAGTACCAGCACTGCCGCCCCGGCAACACCAATCGGTGTTAACGTCGATCCGTTGTATATTGCGGATGCCCAGTGCACCGGCCATGAGCTCATGTACTGCATCGAAGCTTCGGCCTCAATCGGAATGACTGAGACAATGGCAATCCAGTTTGCCCAACCAGCAATAAAGCCTGCCAGTGAGCCATGTGAATACTGTGCGTAGCGTACAGCACCACCAGATTCCGGGAATGTCCCACCAAGTTCCGCATAGACCAGACCAATGAGCATAATGGCACACATACCAATGACCCACGCCACCAAGGCTGCCGGTCCAGCTACCTTTGAAGCCTTCCAAGCTCCAAACAGCCAACCCGATCCGATGATGGACCCCACGCCCGTCATTGTGAGACTGAACGTCCCCATCTTACGCTGTAATTCCTGCACCGACATCACTCCCTTCGTGACCCTCTTTCATTTACCGTTTACGTGAACGTAAACCGAACAATATCGATTATAACGTAGATAATGTACGTAGAACCAGCGGAAAGCTGTGGTAAGCGTTTACTAGTAAAGCAAAACCCGGACTTTCGTCCGGGTCCGAATGCAGACAAATTCTTCAACATAGCTTACATGGTTAAGAAACCTATTTCATTCCGTACGATGTCGTGTGCAGCTTGACATCCGGGTTTTTATCGACGACAAAGTGCGTTGCGAATTCGTTCGGGAACAACATCACAAAGCGGTCATCCAGGTCTTTCACAATCAGGTTCGAATACCTGTCATAATTGAGCGTCTCCATATTCGGGGTTTCAATCCAACGCGCCACGGAATACGGCAAATTGGTGAGCTCAACTTCTGCCCCGTACTCTGAATTCATCCTGTATTGAAAGACCTCGAACTGCAGCCGCCCGACAGCCCCAAGAATCATGTCCTCGGTGCGATTGACCTGACGGTAAACCTGGATTGCGCCTTCTTCAGCCAACTGCTCAAGACCCTTGTGAAACTGCTTGTATTTCAGCGTATTTTTCACATTCACGCGAGCAAAGTGCTCTGGTGAAAACTGTGGCAACGGCTCGAAGTTAAACCAACCGGATTCGCTCAAGGTATCACCGATGCGGAACAATCCCGGATCAAAAATGCCAATGATATCTCCTGGAAATGCCTCATCGATAATCTCGCGGCCTTGCCCGAAAAATTGCTGTGGCTGCGCCAGATTAATCTTCTTTCCTGTGCGGACATGGTTCACGTTCATGCCCCGGTCAAACTTGCCCGAGCACATCCGAATAAAGGCAATCCTGTCGCGGTGCGCCGGGTTCATGTTGGCCTGAATCTTAAACACGAATCCAGAGAACGCCTCATCGGAGGGCTCAACCAATCCCCCGTCGGTTTTCCTCGGACCTGGTGCAGGAGCCAAGTCGATGAATTCATTGAGAAACGTCTCAACACCGAAATTCGCGATGGCGCTGCCGAAGAACACTGGGGTTAGTTTGCCTTTTTGAACGAGATCGGCATCAAAAGGGTCCCCGGCGATATCAAGCAGCATGACTTCTTCCTGAAGTTGTGCGTGCAAGTCTGCGCCCAGAATCCCGCTCAGTTCTTCACTTTCAATGTCATCCACCGATATGTTAGTAGTAGCTTCTCCCCGCCCCGTGAATCGCTCAAAGCGTTTGTCTGAACGGTTATAGATACCGAGAAACTGCTGTCCCATGCCAATCGGCCAGTTCATCGGGCACGACCGGATTCCGAGCACCTCTTCAATCTCTTCAAGCAATGCCAGAGGTTCCTTCCCCTCACGGTCCAGCTTGTTGATGAAGGTGAAAATAGGAATGCCCCGCATTGCACACACTTCAAACAGCTTGATGGTCTGCGGTTCGACGCCTTTGGCGGCATCAATGAGCATCACTGCACTGTCAGCCGCTGTCAACGTGCGATAGGTATCTTCACTGAAATCCTCGTGACCTGGTGTGTCAAGGATGTTAATTCGGCGATTTTTATAGGAAAACTGCAGAACCGTGGATGTGACTGAGATACCTCTTTGCTTTTCAATCTCCATCCAGTCCGATGTCGCATGCCGTCTCGCTTTTTTGCCTTTCACAGCCCCTGCCTCGCGAATGGCGCCACCGAACAGCAACAGCTTTTCGGTCAGCGTCGTCTTGCCAGCGTCAGGGTGCGAAATAATGGCAAACGTGCGCCGTTGTTCAGAGCCGGCTTTTAGTGCAGCAGCGGCGCTGGATTCTACCCCGGCGTTTGGTTCTGCTGCAGAGCTTGAGTCTGCTACAACGCTTGAGTCTGCTGAAGCACTTGGGTCTGCTTTGGTGCTTGGGTCTGCTGAAGCACTTGGGTCTGCTTTGGTGCTTGGGTCTGCTTTGGATACCTCATTGATGAATTCACTAGACACAGATGCCACTCCTGTATACTCTGATGATCTCACCCCATGAGTGTACCACGTCTGTGCAAACAAAGGCTGATTATCGGTAGCGAATCCGCGGATCGATAATCCCGTACAGAATATCCGCGAGCAGGTTCCCAAGCACAGTGACGACGCCTAGAAACACAGTGACGGCCATAATGATGGGGTAGTCACGGTTGCTGATGGCATTCCAGTACAGCAATCCCATCCCGGGATAGTTAAAGATTTCCTCAACAAACAAAGCACCTGCTACAAGTACTGGCAGCGATAAACCGAGCATCGTGATGAGAGGCAGGACTGAGTTACGGAGAGCATGTACGAAGACAACGCGAAACTCCGTAGCGCCTTTCATTCTAGCCGTCCTCACATAATCCTGAAGTAACGCCTCGCGCATCGACGAACGCATGTAGCGCGCCCACCCTGCCACCGAAATCAAGAACAACGATGCAACCGGGAGAACGATGTGGTGCAGCCAATTCAAGAAGCCTATGTGTGCATTCTGATTTACGATGCCGCCAGAAGGAAACCACTTGATGTCAATCGCGAAAAAGATAACAAGCAGCAGTCCCAACCAAAAGGACGGCATTGAATACAGGAAGTAGTTGATGACCGTCACCACTTGGTCAAATATGGTGTTCTGATAGTAGGCCTGAACAGAGCCTAAAAAGATGGCAAACAGGTGAGCTGCCATAACAGATATTACAACAATTGCCAAAGTGTGTGGTAACGCTGTTAGAATCATGTTCACAACAGACTTGTTATAGACATAGGAATATCCGAAGTTACCGACAAGTATATGTCCCAACCAGATAAAGTACTGCTCCCATAGCGGTTTATTCAATCCAAGAGACCGTGACAGTGCCGCTGCTCGCTCTAACGTGTAGTGATTACCTAACAAAATACGGACTGGATTGCCAGGTACAATGTGAATCAGTACAAAACTGATCACGGTCACCCCAAGCAGCGTCGGAATAGCCTCGAGAATTCGTCGAATGATGTATTTCAACATGAGGTAACCCTCCTTCGCATCTCGTACGCGATGATGCGTATTCGAACACGACTATCTCTCGCGCGTTTCCAACGCGTCTCGAAGACCGTCGCCAACGAGGTTAATCGAGACCTGTGAGATAAGAATGGCGATTCCGGCCGGATAGACCAACCACCAGGAATTCTGAAACATGTAGTTCATGCCGTCAGCCAACATTCCGCCCCAGTTCGGTGCCGGGGGTGGCAGGCCCAACCCGAGAAAGCTCAGCCCAGCCATCGCTAGAATGGAATCAGCGATGCCAAGGGTCGACGCCACGACAACTGTTCCAAGAAAATTCGGGAGCATGTATCTTGCCATGATGCGCCAAACGCTCGCTCCAAGTGCATTTGCTGCTTCCACATAGAGCATGTTTTTGATAACGAGCACCTCGGCTCGGACCAGACGACTCACACCGAGCCAAGCCGTCGACGCAAGGACGAATATCATGAGAAGAACGTTTGGTTGGAAAACGACGTTCAGAAACAGCAGGATAAAGATACTGGGAATCGCCAGGATAATGTCGACAATCCGCATCATAACGGTGTCTGTCCATCCACCGACAATCCCACTAATCATCCCGTACAGAGTGCCAAAAATCATCGATACCAACGCGGATGCAAATCCAACTTCCAGAGATGACTGCCCTCCGACCATTAATTGCGACAGGACATTGTGCCCCAAGCTGTCAGTTCCTAATGGGAACTTAGCCGAAGGGCCAGCCACTGTATTCAGGACGTGAGGCAATGTAGCACTATGCCGATAAATCAGCGGACCGACAAACGAGAACAAGATGAGCAGGCCAAGCAGGATGACCCCCAGCTTTGTCGTCCGGGCTTTCCAAAACCTTTTCATGAACCCGGGACGAATGTCTAGGACATCCTGTGCCTGAATCTCGTCCATCAATGCAGGCTGAATAATCATGGTATCTCCTTTCATTCGGGGCGCATGGCGAGCGCCCCGAATGTCACCAGGTGTATGTCAAAGCTGTCCGTTCAAACAAGTTGCAGTAAACAAGTCTGTGTGAACAACCGAACGTGCGTCAACAATCCGGTTTAAATTAGTTTGAAGAAACCCACCAGTACTGCATTTGCGGGAAGGCCGTTGCCGTGTCTGCATACTTGTTCACGTTATGCACAGTCGGCGCGGTTACCGTCAAGCTCGCTACGTTTAGACCCCAGAGGAACGGAAGTGCCTTCGCAGTGTAATCTTCATATTGGAAGAAGTGCTGCATGGTTTCCTGCTGCGTCGCGTACGGAACGTGTGTCGCCTGAATCAGCGCGTCTTCTTTCGGATCGCTAAATCCTGTGCCCGACGGAGCACCCGTTGCAAACAACTGGCCACCCGTTGGGTAGAAACCAGGTCCGTTGTAATCCCAACCGGAGCCAGTCGCCAAACCCCAACTGGTGTCTTTTGGATTACTTGTCACACTAATAAACGTGCTAAATGGCACCGGCTTAAGCGTCACGTCGACTCCCTCTTGAGCCCAGTCCTGC
Source organism: Alicyclobacillus curvatus (assembly GCA_017298655.1). Lineage (GTDB taxonomy): Bacteria > Bacillota > Bacilli > Alicyclobacillales > Alicyclobacillaceae > Alicyclobacillus_B > Alicyclobacillus_B curvatus. Next base: position 2,670,256 of record CP071184.1, read on the forward strand.
TTCATCAGCTCAGCCTGGTCAGTCGAACTTGTGATGCCGCTGACGTACATCATGGTAAACTTCAGTTTCTGCGAGCCCTTTGTCATCACGCCATTGACGTCTTTCCAGCCGTGTGACTCCAGCAATTGCTTGCCCTTGTTGATGTCAAACGGATATGGGTTCTGCAGATTCGGATCGAAGAACTGAGTCTTCGGTGTTGACGGAATTGGGCCAAACAATGGAACAGCGTATCCCTTGAAAATATCTTGAGCGGCGCCCTGATTATCGATGCCCATTTGCAGTGCTTGACGCACGTACGCTTGGTCAAAAATGGCCTTTGTCGGGGATCCTGGCCACATATTCATCTCAGTCCAGAAGATACCAAACGAATAGCCTGGGGTTATCTTGTCTCCCTGAGACGTTAAGGCGCTTTTCTCTCCCAATTGTGACTGGTCGAGACCGCCGACGTTGAGAGCACCAGACTTCAAAGCTGCAAGTTCTGAAGCATTTGAACCTTCGTAGGTAAAGATAATCTTATTGACCAAGCTCTTATGACCGGCATAGTTCGGATTTGGTGCAATGACCCACGACTGACTTGATGTGGCACTGACCGGCTTAAACGGTCCATCAACGACGCTGTCAAACATTAGATTCGTCGCATTTGAACCGAGGTACTTGATTTCACTCGTCATGTTGGGCTTTGTGTCCCATGCATGCGCCGGCATTGGGGTTAACTGAATAATGCCGTTGTATATAAACCACTGCTGGTTTGCGGGTTTATCCAAGGTAATGGTCACTTCTGTCGGGCTGGTGGCGACAACGCTCTTGATACCATCAGGAATGTTACCTGTTCCTGCGCCGACAAACGGCCACGGTGAAGGAGCATTTTTCGCAGAAGCAGCCTTAATGACGTTCCATGTGAAGAGAACGTCTTTTGATGTTACAGGCGTTCCATCAGACCATGTCCATTTCGGATTCAGGAAGACATGGTAGACAGTACCGGCTGAATTGTAAGTAATTTTATTGGCAATTGAGGATTGCCAGTTAATGCTATAATCGTTATTTATCCAAAGCAATGGCTTGTATAGTTGATCTACAAGCTGCGTGTTGTAGATACTATCCGATGCGGCATTCATAAGAGGCAGGAACCAGTTGAGGTTGGTTTGCGGCGGCAGCGCCAAATTGATGGTTCCACCTGACGTTGGTGTTTGCGAACTTCCGGTCGAATTTCCGCTTGTGTTGGTGGCGGTCGTGTTGCCACCAGGGCTATTTGTCGAGTTGTTCGAGGTTGAATTTCCACAACCTGCGACGAGCATCGTGATGCTTGCCGCCATGGCAATGGTGACCATTCCTGATTTTGCGAGTTTCATTTGAGTAGCTCCCCCTTTTTTCACAACTGTTAATCCAATCCAAATCTTTCGTCAGTCATTCTTGTAGTCTAGTGAGTCTTGTAGTCTAGTCTTCGTTGTAGTTGTCGAATTCGGGACTCTTTGAAAGAGCCTCGAGTTCTAACTGACTTATCTGTCTCGTCAAGCATCCATCACGTCTGGCTCCGTTGAACTATCTCAAGCGGGCTGACGCTGCAAATCCCCCCTTTCAAAGTCTAGCGGTCGTGTGCATTCCGTCCGTACCGCGATGGCCTTTGCCCGTTCTCCTGCGGCCTTCTAGCGGGATGTTTTCACGTGGCGTTCTCACACGCTCACTTGGTATGTCCACAGGTTCAAACTTATAATTCTCCCGGAAAGTGGCAGGCAACGAAGTGATTCGGCCGCAATTCTCGCCACTCAGGAAGCTGCTGTTTACACACGTCTTGCGCGATGGGACAGCGAGTATGAAAAACGCATCCCGGCGGCGGATCGACCGGACTTGGAATGTCCCCTGACAGAATGATACGTTCTCTCTTCACCCTTGGATTTGGAATCGGCACAGCGGACAAGAGTGCTCGGGTATAGGGATGCATCGGATTCGAAAATAGTTCCTCAGAACTAGCAAGTTCGGCCATTCTCCCGAGATACATCACAAGTACGCGATTGCTGATATGTTTTACAACCGACAGGTCATGCGCAACAAAAATATAGGTTAGATTGAAGTCGACCTGCAGGTCTTCGAGCAAATTAATGACTTGCGATTGGACAGAGACATCAAGAGCAGCGACAGGTTCGTCGAGGACCAATAATTTCGGGTTCAAAACCAAAGCTCTGGCTATCCCGATGCGCTGCCGTTGACCGCCCGAGAACTCATGCGGAAACCGACTGGCGTAAGAAGGATCCAGTCCGACGTGTGTAAGAATAGATTCGACTCTCTCTTTGCGCGACGAATGATTGTAGAGATGGTGGATTTCCATGGGTTCCATCAATATCTGTTGAATGGTATACCGGGGGTTTAACGAAGCATATGGATCTTGGAACACGATTTGCATCTCTCGGCGCAGGTCTCTCATCTGGGACTTGCTGAGCTTAAGAACATTCTTACCGTTGAACTGAACACGGCCACTTGTCGGTTCGACCAGCCTCAGTATGCTTCGTCCGAGTGTTGACTTGCCGCAACCCGACTCCCCAACAATACCGAGCGTTTCGCCTTGATAAACTTGTAGAGATACTCCATCCACAGCGCGAACGGCACCTGAATCTCTGCCTAAAAATCCGCCTTTCATGGGGAAGTGTTTTTTCAGGTCCTCGACTTCAAGTAAAACCTCACTCATTGCTACGCCTCCTTCTCCGCATTGAGCCAGCATCGCGACAAATGCGCGTCGTCCACATCAAACAGACCCGGCGGACGCTCTACACACTGGTTCATCACGTGAGGACAGCGAGGGGAGAACCGACATCCTTTTGGCATCCGACTGATAGAGGGTACATTCCCTTCAATCGGTTGGAGACGAGCTTTAGTTGGTGCGTCAAACTTTGGAATCGCATTCAGTAACCCGCGCGTGTAGGGATGCTGTGGATTAAAGAACACTTCATCCACCGTGCCTTGTTCCACAACCTGCCCTGCGTACATGACGGCAACCCTGTCACACATTTCGGCAACGACACCTAAATCGTGCGTGATAAGGAGCAGCGAAGTGCGAAAGTCACGGGCGATTCCCTTCATAAGTTCAAGAATCTGCGCCTGGATAGTCACATCGAGAGCCGTAGTTGGCTCATCGGCGATAAGAAGTCTCGGATTACACGCCATAGCGATGGCAATCATCACCCGTTGCCGCATTCCGCCTGACAACTGATGCGGGTGTTGATGCATGATTTGCTCTGGTCGAGAAATACCAACCTTTTTCAACATATCGAGAGATTGTGAAAAAGCTTCGCGGGGACTTATGTCCTTGTGAAGGAGCAGCGTTTCAGAGATTTGCCCTCCGATAGTGTAGACAGGGTTTAACGAGGTCATGGGTTCCTGGAAAATCATGCTGATTTCATTTCCGCGAATTCGTTGCATATCCTTATCTTTTGCGGTCAGTAAATCCAGATCGCCGAAGTGCGCCTTGCCCCCGACGCGGGCTGTCTTGGCTAGCAAGCGGGTAATTGCGAGGGAAGTTACGCTCTTTCCGCATCCGGATTCCCCTACAAGGCCAAGAGTCTCGCCCTCAGCTATAGCCAGCGAAACGTCACTTACGGCTGGAAGATAGCGACCGTTTACGTTGAATTCGACAGATAACGACTGCACTTCGAGTACATTCGTCACTCTCCCAACCTCCTCTTTCTAAAATGGGAGTAGCGAGTCTAGTCTATATGAGACGTGCATAGTCCAAATAGATTAGGCTACATGAATTAGAATTTAAAAGCCTAGGTATATTTTACATAAACACAAAATTAACGCAATGTTAATCGACAATCAATCAATTCCAACAACAATAAACTATTTGGCGAATGTGAATATCATTCGGGGTTTATAATTTTTTAATCTGATAAACACAACTAATGAGCAGGACTAATAAATACGCCTGAATACGGCTAATACACGGGACTGAGCACAACTGAACACGACCAATAAATGCGATATACGCGACTGAGCACGGCGAATAAATACCACTAAACCAAGCGCCATTTAGCGAAATTAGAAATTACATAGAGATTGGAGATTGGAGATTGGACGTACCAGCAAAAGGAAGGGGCCTCCTTCCGGGGCCCCTGCCATTAACGCGCTAGGAGCGCGTTATTTCCGCCTCACCTGTCTCTAGGCAGAGTGATAACGCGTTCCCTGAGAATGTCGATAAACGCGCCAGCTCTCCAGCACGACGCTCTTTTATCCATCATGCGTAAGCAAGCAGTGTCCAGCCACCCGATCCGGCCTCCCTTACGCACCCACGGTGCGTAAGCGGCGTTCCTCCATCCACTCCGGCGAACCCTAACGTACCCACAGTGCGTAAGCAGCGCCCGTTTTGTCGATTTTGGTGCTTCCTTACGTACTGTGGGTGCGTAAGCACTGCTCAGCCAGCCACCCTGACGACACCTTACGCACCCACAGTACGTAAGCAACGCCCTTTTGCCGATTTTGATGGTTCCTTACACACCCACGGTGCGTAAGCAGTGCTCAGCTAGCCACTTCGACGACACCTTACGCACTCACGGTGCGTAAGCAGTGCTCAGCCAGCCACTTCGACGACACCTTACGCACCCACAGTGCGTAAGCAACGCCCGTTTTGCCGATTTTGATGGTTCCTTACGCACCCACGGTGCGCAAGCAGCGCTCAGCCACCCGACCCGGCACTCCCTTACGCACCCACGGTGCGCAAGTGCAGCTACGAGCAGACCGCCCCTCGTTGGGTCGCCAATAACCATCTCGGAACGCGTTATTCACCCCATCCTAAACACGTTCAAGTGGAAATAACGCGCTCGTGGCGCGTTATTCACTGAAGCAGACCAAAATAGCGCGTTCACACGTCGCTATTGACTCAAGGTGTGAACATAGCGCTTCCACAGCACGCTATTTTTTGTCGGCACTATAAATTCCATCGGACATAACGCGCTCCGGGCGCGTTATTTACAAATTACTGACCAAAACCAATGCCACGTCCGCGAACGCTTACGCACTCACGATGCGTAAGCACGGCTCAGACAGGCGACTCGACACTCCCTTACGCACCCACGGTGCGTAAGGGAGTGCAAGTTAACCGTCTAGCTCTCCCAGATCCGCGATTGCCACCGAGTGCGTCGTTCCCCGCGCGATTGCCACCGAATGCCGCAATGGCGGCCCGGGCGGACTGGGCAAACCGGGGCAACCCCAGCCCAGGCTGGGCCGGGGGCCCCCGTCGTCACAACGTCACAACGTCACAACGTCACAACGTCACTGCCGCACTGACGGCCCCCGCCCGCCGATCTTGAAACCTCACGGTCACGACCGCCCCCGGTTCTCCCTTGACGACCCATTCCGCATGCCCACGTTGATTCTTCGGAGGCGACCATGTGCTTTGTCCGCCGTAACCAGCCAGATGTCCAATTTCAGTTGGGGATGTTCCTGCGACGACTTCCACTGGCCCCTCAATGGTGGCGCGAATGCCTTCAAGCAGCAGTTCCTTGCCTTTGTCAGTGCTGGAGGTTGGCAGGAACCCCGCGTTAGCGACCTCAGCAACGACTCTGTATAGACCGCTGCCCTCGCTCTCATCGCTCCCTTCCTTTGTGACTGACACGGAAGGGATGATGAGCTTGGCCGTTGACAATCCAAGTTTGGTGAGAAACGCGCCGACGTTTATGCACTCCTCCTCAATCAGGTGATGCGGAGGATTTTGCAGGACGAACTTCGGATCGAGCCCGCCAATTTCCACGGAACCAAAATCCGGATGCTCAAATGGGGTCCAGTTGAACACGCCCTTTGCGCCAACTTCGCTGTCTGCCCATGCCCATACCTTCCTATCATCCTCGGCGTCTTCGTCCGGCGTCAGTTCCATCATGCGCCGCATTCCAAGTTCCCCGTAGCCGCGGGCGCCCGCGCGCTTGTTGAGATCCCAAATTTCCAGCGTGAATCCGAGCACACCAAGATGGTCGTACATCCAATCGTCAGCCGCACCCGGCATCAACACTTTCTCGTGTCCAGTTGCGAATATCTTGTAGTTCGATCCGCTATGATAGCCACTGGCCTCGGCACCCATCTCAGCAACTCGCGTAAACAGGTTCCTGTCCGTCGGTGACAAGATGGTGTCGTCCCCGGTTGATGGTTGACGCAAAATGACGCCTCCCGTTGTATGGAGCGCAACGTACGCGGAGATGTTCGGGTGGGCGTGGATAAAGTCGGCTAAAGCGCGCAATTCGGGTTCGGACAACGGATACGGCCCTGAGCCCGGTTGTCCGGATTCGCCGGCCCATCGGATCGGAAAATTGCGATTGAAATCCATACTGTGCCGCCTGGCATCTTTGGCGACAGCCAGCGCGGGTAACGGACCTGTCTTTGACGTACGGTCCATCCGCCCTTCCGGAAACACATGGTAGTACGTTCCGCCCATCTCCCCCGGACGGCGCGGGCGCATGACGCGAGGGTCAACGTCATCGATGACAAAGCCGCCATCCTCTGCCGGCACACGCATTTGCAAGATATGTCCGTCCCCATTTACGTCATCCTGGATAAACCCATCAGGGGCTTCCGAATAAGGGTACGTATGCGGACTCGAGCGGAAACGGGCTGGTGTAGTCATATACAACTCGGCACCGTCGACCGCAATTCTTGGTATGATGTAGAGCGTGTGGGCATCGAGGAGTTCCGTGGCTTCTGGGTCCACACCATAGTTGCCGAGGCACCACTGCATCCAGTACATCGCAACAGCGTTGCCAGCGACTTCCCCAGCGTGGATGTTGGCATCGACAAACACGGCCGACTTCGATAAAGCTCGGCCGGTTTTGCTGTTGGTCAAAGTCACACCAGCGATGTTCCGACCCTGACGACTCTGGCCGATAACCTCCACCGTAACAAACTCAGGATACGCTTCTTGCAACCGCTGCAGTTCATCCCACATCTCTTGGTAGGTGTAATATTTTGCAGGCATCGAGTCGGTTCCCTCCTAGGAACTTCTGGTCAAGACATCAAAGTTTAAACGCGCGGCATACGTAAAGATAAAGCGGTGCGGGCGCGCACGGGCGCACCCAAAGCTAAGCGCGGAGCCCGACGCAAAGTTAAAACGCGCGGGCATACGGTCTTGGTAAGTCCTCGAGTTTCACGCCGAGGGTCTGTGCCGCGTGAATGGCCCAGTAGGGATCGCGCAGGAGGCCGCGGGCGATGGCAACGAGATCGGCATCTTCATTGCCAATTACCGACTCGGCCAGATATGGGTCTTCAAGCATGCCAACTGCGATGACCGGCACTGAAAGTGCATTTTTTATCGCTCTCGCAAATGGCACCTGGTACCCCGGGTAATTTCCGGGACGGCGTGCCCCAGGACGGCCCTCACCGCCAGAACTCACATGGAACATGTCAACACCGGCCGCTTGATAACGGCGGGAAACCTCGATGATGTGCTCCAAGCCATAACCTTCGTCCACGTATTCAACGGCTGAGACCCGAATGAGTAGCGGCATATCGCTTGGCATCTCACTTTTTACAGCCTGGATGACTTCGCTGCCGAATCTCGCCAGGTCGTCTCCGTAGACATCCTTGCGACGGTTGGTGTATGGCGACTGGAACTGATGTATCAGGTAGCCATGCGCGCCGTGCAGTTCAATGGTATCCACCCCAGCCTTCACAGCACGCCTAGCGCCGAGGGCAAACGCCTCCACAAGAAGTTTCACTTCATCTGTTGTGAGTTCTTTCGGCTGCTTGTACCTGTCTCCTTCAAACCGGATCGGTGAAGGAGCAACAGGTACCGCCGCATCTTCCGCTTTACGGCCAGCATGAGCAATTTGGATGCCAATTTTGGCGCCGTGTGCATGGACAGAATCGATGATCCGCTGAAATGCCGGCACCTGTTCATCTGACCAAATCCCAAGATCGTAGTCTGAGATGCGGCCGTCAGGATGTACATCTGTCATCTCCATGAGAACCAGACCGACTCCGCCGATGGCCCTGCTCGTGTAGTGCGTAAAGTGCCAGTCGTTTGGCTTTCCGTCCTTTGCGTCGACGGAATACTGGCACATAGGTGCCATGACAATGCGGTTCTTGAGTTTCAGACCCTTGAGTTCAAACTGTGTAAATAAGTGTGCCATGCTCCCACTCCCAAGTATCGATATTTTATCTCTAAGTTCGCCACGATTGACTCTTGTCAGCGGAACCCCATGACGCGATGTGGTACGTAAGGGGCTTCAAGCGTCTGAATTTCGTCCTGTGTTAGCTCAACGGACAGGGCGGCAACCGCGTCCTCGAGATGATGCATCTTCGTCGCACCAATGATTGGTGCAGTCACAGGTTTTTTCTGAAGCACCCATGCGAGGGCAATCTGTGCACGCGATACGCCGCGATTCTCGGCGACCTCTGCCACTTTCTCAACAACCATCTTGTCTGCCTCAGCCGTTTCGGTGTACAACGTCTTACCAAACTCGTCCGTCTCCGATCTCGCTGTCCTCTCATCCCAGTCCCGCGTCAACCTGCCCCGGGCAAGAGGACTCCACGGAATCAGGCCAATCTTCTCTTCGATGCAAAGCGGTATCATCTCACGCTCCTCTTCCCTGTAGAGGAGGTTGAGGTAGTCTTGCATTGACACGAACCGCGTCCAACCATTCTCCTGTGCGACATGGAGCGCTTTTAGGAACTGCCATGCATACATGGAGGACGCCCCAATGTAGCGAGCTTTACCCGCCTTGACAACGTCATGCAACGCTTCCATAGTCTCTTCAATCGGAACGTTATAATCCCATCTGTGAATCTGGTAAAGATCGACGTAATCTGTTCCCAGCCGGCGCAAACTATTATCGATCTCGGTCATAATCGCCTTGCGCGATAATCCCGCACCGTTTGGACCCGGGTGCATCCGACCGTTGACCTTCGTAGCAAGGACAATCTCATCTCTGCGGGCAAAATCCTTCAAAGCTCGCCCCACGATTTCTTCACTTGTTCCGTCTGAGTAGACATTTGCTGTATCAAAGAAGTTGATTCCAAGTTCAAGTGCCCGTTTGATGAAAGGACGGCTTTGTTCTTCATCCAATACCCATGAGTGGTTGCCGCGTTCCGGCACACCGTAACTCATGCACCCCAGGCAAATTCGAGATACTTCCAACCCGGTGTTTCCAAGTCTCACATATTCCATCCTGCGTCCCCTCTTCCAGGTCTAATTTTCGTCACATGGTCATGTTGGCCATTTGCGCATCACGAGTTTGGACGAGCGGTGAATCGCCCACTTATTTATTGTACCCCCAAAAACGTCCAGCTCAAGTTGCGTTTGCAAGTCACATTCGGCTCTGGATTTTTAGTATGCTTGCATTGTTACACGTTGAATCCAAAGGGAGTTGCAAAAAGGGGAGGGAATTCTCACGATGCCGACGGACAAATCCCAGGCGTCAGATTCCCTGAACAGTGGAGAGCAGAGAATTTTCACGCATTTCGAGAATGAGATGAGCTATGGAGACTACCTCCAGTTAGATAGGGTATTGACGAGCCAGAGGACGCTGTCAGGAAATCACGACGAAATGCTGTTCATCATCATTCACCAAGCCAGCGAACTGTGGATGAAACTGATTCTCCACGAATTGAAAGCCGCCATTGGTCACATTACAGCCGACGAACTGGAACCTGCCTTTAAAATGCTTGCTCGGGTGTCGAGGATTCAAATGCAACTGATTCAATCTTGGGACGTGTTGTCGACCCTAACACCCGCTGACTACATGAAATTCAGGCACTATCTTGGCCACTCCTCAGGGTTCCAATCGTATCAAAACCGCATGATTGAATTTGCTCTCGGACATAAGAGCAAAAACGTACTCGCTGTTTATAAGCACCAACCAGAAATCCACAAAATGGTTTCGGACGCCTTGGTAGAACCGAGTATCTACGATGTGTCCATCGCAGCCTTGACCAGGCATGGCCTCCATGTCGACGAAATATGTTTACAGCGCGACCTGTCGGAGGATTACACCGCCAACCCAAGCGTAGAGGCAGCGTGGTTGACTGTGTATCAAAACGTCGACAAGTACTGGGATTTATACGAACTGGCTGAGAAGTTGATGGACATCGAAGATCGCCAGCAGCAGTGGCGATTTAGCCACATGAAAACGGTCGAAAGAATTATCGGACACAAGCAAGGCACCGGAGGTTCCTCCGGGGTCACATACTTGAAAAAGGTCCTCGATCATCGATTCTTCCCTGAACTGTGGAGTCTACGCACGGTACTTTAACGGTTCCGCGAATTGTGGAGGTCTGCCCATGGTGCTTACGCCCCGTGGATGCGTAAGGTAGCATCAAAATCAGCAAAACGGGCGTTGCTTAGGCACTGTGGGTGCTTTGGGGGTCGTCGGAGTGGCTGGCTGAGCGCTGCTTAAGCCCCGTGGATGCGTAAGGGAGTGTGCAGTTGGGACGGACGTGGTCAAATTGGAGGCCACAGACAGTGTCTAAGAGCCCTATCACCAGCACCTTACGATGTAACGCGCTACGAGCGCGTTATTCCCAGCGATCTTAATTGTACAAACGAAAAATAGCGCGTTGTAGAAGCGCTACCTTCTCAGTCCGGGTAAATAGCATCGTGCGGAGGTGCTATTCCGAGCGGGTTCGGACAATAACGCGCTGTGCGCGCGTTATTTCCACTCCATCATTGTTACGCAGGTTAAATAGAGCGTTACCAGCTCGCTATCTGCGTAAGTCGCGTCATGGGGTTTCAGCGCACCGCAACGGTGAACGTTATTCTCGTTTGACGCGTGTGAATTCTTGACAGCCAGCGTGCAACAAAGATTGCAGGACTTACTGGAACATGGTTCAGTTGTTCTGGACCCTTGTTCTGGACCCAGAACAAGGGTCGTCCTGGGCCCATTCCGCTCTCAGATTGTCCGTCGCCGATGATGCAAAGAAGCCAAGTGTGGTTAGAGAAGTCCTGCCTCCAACTCATCAATCAAGCGACCGACGTACGCGACCGCTTCTCTGTACGGAATCTCGGAATCCAAATCGATGCCTGCGTCGCGAAACAACTCGAGCGCATGCTTAGAGCCGCCTGCTTGTAATACCTGAACCCAGGTTTTTGTGACGTCTTCGCCCTGTTCCAACCTGACCGCGAGTGCCGTCGATGCCGTCAGGCCAACGGAGTACGTGTATGGGTACAACCCCGAATAGTAGTGTGCCTGGCGCATCCACGTAAGTGCTGCCCCGTCGTCGAATTCCACGGTGTCTCCCCAGAACTCCTGTAAAATCTCAAGTTGTGTTTTATCCAGTACGGCCGTGGTGACGGCTGCACCAGAGTCCGCGAGAAGGTAAAGCCGTCGGAGCAACTCGCCCTCAATCAGGTGCGTCACGAAGTTGTGATGGAACGTGAACAGCTGCGCACAAGCGGTCTGCAAACGAGTTTCTGGGCTTCCCGTCTCGCGCAGATAGCGCCCCAATAAGTGCTCGTTAAATGTGGACGGTGCTTCAACAAACAGACGGCTCGACATGCGATTCTGCTGAACTTGATTGCTCATAAACACACCGTGTGCCGCGTGGCCAAGTTCGTGAATCAAGGTGAACAAGTCGTAGAGAATGCCGTGATAGGGATCAAAAACGTACGGATGGACACCAGGCACAGGGTTGCAGTATGCGCCCTGCAGTGCGCCAATGTTATCACCGCGATAAATCCACTTTTCCTGAAAAGCACGCTCAGTAATCGCCCGGTATTCCTCACCCATCACAGACACTGCAGCTGGAATGATTTTTTCCACCTCTGAGAATGGAATCTTCTCGGAGCTCGTGTCTACGGCAGGTGCTTTAACATCGCAAAAGTGAATCTTTTGGACACCCCACACCTTGGCACGCAGACGTGCATACCGCTGCATGTGCGGTGCCAGTTCTTTCAGGATGATGCCTGGAACACGTTCAAAAAAAGACACGGGAACGTTGTCACTCGGGAAGCCGGATACGTCACTTTCGTGAAGCAGCATCTCCGCCGTCGAAGTGTACCCGCGCAGCTTTGCCAGAGCCACGTTCTTTTTGATCTCGGTCGTCAAAGCAACCCCAAGCGTATTGTGGTAGGCCCTCAAGCCATTCGTCAGCGCGTCATATGCCCGTTGGCGAAAAGCACCGTTATACGATGTCTCAGCCCGAACCATGACAGAGAACGGTGTGACCAGAAATTCGTTGCCTTCCTCGTCAAGTACCGTGCCACAGCGGAGGTCAGCCCCTGTCGCATTCCGATACAAATTGGAAGGAGCGTTCAAGGTCTCAGCAACAGCAGCAAGTGCTGACTCTGCTTCTGACGCCAACTTGTGCGCCTTGACCTCGAGTAGTTCCAACAAGTATTGACGGTATTCTGCGAGCGGACCCTTACTCTCTGCATAGGACCGCAAATCGTCTTCTGGAAGACTCAGATATGTGTTGAACAAGGTGGTCAGGGTCGTCTGAACAAGGTGAGCCGCGGATTGTGCCCGAGCCATAAGGGCTTGATTGTTCGGGTCACTCCCATCCTCACTGAAATTTAGCATGGCGAAAGATGTGATACGCGCTGTCAGGGCAAGCACTTCATCACGGGCACGGAGAAAGTCAAGGAGTCCCGCTTCACTGCTGCCAAGGGTGTCTTGGTGCTGAGCCAATGCGTCCGCCGCACTTTCTAATGACTCAATCGCTTCATCGAACTCTGCTGAACTCGGAAAAATATCTGCTAAGTTCCACACTTGCTCCTGTGGTACGTCACTTCTCTTCAACGACGCCAAACGAACTCCCCCTCACACGAGTTACACCATAAAAGGCACCCTTTGCAGGTGCCTCGTTGTCAGGCAATTTCTATTATACATGAAGGGCGATACATTAGATGAACGACGACAAATGGTCTGTGCGCAAAGCCTAGCGGTTACGTTTCACCGATCCGATTCAAGCCATTTCAACCGCGGTCTTCTCCAGCACACCAAGTTGTTCCTGCCAGTGAATAGCCCGAAGGACATTGTCAAACAGCTGTACCGTGGTGACCGTCCCCACGCCACCCGGGGTGGGTGACAACGCGTGCACTGTCTCGCCAACGATCGGATCGACATCCCCGACGATACCGGTCCCTTCGACCTCATTGATTCCTGCGTCCACAATGATATGGCGCTCATGGACCATATCCGGAGTAATGAGTCCCGCTTTGCCGACCGCCACAAAGATGATGTCCGCTGCGAGTGTGTGTCTTGACACGTCCGGCGTCCCAACGTGACAGACTGTTACCGTCGCGTTCTCTCTCACCAGCAGATGAAACAGCGGTTGACCGACCGTTTGCCCAAAGCCAACCAAAGCAACGTGCTGTCCAGAAGGCGTAAAACCGTACGATTTCAGGAGGCGAACAGCTGCAAGCGGCGTCGCTGGATAGAGCCCCTGCTCGCCCGTGATGTTTGCCTGTCGATTGACGGTCGTGAGACCATCAACGTCTTTGTATGGACTCACCGCACACGTCACAGAGGCCGTGTCGATGTGCGGCGGCAAAGGCAATTCAATCATGATACCATGTACAGAGGAGTCACGGTTTAGGCGGTGAATGGTGGATACCAGAACCTCTGCAGAAACCGACGGCTTAAAGCGATAAATCTCGTATTCGATTCCGAGCTGGCGTGCAATCTTCGCTTTCGATTTGGCATAGTATGCCGACGCCGCATCGCCTTCAACTAAGATGGTTACAACTTTCGGATGGATCCCTTGTTCTTCGAGATAACCGACCTCATCGGTGATGGAAGACTTCATCTGTTCTGCGACCTCTTTACCGCGCAACCAAAGGCTCACGAAACAGTCCCTCCTTTGTTGTCTTCCCGGACAAACGCAAAAAACCGCCCGGGAGCCTCATGTTTGGCGCCCAGGCGGTCGGCATTGTCAACGATTGTACTCCCTCGTGGTCATCCACGTTTCCGCCAGTCATACAATCGGTCTCATGTTCAGTTGTCTTGTTGCTTCCGTAAAGACTGTCGCGCTGTAACTCACGCATTCCAATATAACAAGCACAGTACAAACAATCAAGAACCAGTTCCTAGAATTCCTTTTTGGGCGGCGAATGCCTATTGGCATCGTTTCGTTCCCGCGTCTCATTGTCAGCTGTCTTCGATGCCGTCCCGTGTCACCTGTCTTAGATGCCATCCCGTTTCCCGAAGCGCCCTTCCTCTAGATGTCCTTGCGTGTGAAGTGATACGCTGAGAACACGACCAAAACGCAGATGTACACAGCCGCGTACACCAAGAATGCATTACTTGGCGCGGCACCGCCGCCAAATGGGCCAAGTTGACCGTTCAACTGAGTCAGATTAACCGGTGAATTACTGCCACCCATCAATTCGTAGACCATTCGATAATACAATGCGTTCGAGGGCACCATAAGGCTTGTAATGAGACCGACCTGGTCCAGCGAAGTTGCTGGACCGGTGCCAAAATTCATCCGCTGGAGAACACCGCCAATCAGCCCAACGCCAAACAACAGTGACACCGAAATACCTGCTCCAAGCGTTGGCAAATACAGTGAAGCGAGCATGGACAAAGTAACCAGTATCAGCGGAATTCCTTCAAAAACAGCAAAGCCCCGCAGTAACGAGGTAACGGAGGCGGGGAATGGCAGGTTCATCTTTACGATGACAACGACACTCCAGTACATGACTGCACCGTACAAGAGTCCCCAAAACGCGTAGCCGATAAATTTGCCCACGTACACGCGCCACCTTGCGAGTGGACGCGGTAGAATCGCCAGCAACAGTCCATTCTCAATTTCAGTGGAGATGGTTCCTGCAGCCGAAAAGATAGCGAGATAAGCCACTGTAAAACTGGCTGCATACATGCCAATTGCGAGAAAAAGCGCTCCGTGTAAAAAGTTGTTCATCAAACCCATTCCAGCCCCAGCAGCGAACGTGGCAAGCCCGCTCGCCATCGAGTGAACCGCATAGGTGAACAACCCAAGGAAAAGCAACGTCAATGCAATTGTGACAATTAAGACCCGCTTACGCAAAATTTCTATCCAAGTCATGACAGCAATCGTCATCATCTGCCGTTACCACCTCTAGCTTCAGTGCGGGCCAAGAACCATGACTCAAGTCGATTGGTCCGCGGTTCGATGGCATAGACGGAGACACCACTTCGCACGAGTTCATCGTTAAGCCAAGCGACCTGTTCTTTGTTGGCAGCTTTGACTTCGATGACTGCAAAACCTGTCCCGTCTTCCTTCTTGACAGTCAGACCCAGGCCATACTCTAAAACGCCTGACAGGTCCTGTAATACTTGCGGAGTCCAGCCTTCAACGGTGAAATCCCATAGCGGTTCAGGGTGCAATATTTCATCCACTGAGCCCCGTGCACGAATTGTCCCGTCAATCAGCAAAGCGACGTCCGAGCATATGCTTTCGACGTCTTCGAGGAGATGCGTATTCAAAAACACCGTCATCCCGTTGGCTGCGAGATGCGTGAGCAATTCGCGAACCTCGTGCCTGCCGCCCGGGTCGAGGGCGGAAGCTGGTTCATCCAAGAATAGGACCTCCGGCTCTGGCAACAGCGTACATGCGATACCAAGCCTTTGCTGCATCCCTTTCGAGTAGTGACGGACTCTCTCGTGTTCGCGACCACTTAGTCCTACGTCCTCTAAGACAGTACGTACACGGTCTTTCGCATACTGAGCGTCCAATTTGCACAACCGGGCATGGAACCGCAGCACTTCCTCTGCAGACAGCCATTCTTGGTAACGAAACAACTCAGGCAAATATCCGATGCGTCTACGTACCCGTACATCCCCCGCAGGGAGGCCCAGAACATGGGCCTCCCCAGAAGTCGGATGCAATAATCCAACCAGCATTTTGACAAATGTGCTTTTTCCGGCTCCGTTCGGACCGAGAAAGCCAAAGACCTGGCCCTGCTCAATCTTGAGGTGAACGTCCCGAACTCCACGTCCGCCTCGAAACTCCTTTGTCAAGCCGTGCGTCTCAATCGCAAACGTCACTTCGATAACTCCTTCGCCGCAGCGATAATGGATGCGTCCGTGGGGAACGTGGTCGGTGGTCCATCGAGTTGATAGAGTACTCCATTTTCAAGCCACAAGATGGAGCGCTGCTGGCCACCCGGCATGTTCTGCAACACAGCGGAGTAACCGTTCACAGTCAGATTCGTGACCTTGCCGCCAACAGGTACGTACAGCGTTTCCTGCCAGTTTGACGACGTCGCAAGTGACTGCGCGATATCACTAGGGAGAAACGGAAGTCCCACTAATGCCTTGCGAACCTGATTCATGTCCACATTGCCTGGAACCTGGACACTTGGCATGTTCCGAACGGTGAGAGACATCGGTTGTTTTGGATTCTGAAACGTGTCCTCAGTGACTTGTGCCGGAATCTGTACTACAATCGGCTGTCCGTTCACTGACGCAGGAAACTTGTCTTTCCCGCCCAATTGAGCCAGGAGACCGTTAATCGCATTCACTTTTAGTCGGAACGTAACTTCATTTCCCGGCTGATAGTTAACCAGGTCGTGCTTGGCGTCAAATCCGGGCAAAACGGCAATTCTCCTGCCCATCAGTGCGTCTGCCTTGGCGAGACTGACGCTCTGGTATCCGCCGCTGGTTGATGTATTCACTTCAACACTGCCGTACTGTTTGAGGTTGATGTGTTGGATTCCGCTCGATTGCAAAGCCTGTTCAATCTGACTTACATCACTCTGACTCACACCAACAAGGTTGTGAAAGTAAAATGTCTGCATTGCGGCAGCCATTGCTTTGGTGCCAAGTGGTGAAGCCAACATGCCAACTACAACTGCAGCAACTGCGGTACTCCACCCAACCTTACGCCAACTTTTGCGCTCTGCCTTTCGCCGTTGGTTCCCCCGTTGATTTCCGTATCTGGTTGACTCCTCGGCGTCTCCTTGCTTCGGCATCTCGATGATGGTTGATGCCGAATTGACAGAGACCAGAGGCAGAGGCGTCGGCTCCTGTTGCATATTATCCTCACTCAAGCCTCCAACGGCTGTGATATCGGACATCCACATCCGTGGGATTGCCTCACCTTCAACCCTTGCCTGAAGGCGAGAGAGTGCGCGATTCACATCTTCCTCTGTAACTTTCAGGGCGTCATCCCCAGCCGTAGCCCCAGTATGTTGGCGTGATGCATCAAACGAGATGTTGTCCTTGTATCCATGTTCCTTCATCTGACGTTCCCTCCTGTCCATGGTATCGTCGCTTGAAGCGACCCAGTGCTCGCCGCAGGATTGTCCCGACAATTTCCGCATTCACCCCAATGATGTCCGCGATTTCCGCATATGTGTAGCCGGAGTAGCGAAGCAACAGAACCTGCCTGTCGCGCTCTGAAAGTTGCTGTAGCACCCTTTTAACAGCCTCGCGGTCATAGTTCCTCATCACCACTACATCGCTCGGCGGTCCAGCTGCCTCCACACGGTTTACGGAGAGCTCCCGCTCCTCCGTTCGTTTGATGGCTGACTTTTGCCGCATATAGTCGTAGGCAATGCGCGTCGCCACCCGGTGCAACCAGGCACCCACTGACCGAATATCATCCGGCGGCTGCCGATACAGCCGTAGAAACGCTTCCTGAGCCAGATCTTCTGCAACCATACGGTCTTTAACGAGGTGTACCAGCTTGTATAACACGGACGGGTAGTGCTCGCGAAAAACGGTTTGGAACCGTTCTGGCAACTCTTGCCCCAACCTCGCCACCTCCTCTTGCTTGGTTTCAGTACTCTGATTCTAAGACGAAGGCGAGCTGAAAAATATATCACCAAATTCCGTAATAACATATTACAACGATTGCCATTTAAATTTGGAATAGCGAGGAAAGCGCGCACGCTATGGCTATGGCTATGGCTATGGCTATGGCTATGGCTATGGCTATGGCTATGGCTATGGCTATGGCTATGGCTATGGCTATGGCTATGGCTATGGCTATGGCTATGGCTGGCGGCGTGTCTGACGACAGCATCGCGCTTCGGGTTACCAACTTCCTCGGTGATTTTCGGGGTCAATAACTCTCTGTTTAAATGGGGGTGTATGTATAGGTTGTCACCATTTCCGGACGGTTACCGCTTGTTTCCGAGGATCATAACGATGACACTCTTATCCCTGTCAAAGTCCCAGTCCACAAAGATGTCAACAATTCGCCGTTTGAGAAACTCTTCGAAGTGCTCATTGGTTTCTAAATGGCTTTTCTCCAATGTCGCCTTCACGCGCCGCAGCAATGACTCTTGGCCGTGTCGGATGAACTCCTTCTCGATACGAACGAGAATGCCGGCTCGCACAACAACCAAAGTCCTGTGATTGAGTGCAAACGAAGTGATTTCGTCAGGTGCCCTCTCTGCCTGTGCACTGATACGAATCACCTCTTGCTCTATCTCGCTTTTCCCGACGTAGTCCTCTGCAGGTTCGTCAGAAGGCATCGCCTCCTGACTCACTCCAACCAAGACTCCTGACTGATTGGTGAAATTCCAGTCACAGTAGAACTCGCGCAGTTGGATACCGGTCGTAATCCGAACATACGCCCTGATTTCAGGAAACAGTGACTCCATCAATTTTGCGCGCATCTCGAAGACTGTCGCTTCCTGCTCATGCTCAATGAGAATCTTCTCCATCGGAGACATGAAATTTCTCAAATACACCACAAAACATGTCTGCGACGCAGCGACGTACACCGACTCAGGACCTTTGCCAAAGGTATCGCGCAAAAGCTTGCCAATGTAGTTTCCAATCTGCTGATTGCTATTCTGTCGAGTCGTTCGCTCCGACGGTGTACTCATGCGAACAATCTTCAACTCCTGTCACCCGTTTGTTCGCTTAGTATTCGTAGCCATGGGATGAATATGTAACTCTCGCCGTATTACTCCCACGGCGCAGCAGCGTGACCAATCCACCCGGACAGGGCGAATGCCAGCACGAACAGCCCACCAACCAATGTCACGACCCCCGGCCAGTGATACTGGCTCCAGAAGCCGCCGCCAACTGCACCGACGACACTCGATCCGGTGTAGTAAAACAACAAATACAACGACGATGCCTGAGCACGTGTCTTGGGAGCCAATCTCCCTACCCAACTGCTCGCAACGGCATGTCCGCCAAAAAAACCGACGGTAAACAGCGCAAGCCCGATGATTTTCCACACCAAGCCCTCAGCCAGCGTGACGGCGATGCCCATCACAGAGACGGCCACAGAAATCTGGACAGACGTCGCTCGGCCCATCGAATCAGCGACGCGCCCCATCAAGGCCGAACTCACGGTTCCAGTCAGATAGACGAGGAAAATCATGCCCACCCACGTCTGACTCAGTTGATAAGGCGACCCCATCAGGTCGTAACTGACATAGTTGTAAGTCGTCACAAAACCACCCATCAAAAGAAATCCAAGACCGTACACACCGAGCAATGCTGGCTTACCGAGCGCAGTCCCGAGTCGCTCAAACTGCTGGCGAGTGCTCAGTCGACGCGGAGAAAAGTTGCTCGGACGAGGCAGAAACACCCAAAAGGCGACAGCAATCAACAGGCTGAGGATGCCGAGAATAAGCACCGCGACGCGCCAGGAAAACGCGTCCGTCAGGGCTCCCGTAATCATTCTCCCCACCATGCCGCCAATTGACGTTCCACTCACATACAGTCCCATAGCACCCCCTGCACTCGCAGGCTGAAACTCTTCGTTGACGTAGGCCATCGCTATCGATGGAAAACCTGCAAGAGCGACGCCTTGAACAGCGCGCAGCGCAATCAACGCAAGAAGAGAAGGAGATACCGAGACGACAATGGCAAGGATTGCGGACAGCACCAATGACGCACTCATCAACCGCTTTCGCCCCCAGATGTCGGACAGACCTGAAACAAAAATCATCGATATGGCGAGAGCTCCTGTTGCAGCAGATACCGACAGGCTGGCAGCCGTTGGACTGACGTGAAACTGTCGCGATAAATCTGGGAGTATGGGCTGCGTCGTGTAAAGAATTGCAAAGGTAACAAACGCTCCGGCAAACAGAGATAGAGTGGCACGCAAGTAGTCTGGCCGCCCGCGTTCTAGATAGCTCATGAGAAAACTCCCTTACCTCAAAATCCAACAAGGCGCCCGCGAACCGCCAATCTTCCTTGGCGGTTCAGCAGGCACCTCGTCCAGAAACAGGTCTGTTTGGAATCAAATGCTCGACTACAGTGAAACCTCTACATCTTACAGGTCGTAGTACATTTGGAACTCAAGCGGATGCGGACGCAGATTCAGAGCAGCGACTTCGTTGGTACGTTTGAAGTCAATCCAGGTCTTGATAAAGTCTTTCGTGAAGACCCCGCCATCGAGTAGAAATTCATAATCAGACTCAAGCGCCGACAGCACTTCCTCAAGCGACCCCGGCACACTGCGAATCTGTGACTTCTCCTCTGCCGGTAGTTCATAAATGTTCTTGTCGAGTGGGCCATAACCGAGTGCCCGTGGGTCAATCTTACGCTTGATACCGTCGAGGCCTGCCATCAGCATGGCCGCGAATGCTAAGTATGGATTTGCCGTGCAATCCGGTGTCCGGAACTCGATTCGAGCCGTTTTCGGAGAAACGGCTGCTACTGGCACACGAATCGCGGCACTGCGGTTGCCCTTCGAGAAGACCAGGTTCACCGGCGCTTCAAAGCCTGGCACTAGCCGCTTAAACGAGTTCGTGCTCGGGGTAGCAAAAGCCAGGAGAGCCGGCGCGTGCTCGAGAATACCACCGATATAGTAGAGTGCCATGTCACTGAGGTTCGCATACTTGCCTTCTTCGTAGAACAGCGGCACGTCACCGTTAAACAGGCTCTGGTGTACATGCATCCCCGATCCGTTGTCGCCAAACACCGGCTTTGGCATAAACGTTACGCTTTTGCCGTGTTTGTGCGCAACGTTGCGAATGATGTATTTGTACGTCATCACATTGTCTGCGGTCCTTGTTAACGTACTAAAGCGAAAGTTAATCTCTGCCTGACCGGCAGTTGCCACTTCATGGTGGTGGCGCTCCACGCGAATGCCCGCGTTCATGAGCTCTTTAACCATTTCCGTGCGAATATCCTGTTGTGAGTCTACAGGCGGAACTGGGAAGTAACCGCCCTTGTTTTTCACTTTGTAACCGAGGTTTTTCTCACCCGATCCGGTGTTCCACATGGCTTCTTCCGAATCCACCTGGTAAAATGCACCGCGATTGGTTGCGTCAAACCTGACGTCATCAAAAATGAAGAATTCAAGCTCCGGACCAAAATATGCAGCACTTGCTACGCCGCTTTGGTGCAAATATGTTTCAGCCTTCTCGGCAATAAAGCGCGGGTCCCTGTCGTAACGAGTTCCGTTTGGCTCGTATACGCTGCAACTAAGTGATAGAGTTGGCACAGCCATGAACGGATCGATAAATGCAGTTTCGAGCACAGGGCGCATGACCATGTCGCTTTCTTCAATGCCACGAAAGCCTTGAATGCTCGAGCCATCAAAAGCAATGCCACTTTCGAGGACTTCTTCATCGACTTCCACGGCAGGAATCGTCACGTGATGCTGACGGCCTGGAACGTCCACAATTCGAAAATCTACCATTTCAACGTTGTTTTGTTTCATCATTTCCAATACATCGCGTGGTGTCACTTTTGTTCCACTCCCCTTGGCGTCTATCGTCACTTCGTACTATAAAAATTAGACGTAGGGAGCGTCAAGATTTCATGTTAGGAAACCTAACATATCGGCGAAATTCTACATATCTCGCCCCTTACATTCCAGAAAGTGTCCGGCCGACTTGCCTCCCGGAAAACATACAACCGCCGAGAAACGTCCCTTCAAGGGAACGGTAACCGTGGACACCGCCACCGCCAAAACCTGCTGCCTCACCGGCAGCATACAGACCCGGCACGGGACTTCCAGACGCATCAAGTACCTGACCAGACAAATTGGTCTGCAAGCCCCCCAGCGTCTTGCGACTGACAATGCGCAATCGGACTGCAATCAACGGTCCACTCGCTTCATCAAGGAAACGATGCAGTTTTGCTACACGAATCAATCTGTCACCAAGATAGTGACGCGCGTCCCGAATGGCCATGACTTGCAAGTCTTTCGTAAAGCGATTGTCCAGCTCTCGGTCCCTTGCTACAATTTGCCGTTCGATTTCTGACAGGGAAAGTAAGTCATTCCCCGCAATTCGATTCATTCCCGCCACAAGTTCCGGGAGTGTGCGCGCAACAACAAAATCTTCACCTTGATCCATGAATGCCTGCACGGGTCCTGGTGCCCCTGCACGCAGCCGTGAAAGTAATTGCCCGATATTTTTGTTGGTAAGGTCTGGATTTTGCTCTGAACCAGACAAGGCAAATTCCTTCTCAATCACCTTTTGAGTCAAAATGAACCAAGAGTAGTCAAATCCTGTTTCCATAATGGTTTGCAGCGTTCCGAGCGTATCAAACCCGGGGAAGTTTGGTACCGCCAAACGCCGTCCACGTGCGTCTAGCCACAAAGATGAGGGACCAGGCAGGATTCGAATGCCGTGCTTGGGCCAGATTGGGGCATAGTTTCCAATGCCCTCGGTGTAATGCCACATCCTGTCCCGATTCACGATTCTCCCACCCGCGTGCTCGGCAATGCCGAGCATTCGTCCGTCCACGTGGGCGGGCACACCCGAAAGCATGGTCTTTGGCGCGGGCCCCAAACGCGCTGGCCAGTTTTGCCGGACAAGTTCATGATTGCCGCCGATGCCGCCGCTAGCGACAACCACAGCAGGAGCGGAGAACGCAAAGTCGCCGACTACATCGCGCGAACTCGGCTCGCCTCTCGCCGCACGACTCTCTGTCAGGACAGACCCGCGGACTCCAATGACCGCGCCATTTTGCGTCACAAGTTCATCGACTCTGTGTCGCGGTCTGTAGTCCACGAACCCGTCTTGAATGGCTTGGCGGACGCGGGTTTCAAATGGTGCCACAATCCCTGGCCCCGTGCCCCAAACGATGTGAAACCTCGGGACCGAGTTTCCGTGCCCTTCAGCGAGGTAACCCCCCCGTTCTGCCCAACCGACAACCGGAAAAAACCGCACACCCAGGTCATGCAGCCATGCTCTTTTTTCGCCAGCAGCAAAATCCACATACGCCTCTGCCCAGCGAATTGCCCAGTAGTCTTCATCGTTCCCGCGGTCAAACCCAGCGGATCCCAACCAGTCCTGCCACGCTAACTCACGAGAGTCCTTAATCCCGAGCCGTCGCTGCTCCGGTGAATTGACAAGAAACAAACCGCCGAATGACCACCAGGCCTGCCCTCCGAGTGAGGCAATCGGCTCCTGATCGAGCAGGAGAACCTTTCTCTTCGCATCCGCTAACTCGGCAGTCACCACCAGGCCCGCTAGGCCTGCGCCAATGACAATTACATCAAATCCCATCTGCCACCTCGTGAAATCAGTCGTTTACCGCGGGCCCTTGTCTGCTCACGTCAATCCACTGCGACGATTGTTCCAGGAGTGCGGCAACCCGCAGTAACAGGTCTTCCTGACCGCGCGCCGCCATCATTTGAACACCAAGGGGCAGCCCTGCCTTGGTCGTATACATTGGCACAGACATGGCTGGTTGTCCTGTCAAATTGGCAAGTTGCGTGAACGGTGTTCGCTTCAGGCTTGTCTCTATCAACGTATCGACGAGACCGACTTTTCGCAGGAACTTTGCAATCCCGAACATATCTACGGTACGAATCAGCGCTCTTTCGGAAGACTTCAAGTCAAGCTCGCCGATACGGGCAGGGCCCATCGCCGTGGTCGGTGTGACGTACAAGTCGTATGTCTCGTGAAACTCTTCCATTTGTACTGCAGCTTTGTCCCATTCACGCAAGCTGAGCACAAACTCAGCTGCAGACGTAAACTTTCCAAGAACGCCAAGCAGCCACGTCGTCGGTTCTACGTCTTGCCATCTCGCTCTTCGCCCGAGCAAAGACTCCACGGCCAGTAGCTCTGCTCCAATTTCAGCAAAGTACATGGTAATGTAACTTTTGGCAATGGCCCGTCCATCCACAGGTGCCGTTTTCTCAATCACATGATGACCCATATTCTCGAGAACCCGCACGGTCTGCATGACGGCATCCCGACACTCCGCGTCCACCTCAGTGCCAAGCGGTGAATCCACCGAGTAGGCGATAGTGAGCGGTTTCTTTAAGGGAGTCTGCAGGCTGTCAAGATAGCGACCTGCAAACGGCGGAGCCAAGAAGGTGCGGGCTTTTTCTTCCATCACAAGGTTATCGAGTATCGCTGCACTGTCGCGGACCGTCTTTGTGAGGACATGACTCACCGACGCCCCTTGCCAGTGACGGCTTGCCTGGGGACCAACGGGAGTGCGACCACGTGTTGGCTTTAGTCCAAAGAGTCCGCAGTATGCGGCGGGGATGCGAATGGATCCGCCGCCGTCACTCGCCCCCGCCAGCGGTACCATACCTGCTGCAACCGCGGCGGCTGCCCCGCCGCTTGACCCACCTGGCGTCACAGTCCTGTTCCAAGGATTTAAAGTTGGACCGCGATGTTTGGGCTCCGTCACCGCCATCAATGCAAACTCAGGCACGTTCGTGTAGCCGAGGAAAATGAGTCCCGCTTTTTTCAACTGCCCTGCGTAAAACGAATCTGTTGCCGCGCGATGGGTCTCATACAGCCGAGAACCATAGGTCATCGGCTCACCTTTCACTTCTTGGTACATGTCTTTGAGGAGCATCGGAACGCCTGCAAAATCCCCCTCAGGCGTGAGCGATTCCGCCTGTTGAATCGCTTGTTCATACATCTTATGGACGACCGCATTTAAACTCGGATTTAACCTCTCAATCTCGTGAATGGCAAGCTCCACGAGTTCCCGGGCTGTCACCTGTTTGCTTTTCACAAGGTTCGCAAGACCCAAACCGTCGACCTGTTGAATCAATGACCCCACTGCGACTCCCTCTCTCTTGGGGCTTGATGACGCCTTAGAAAATCTGCCACCGCTTTGTACACCTGAAGCTCGTTCTCCTTCTTCGTGAATCCGTGACCCTCGTCCTCCAAAACCACATACTCTACCTCACGTCCGAGGGCACGCAGTTTCTCCACAATCTGGTCAGATTCTGCTTTCACGACACGGGGGTCATTTGCACCTTGGATGACAAGCATCGGTTTTGTCATGCCATCGAGATAGGTGATGGGGGAGTCTTCGATGAGCTTATCTCTATCGACATCAGGATTGCCCACCCACACATCCATGACGGGTTTCCAGAACTCAGGTACGGAGTCGATAAAGGTGAAGAGGTTCGACGGCCCAAAAATATCAACAGCTGCTCGAAAATAGTCTGCATGCCGGCCATGCAACAACAAGGTCATGTAGCCGCCAAAACTCCCACCGATAACGAATAATTTGTCTCTCGACGCAAGTCCATTCTGAATCAGGTACTCGATTCCAGCGAGCATGTCTTTACGCGGTGCGCCGCCCCAGTCGCGCTCAATCATCTTCGTGAATTCTGAGCCGTAACCTGTGCTCCCGCGGTAGTTGGCTTGAAAGATGTCGTATCCTTCTGACAGTAAGTATTGGTAGAGCGAGAAGAACAGCTTCCGGTCCGCAGCCTGGGGGCCGCCGTGCGGAAAAATGAGCGTGTGCCCATTTCGCTTATGTGCTGGAGCGTGCCACAACAGGGCCTCGATTTCCATGCCGTCAAAGGATGGATAACGAATGGTCTCGGCCTGACCGAGGCTCTCTGAGGAAGCACCGATGACTTGAATGTTCGTCAATTTCGTCCAGGTATCATCAAGTTCGCGACGGAACAGATTGGCGGGCATGTTTTCCTGCGTAAATACTCCATAGAGCCGTCCGCTCTCGTGCAATTTGATGCCAAACGAAATAGCACCGGGAAATCGTATGCGTTCAAACTGTCCGCTTGTCAGATGACCCATGTATATGGAGTCAACAACCCCCCGCTCAGCGGTGCAAAAGACACGTCCACTTTGATTTACAGCCACTTGGCTCACGTCTTGACCTTCAGGTTGGAAGAGCGCACTAAACTGCCGTGTCTGAATGTCAAATTTCGCGAGGTATGCAGACTTTGAGTTGAAGTTTGTGATAAAAACAATTGTGTCTTTGTCCGCGTAACGACTTGAACTTGTCAGATGCACCGTACTCGCATCGGGAGTCAGACAGATGTCCTCGCCATCGATGACCAGATACGTAACGGAATAGGTGTTACTGTATACTTTCATATAGGT
Source organism: Alicyclobacillus curvatus (assembly GCA_017298655.1). Classification (GTDB taxonomy): domain Bacteria; phylum Bacillota; class Bacilli; order Alicyclobacillales; family Alicyclobacillaceae; genus Alicyclobacillus_B; species Alicyclobacillus_B curvatus. Next base: position 2,696,402 of record CP071184.1, read on the forward strand.
ATATGAAGACTCGTCCGGCGCAACTGCTTCAAAATTAACAGTTGTCTCCGTACCTTCAAGCAGGGTATCTTCGACATCGGCCTGCATGTCGTAACAATACAAGTTCATGAAACGCTCGTTGTCCTTGTCAGAACTGTAGTACAGACGATTGCCGTCTTTTGAAATGGCGCCGAACTCATGGCGTTTCCCTGGCGCCAGGCGCACTGGCACGAGACTTCCTCCGAGCGGGGAAAGCGCATACACTTGGGAATTTTCATCTCCGTCTGTATCGAATCCGACGAACAGAAACCGCCCTTGTGGGTCAAAGCGCACAAACTGTGGCACCTGGTCTTGATATGTAAGCGGATATGGGAAGGTGTTCGGAAGGTCGAGGCCCCACAGATTAAACTTGCCGCTAAGATTAAGTGCAACAGCTATCCGCGTTTCATCTTGATTGATATCAAACGCCCCAATTGAATACGTTCGATAAAACTCTTCCAGTGACGGTTCCGGAAATTGCAACACCTTCATGACCCCCTCCAGAGTTCTTGCGTCACACACGCGATAGGTAGTGCTACGTCCCCACCTGCCTATGTTCTCCAGTCAACATGTTATATTTTAAATTGTATATCATTTAACGAGTATTGCCATATTGCAAAATTCATGATATGATGACGAAGCTTTGAAACAAACTGATGAAAGGTGGTCTTGTGTGATGCGCATGATGTGCGGAATTGTCCAACCAAATTCTATAGCCATTAGTACGTACCGCACGGGCCATTTCTGTTAGTTTTCGGTTAAATGATTTGGCTGCGGTGATAAACCGCGGCCTTTTTTAATGAACCGAACACTTTCAGACACTCAGTGAGTGATATGACGGAGCCCCAGTGCGTGTATGCGCCCTGGGGCTTTTCTGTCTCTCAAAGCACAAATTTGAAGAAAAGGAGCGGTCTGACAATGACTTATCTCGCTGTATCTGTAATTGCAAAAGTTCGACAACAACAAATGGCACGGGGGGAATTTGTAAAGTGGATGGTTCGTCCGAACAAGACCCGCAAAGTTGTATCTGCAAAAGTCGTGTCTTCGTCTTCCATCGCGAGCATGAGGGGTTTGCTGCGCACTCTGTACAAATCAAACTGGGCGACCTAGCCCAAAAAGGAAGCTGATAGAATTGTACCTTTTGAACTATACAATCGAACAACAAATCAAGATTCGGCAAAAATCTCTGGAACAACATCCATATTATCTTTACAACCAAAGCGAACGGAAAGGTCTGCGAGTAACTTGGCGTGCTTTCGTGACGCGCTTTGTTCGGAGAACAGCACGGGAAGCAATTGTTGCTGCAGAATCCAAACGACGCACTCCGTCCTAAGACCAAACCAAATTAGGACTGGGACAGTGACCGGATATCCGCACGGGTCCGTTCCGTCCGTAAATTGTCACCACAGCCATTCATCGATTGCGACTCCAGGGTAGCCCTAGTGCTACCCTTTTCCATTGTCACAGGCATCGCCTCGCAGGTTTCCAAAAACCACAACAGATGGTCACGAGACAAAACCACCAGATGTCACAAACATGAGCGTACCGACACCATGAGCGTACCGACATCAAGCCCTGTCGTCAGGTCCACCAAATACCCTCTTGCCAAAGGAAGTGAAAACAAACTATAATTTCAAACAGAACGTATGTTCGTATTACCTCAGTTCGAAACTGGCTGACAGGAAGGAGGAAGACCGGATGCATCGTGCTCCACAATTTCAGAGGCTCCACGCAAAGCAAGTCATGAATAGAGTGACTGCACCTTCAATGCCTTTCTCCTGGTCACTCAACCCATATCGCGGGTGCACACATGGATGCAGCTTTTGCTATGCAAGGACGACACACACTTACATGGGTTTATCCGCCGACGACACCTTTCGCAATCACATCTTTGTGAAGGAAGACGCTGCTGCGGTGTTAGAAGGTCAGTTATCACGAAAACTACGTAAGTTCGGCGGTAATCTCTTGCGCCTTCAAGAAGACATCGGTCTACTTGCCATCGGTACCGCGACAGATCCCTACCAACCGATTGAGGCTCGTGCAAAAATCACCCGGGCTTGTCTCGAAGTCCTGGCAGATTATCAAATACCCACGTCTATTACCACCCGTTCGCCGCTCATCTTGCGGGATGTAGATGTGCTGTTGCGCATGAATTTGCACTCCATCAACTTTAGTATCAACACACTCGATAAGAACATCTGGAGAGGTCTGGAGCCGGCAACGCCGGCTCCCCTGAAACGCCTTGAGGCTGTGCAATCACTGTTTCAAGCGGGGCTCAGTGTCGGCGTGTTTCTCGCGCCCATTCTGCCTTCTTTGACAGACTCCTTTCAGTCCCTCGAAGAGGTTGTTTCTGCAGCCAAGCAACACCAGGCGCAGTACCTGATGCCGTCCGTATTGAGATTGACACCTGAAGTGAGAACGTGGTTTTTTGCCGCTCTCGAGCACCGCTTCCCGTCGTTGCTGCCCACCTACCGCCGACTCTACCGTACGGCTTATCCGCCTCTAGCTTACGTTAAGCCTGTTATGTCTCGTGTGCGGCAACTGATGAGCCAAACCAGCTTGCCTTCGTACAGCGAATTGGAATCATCCTTTTCAACACATCGACACGCCTCTGACAAACTGGAAGGCGAACAGATGGTCTTGCCACTTTAACGAGTGCAAGACCCGAGATACTCATACGAGATGAGATGAACTGAACTGAAATGAACTGAAATGAGACCTGGTCTACGTTCCTGGCCGGGTTCCCCCCCTCACTTCGTCGACCCGAGGTCGGAGAAGACGATCCTTGAAATCCCCTCTGCGGTCACAATCCCGTACTGCTCTGTTGGATTATTTCGAGTTAAGACGGCGATGACGTAATTCCTTCCCCCGCCATCGACATAGCCGACACTATTGATTTCCCAGTTTCCCGTAGCGAGTGGCAGCCACCCGTTCTTCAAAGCGAGATAGGCGGTATATGGTACGCCGGCGGATACTCCCCAACGCTCCCATGAAACCACATGACTCATCAAATTGAGGGCGTAGGCTCTGTCAGCAGCACTAAGAAGCGGATTGGGATATGCAAAATCCTCCATTAAATGAACCTGGTCTAGCGCTGTCGTCGTTGTGAGTCCCCAATAACCGTACTTATCTGCTGTAGTGCTGTGCATGCCAGCCAAATTTGCGAATGACTGCACGCCGACCGAACCCCCTATAAGGTTCCACAGTGCCGTAGCGTCACTATTGTTACTCTGTTCTATCATCGGGATGGCCAATATGTTTTCCGTCGCTGTCAACTTCACATGGCGAACCTCATCCTGATGAAGGAGAGTTGCCAATATGAGCGGTTTAACAGTGCTCGCCGTGTCAAAAGTCCCATAGGGGTTATACACGTAGGTCTGGTTATTCAGCTTATCAAAGACTGCGAATGACACAACATCGTTTCGGGTTTGAAGGTACCTTTGCACCGCCGCAACCAATGGTGACTCTCCTTGTGGGAACAGTGCATCCCATGTGACCGGCCCGACAACTCCATCCGTGACCAAGTGATGAGCGGCTTGAAATGCTTTCACGCCGTGGAGCGTCAGTGGACCAAAGTCGCCGTCCACCGGACCAACCGAAAATCCGTCTTTGTTCAGTTGAGCCTGAATTTCCTTGACAACTCCCCCCCGTGATCCGAAGAGTGTCAACCACCCTGGATATGGACGACTCACTCCCTGTGTAGTATTCGCGTCGGTGTTCGATGCTGCGAAGGCCGTCACTGCAGGACTCGCCAGCAGTAAAAGCGAAGTTGACAAGACGGCTGCGAAACGAAGTGTCTTTTTCACTGCATCACCCCTTTTCACGGTTGCCTGGCCTGAAATGGTTGTGACGACTGCTGTGGTGAGTCCAGCGGTTGCGTTCGATGCGCCGACTGTAGTGGGTTGGCCTGCGTGTGTTGATGTGGCTGCGGTTGTTGATGTGGCTGCGGTTGCCAGGTTTGACGTATCTACTCTCGTTGATTGCTGCGTAGAATGATGAGTCTGGAGATTTCTCGGCATCTGCAGGTATATCATCTAGTAGGATTTTTGCGGTATTTGGTGGGATGTTTTCAATATCGGATGGGATGTGTGCTGAGTACGTGTGTTCATTCTGGGTTCGACATATGCAGGCTTTGCGGCAATCTCTCGTCAGGCGGTAACTGTGTGTTTTGTGATTCTGTACATATGTTGACGGAATGAGGGTTTGTCCGGTTTCAGGGATTTTGAAATAGAGGACCGCGTCGCATCAAAGGCAGTTGATTGCCGCATCAAACAAGGGTGGCTCGCACTTCGTGATACAATTTTGGAGGAGAGAACCGTCGTCTCTTCATCATCTTTGGCGGAGAGAACAGTCGTCTCTTCATCATCAAAAAGGAAAGGCGTGTATGCACAGTGACTCGTCTCGAGGAGATATTAGAGTTCAATCGTCAATTTGTTGAAGGCAAAGAGTACGAGCAGTATCAAACCTCGAAATTTCCCGACAAGAAACTTGTGATTTTGTCCTGTATGGACACCCGACTCACGGACCTGCTTCCAAGAGCCATGAACCTAAAAAATGGAGATGCGAAATTCGTAAAGAACGCCGGTGCTGTGGTTTCACATCCTTTCGGCAGTATCATGCGCAGTATTCTCGTGGCCGTATATGACCTTGGCGCCGATGAGATTTGCGTTATCGGCCATTATGGTTGCGGCATGAGCAGCATTAATCCAGAGGAAACCATTCAGAAGATGAGCAATCGCGGAATCTCGCAAGAAACCATTCACACACTGGAGTACGCAGGCGTTGATTTGCACGCCTGGTTGCAACGAATTGAATCGATTCCGGACAGTGTGCGAGAAAGCGTCGAGATGATTCGAAACCACCCGCTCATTCCGAACAGTGTTCGTGTACACGGGCTTGTCATCGATCCCGATACGGGCAAACTCGATGTTGTAGTCGATGGCTACGAACAGGAATAGGAGAACCACGTGTTAAAAACGGCGTGCCGCAATGCTCGGCACGCCGTTTTTTGATTGGCGAGGGGGGCTTGGCGGCTTTAAACTCGCTCGACTCCCCGGGGAATCGTGGACGCGTAAATATACGTGGAGCATGGACGTGGAGCGTGCACATAGCTTGGTTTGCTCAGTAGTTTGTAATAACGCGCCGTGAGCGCGTTATTTCCGATTCGGTCTATAGTGCCTGCAACAAATAACGCGCTGTGGAGGCGCTATGTTTGTACCTTGAGTCAATAGCGACGTGTGAACGCGTTATTTTCACCTGTTTCAGTAAATAGCGCGCCACGAGCGCGTTATTTCCACTTGAACGTGTTTCGGCTAGAGCGAATAACGCGTTGCGGGATCGTTATTGGCGACCCAACGAAACTGTCAATTAACAGGCGCTTCCTTACGCATCGGGGATGCGTAGGGAAGCACCGGCTCGGTCGGCTAAGCGCTGATCACGTGTCGTGGACGCACACCGTAGTGGCGTCAGAAACTACTTTGCCGAAAATCTGAGTGGTAAACTGGTGACCCCGTGCACAATGATTCCTCTCGCCGGTTCCAGCGGCGAATCATCGACGCGAGACACATCCTGCAAGCGCTCCAGGGCCGCTGCCAGCGCCACTCGAGCTTCGAGGCGAGCAAGTGGAGCTCCCAGACAAAAGTGGATTCCATGACCAAACGCGATATGAGGATTCGGATTGCGTGTGATGTCAAATTTCTCTGCTTCAACAAACCTTTCCTCATCGCGATTGGCCGACCCAATCCACGCAACAACCCGTTTGCCAGCAGGAATCGTCTGTCCCGCAATTTCAACGTCCCCTGTCGTCATTCGAAACATCGCCTGAACGGGAGACCTGTAGCGAAGCGATTCCTCAATCGCACCTGAGAGCAGATGAGAATTCTCGCGTAATAGAGCGAGTTGGTCTGGATGCTCAAGCAACGTAAGCATCGCATTACCAATCAGATTTGTCGTCGTCTCATTACCTGCCACCAACAAGAGCCAACAAAAGGACAGAATATCCTCTTCGCTCAGTCTCTCATTGTCGACCTCAGCTTGAATGAGTGCGCTAATCAGGTCATTCTGCGGATGAGCACGGCGGGCTTGAAGAATTTCATAGAAATAAGCTCCCATTTCACGATGAGCAGTGTCTGACTGAACGTCCGTCTTTCCCAGCACTTGGTCGGCGGAGGCCACAATTTCGTCTGACCAATGCTTAAATCGGTCTCTGTCTTGACTTGGGATACCGAGCAGTTCTGCGATGACGATAACGGGGAGCGGGTAGGAGAAATCCTTCACAAGATCGATTTCTCCGCTATTCCCCACCTTGTCGAAGAGTTCGTTCGCGATTTCGGCGATCCTCGGTTCAAGCGCCTCCACGGCCCTGGGCGTGAATGCCCGATTGACCAGGGAACGAAGATCCGTATGCCTTGGCGGATCCGTCGTGATGAGCGTGGAACCTCTCCGTGCCTGGAATGACGCACTGTCGTCCATATCTGGCGCACGTCCGTACTGCGAGGAAAAGCGAGTATGGTCAGACAGAACTGTCTTTACATCGGCATAGCGAAACACCGACCAAATGTCCAAAGACTCCATGTGCATGACCGGTTGTGACTGCCGCATCGCCTGATACATGGGATATGGGTTTCTCTTTAACTCAGGAGAAAACAGGTTTACCATCTAATCTTCCTCCCCACCGCTATCGTCGACTTTCGAATATCAGACATTCACAACCCCGGCGTTCAACGTCCATAGCCCCTAGACGCCGCGAAACACCTCTGAGAGTATCTCGTAGGAACGAAGACGCGCTTCATGATGGTAAATTTGCGAGCTCACAATCATCTCGTCTGCATGCGTTTCATCGAGAAAAAGCTGCAACCCACGTCTGACTGTCTCAGGATTGCCGACAATACTAAACCGACTCCGCTCATCGAGAGCAGCCTTTTCAAAATCAGTGCAGTAATCGTCGATATTATCAACTGGGGGCCGCAATTGGCCCGGGCGATTGCGCAGCAGGCTGAGAAACTGAAGTTGCATGGAGGTCGCCAGCCGACGTGCCTCCTCGTCGGTTTCGGCTGCGACAACATTGACTCCTACCATGGCGTAAGGAGCACTCAGTTGCTCTGAAGGTTGGAAGTTCTTTCGGTACAAGTCCAAGGCTGGCAAGGTGAAGTTTGGTGAAAAGTGACTGGCAAACCCAAACGGCAGACCTAGCTTACTGGCAAGTCGGGCGCTGAAATCGCTCGACCCGAGAAGCCAGATGGGGACTTCCAACCCTTCGCCGGGCACAGCTCGAACGGAATTCACAGGAATTTCTCCCGGTGGAGCTAAATAGGAACGGAGTTCCGCAAGCAACTCGGGAAAGTCTTCCCCATTTCTATCCGGTCCCCGACGAAGTGCCCTTGCCGTCAAATGGTCCGTACCGGGTGCCCGTCCAAGTCCGAGGTCAATGCGGCCCGGAAATAAAGATTCGAGGGTCCCAAACTGTTCGGCAATGACAAGCGGAGAGTGGTTGGGCAACATCACACCGCCGGACCCCACCCTGATGCTTGACGTGCCACCTGCAATATGTCCAATCACCACGGCTGTCGCTGAACTCGCAATACCAGGCATGCTGTGATGCTCAGCAACCCAATAGCGGGTGTAACCCCACTGCTCGGCGTGTCTTGCTAAGTCAAGGCTGTTCTGGAGGGCAGCTCCCGCATTACTCCCCACCACTATGGGAGCAAGGTCAAGAACAGAAAACGAGATATCTTGAAGGGATTTGGTCATGAGCGTCCTCCCGGTTATCAAATGTAACTGCCAACTTCAGCATACCGCACTCAGATGTAAAAGACATACCGTTAGCGTTTGGATTTCCCAGTGAAAAGTCGCTATCATGAATGGGATGGTCGATTTTCTACACAGCGTGTATTTACTTTATTCGAAAAAATAGTTCTGCGAAAAGAGGGGATTGCAAGATGGCACCAGAGATTTCAGCCGGTCCGCGTCAAATGCCGCCTTTTCGTGCTGACCAGGTTGGCAGCCTGTTGAGAACAGAGCGCATTCATAAAGCCAGAGCAGACTATTTCACTGGAGACATCACTCACGAACAACTGCGAAACATTGAAAACGAAGAAATTGTGCGCATTGTGCGCAAGCAACAAGAGATTGGCTTGACTGCTGTGACGGACGGGGAGTTCAGGCGGGCCTTTTGGCATTTCGACTTCCTTGAGGGTCTCGATGGCGTGGAACGGTATGTAACAGAGGGCATTCAATTTCACGGCAGTACTGCCAAGGCTCAGGCGATTCGAGTCGTCGACAAGGTGAATTTTAGCAACCATCCGATGCTCGAAGACTTCCGGTTTCTGAGGCAAACAGCGGGCAGCAGTGTAGCCAAAATGACCATTCCAAGTCCGAGCATGCTTCACTATCGCGGAACATTGATTGACGGTGTCTATCCGGATTTGGACGAGTTTTTTAATGACCTCGGACAAGCGTATGCCAAGGCAGTCCAGTCGTTCTACGAGGCTGGGTGCCGGTATCTACAGCTTGATGACACCGCCTGGGCGTACCTCTGCTCGGATGATGAGCGGGCAAAGCTTGCGGCACGCGGCCTGAACCCTGACGCGTTGATGTCACATTACGCCAATACCATTAACCGAGCGGTTGCCGATAAACCTTCAGACATGCGCATTACCATGCACATCTGCCGTGGCAACTTTCGTTCTACCTGGATTACGTCAGGCGGGTATGAGCCCGTGGCTGAGACGTTGTTTGAAGGGCTCAATATTGACGGATTTTTCCTTGAATACGATACTGACCGTGCTGGGGGCTTTGAACCCCTTCGCTATGTGAAGCGCAAAGACCTGCAAATTGTGCTCGGTCTGGTTACCTCAAAACACGGGGCGCTCGAAGAGGAAAAAGAAGTCAAGCGAAGGATTGCAGAAGCAACGCGTTATGTGCCTCTCAATCAGTTATGTCTAAGCCCGCAATGCGGTTTTGCATCGACAGAAGAGGGAAACTTGTTGACGGAAGATGAGCAGTGGGCGAAGCTAGCGCACGTGGTCGAGATTGCCCGAGACGTTTGGCGCTAATTTCCTGTGCCGGTATTCAGCGATGTGGCCAGCCGCACCGCGCACTGGTCACTTGCACTGGTCACTTGCACTGGTCACTTGCACTGGTCACTTGCACTGGTCACTTGCACTGGTCACTTGCACTGGTCACTTGCACTGGTCACTTGCACTGGTCACTTGCACTGGTCACTCGCACTGGTCACTCGCACTGGTCACTCGCACTGGTCACTCGCACTGGTCACTCGCACTGGTCACTCGCACTGGTCACTCGCACTGGTCACTTGCACTGGTCACTCGCACTGGCCACTTGCACTGGTCACTTGCACTGGTCACTTGCACTGGTCATTCCCATTCGAACAGTCTCCGTCGCTGTTCACGACACGACTAGCGCTCGGCACTCTCTTCAAACACGAGACCCGTCCTCGCGCTTGCTGGTACGCGTTTGGCACCGTGGGCTGCAGCAGATCGACGAACGTTTTCAAGAGAGATAGCCACAGTCCCGTGATGACTAAGGTCAAGGCCGATTTCCTCTTCAGCCTCACTCACGCGAAGTGGGAGTACGGCGCCAATTGCCTTCAGGGCAACAAATGTCATCCCAAAGCCCCAAATGCTAATGACCAATGTACCGAGAAACTGGACGCCAAGCAGGTGCCAGTGACCGGTGGTCAGCAGTCCGCCCTTCGTGGCAAACAGCCCGACCATCAATGTGCCAAACACCCCGTTTAGTCCGTGAACGGGCACGGCGCCAACCGGATCGTCAATGCGCAACCGCTCCAACCACGCGGTTCCAAGCATCATGAGGATACCGGCAGCCGTGCCGATGAGCAGTGCCGCCCACGGGGCAACAAACGCGCAACCCGCAGTGATGGCCACCAAGCCTGACAGCACACCGTTGATTGTGGCCCCGATATCGGCATGATTGTTCCGAAACAGTGTGTACAGCATCGCACTGCCGCCGCCTGCTATCGATGCCAACAGGGTGTTTACCGCAATTTGCGAGATGTCAGACGCCTCGGCGTTCAGCGTGCTGCCTGCATTAAAACCAAACCAACCGAACCAGAGAATAAACGTTCCGATGGCCGCCAGGGGGAGATTACTCGGTGCAAACGAGACCTGTCGGCCACCTGTTCCGAACTTGCCAATGCGTGGGCCAATCAGTTGTGCACCAGCCAGTGCAGCAAAGCCAGCCATGGCGTGAATCACGGTCGATCCGGCGAAGTCTTCCATTCCGAGTTTGCCCAGCCATCCGCCGCTGCCCCAGACCCAGTGACCAGAAATCGGGTAAATGACAGCTGTCATGACCACGATATAGAGCAAATATGCCTTGAAGTTCATCCGTTCCGCGACCGCGCCGCTGACAATGCTGATGGCCGCGACCGCAAACGCTGCCTGGAACAGCCAAAACGCCGTATGTGGAATCGTCGTTGGCAAATGTACAAGTTGTCCGGAGAGAAAGAAGCCGGACGAACCGATAATGCCGCCAAAGTTTTTACCGAACATCAACGCAAATCCAACGACAAAGAATGCCAACACACCAAACACCAAGTCAGCCAGTACTTTCATGATGATTGAGACATGGTTCTTCGAGCGAACAAAACCCGCTTCAAGCAGTGCAAATCCGCCCTCCATAAAGAAAATCATCGATGCTGTTAGAACCGTCCAGACTGTGTTCAGACCAAGCGTCAGTGCTGTGTTGGACATCTCCCTCACCACCGGTCATCATTTTTTCTCATTATTCAACGAATCGGGATGTGCAACAACTGCATATGTTAGAAATATTGACATCAACGGTAGATGTAACCGAATTCATTTTTTTGAAATCGCATTCATCATTTGGGATCGAATGAGAGGAAAACACGCAGAACCCGACCTGGTACCGTAGGATAGGGTACCAGGTCGGGATTTCTACACCGGAGGGGCAAGATGCAGAAGACAATTCACCCCGGGACAAGTTAACGTTCCCGTTGGTTGCTCCAAACCATGGCGTGGAGTTGCGGCAACACACGAACTGAATTGAACTCTGGTCTGTCAATGACAACTTGAAACAGCCACGCTAACCGTTCGAGAAGGTGTTGTGAAATGTCACCCAGTTCAGTGACGCGCGCGTTTCCAGGTTGTACGTACTTTTGCGTGACATGCGGATACCGTGCAAACACGTTTTTGGCGTACTCGATGTCTGCATCGTCAAAGACCACAACTTTGAGGCTGAAGTTCACACGCTTATCATCAAGTGTGGCGACAATCTTGTCGAGCTCCGTCCAGTCGGTGTTCATCCGTGAACTCGGCGGCTTGGGACTCAACGTCAGGTCATCCACTTCGAGAAACCACGGTTGCATCCGACTTGCTTGTGTCTCGAGGCCAACGCGGTACCCTCTCTGATGACATAAGTCAATGAACCGTGCCATCGGAGAGCCAATTAGTGCAGGATTTCCACCGGTAATGGTAACGTGATTAAAGCGACTGCCACCAAGGGCCAACAGTTCATCAAGGACCTCTTCAGGATGCATCATGCGAGTAGCATCCTTCTCCGTTCCGTTCCACGTGAACGCAGAGTCGCACCAGACACAAGAATAATCACATCCTGCAGTGCGAACAAACATGGTTTTCTGACCTATCACCATGCCTTCACCCTGAATCGTGGGGCCGAAGAGTTCTATCACCGGGATCTTACTCAACATCGCACGCCCCCTCGGCACCATACTTTGGCCCTTGTGGCGGGATGTCAGCTGCATAGACCTCTGCCCACGAAGTCTGGGTCTCCCAGAGTTTTACGGAATGGATGGGGAGACCTGCTTCCCGAAGCTCATGGCAGATATAGAGCGCCATGTTCTCTGCAGTTGTCCGAAATCCCAAGATGGTTACTTTCGATCCCGATAAACGCAATGTGTCTATCGCCGCTTCGTTGCCCATAGCGAGGAAAGCGTGATCGAATACATCAACAATCTTTTCTTTGACGACGCTTTTCAATTGTGCAAAATCCATAACAAAACCCTCATCGGATGGATGCAGAGGCCCATGCGGTTCCCCTGCAATGACCACCTCTAAGGTATAGGTGTGCCCATGTAAGTTGGCACACTTTCCAGTGTGCCCAGTCAACTGGTGGGCTGCGTCGAACGTAAATATTTTGCATATGCGTACAACCGACATTGCGCAACGCTCCCTGAATTCTTATACCCTATTCGCAATACAGACGAACGCATGCTTCAAATAGACGGGTCCGTCTGCTCTATATAGACATGTTTGCCTTTTCTATCATAGCTTCAAATGCGTCTTTTTCAATCCGCCGATGATTGGGAGACTTCGTTTGTCACCGAAATGATACATATGACTCCTCAATCAGGACAATGAGATCGAAGTAGTATATATAATCCGTCTCATCTGCCTCCTCGGCAAGGTCCATTAAATCCCAGCGTTTCAGTTGCAAGCGATTGTCAATCGTCCTCACTTGCTCTCGCACCCTCGCATCAAGTAAATGCAAGTTTTGAAACAAGACCGGACGAACGTGTTTCACATAGAGGTCTGGACGCCACCCGTCCCCGTGGCCCGGTTCAAGGACGGGGATGCGACCATTAATGTCCAAGACTTGGTTGTACACCATAAATTTCGATTCCGTCATTTTCTGCGCTCGGTACCTCTCACCTAACTTGCTCTGTGTTCGAGCGTGTATTGCGTTTCCGAGAACCCCGACAGATGCTCCAATGACACCTGCTGCTCCAGAGATAATCGGTGTCACCCAGTCCATTGGCATGACGCATCACCTATTACAATGCGTATGCCAAGACGTGCTGATGCTGACCCGTTGCATCAGCACATGGCAAGACGGGATGCCGCTCACCCTGGAAGGTCAAAGAGGCCTTGGTTTGTCATCGATGCATCGGCACAGTGCCAAGAGGCGACAGGCGGAACACAGGAAAACAAGCCCCAAGTGAGTCAGGGGCTTGCAATCAAACTTTCGTCAGTTAAGGCGGTTTCAAAGTCTACTGTGATATGCTGGTCACTTGCTTGCGGGATACAGAGGTTTTTTCAGATTCCGTACTTTCATACGCCCGAGTGCACGGCGGAAGCTTAAAAATTGTTTCGTGTCTTCATCCCAGAGGCGGTACCGAAGAGCACGGAAACTTGATAACAGTCCCACGGTCGGGACCGTCTGCAGGTAGGCATTACGCTCGTACAGGCGCTGCAAATGATAATTCGGTATCCTCGGGCCAAGATGGTGGATGTGGTGAAAGCCAATGTTCCCCGTCATCCACTGCAGCACCTTTGGCAGTTTATAAAAAGAACTACCGCGCAGCGCCGCACTAACGTAATCCCAGTTTTCAGCTTTCTCAAAGTAGCTGTCTTCAAACTGGTGCTGTACGTAAAACAGCCAAATGCCTGCCATCCCGGACATGTAAAGGATGAGACCCTCAATGAGAAGGAATTGTTTCCATCCCAGCAAATAACAGAGGGCAACAACGAGGGCAATCAGTGACGCATTCGTAAGATAAGTGTTCAGCCTCTCTTTACGACCCGCACCTTTTCGGTTGTATCTATATTGCAACAATATCAGGTAAATTGGACCGAATCCAAACATCACGACGGGATTACGGTATAACCGATACAAGAGTTTTCCAAAGTCAGACCGCGCCTGGTACTCCTGTACGGTTAACGTCATGATATCGCCAACGCCTCTTCGATTTAAGTTGCCGTTGCCCGCGTGGTGGACGTTGTGTTCGTACTTCCACTGATGGTACGGGAAGAAAGCCAAGATCCCGGTCACTATGCCGACAATTTCGTTGGCAAGATGACTCTTGAAGAAAGAATGGTGACAACAATCGTGAAAAATAATAAAGATGCGAACTAAAAAACCTGCTGCAGGAATCGTTAACGCCACGGCAATCCAAACCGACAGAGACAGGCTTAAATAGGCCGCGACCCAGAGGGCGAAAAAGGGGACGACAGTGTTTAGCAACTGCCACACACTCTTTTTCAAATTGGGGCTTTGATAAGGCTCAATATCTTTGCGCCAGTCCGCATGCAATTCTTCGATGTTCCTCACCTTTCCGCTTATATGGCTTGTGGTCATCATCGTACGAAAAAAAGTCTGAATACAATATGGATATTTAGTATTCCGATAGCAGCACGTGCGAGATGTCAGACAAGCCCACGGGATGTTCTGCTCCGTAATGGTTCTGGCTATTCAATCCGAATATGTTTTTGCTCATGTACCATCTTGCCATGGCACATCGGACAAGTTGGTTCATCCACATAGACAAACTCTTCCCGCGACCAACAATTGCACGTAGTGCATTGCCATATCATCTTGTCGGCGAATACCTGTTCTGCCAAGGGTTTTCTGCGGTTTCCGAAGTTTCCCATGCAATGACCTCCTCTTCCGTGCTCAGTTGTCAGTGTGGTTCCCATCCGCCAATGACTGAGGCGCTGTCAATGACGGACGCGCGCCCAATGACAGACGCACTATAAAAAGAAAGGACTGTCCTTCCGGTTGGTACCAGAGGACAGTCCCGACATTCCATCACTTAGCCAACAACGTTAGCTGCTTGCGGGCCCTTCGGACCTTGAACGATGTCAAACGTTACACGTTGGCCTTCTTCAAGGGTCTTGTAACCATCGCTTTGAATGGCGCTGAAGTGCACAAATACATCCTCGCCGCCTTCAACCTGGATAAAACCAAAGCCTTTTTCTGAGTTAAACCATTTCACGATACCTTGTTGCAATGCAATTCCTCCTGTGCTCGTCGAGCAAAATTTTGTTCATTACTTAAAAATTTATAGCCATTCTTTTCTGCACCCATTTGAGGCGCAAAAAGAACGGCTCAACATGTTTACATGAATTGTTATGGCTCATGAACGTCTTCAGCATACACTCTTTCGTGCGATATGTCAAATTGCATATTCATGTGGATCAATATTCAGCACGCCAGCCACGGTATTGGCTGTCGTGTTCGCCAATACCACCACAAGCATCGTAGGCTCACAGAGATTAACAAGGGATGACAACAAGATGAACAAGGTGCTGCCGCAAAAGAACTCCCTACATGTTTACCATCGATGGCTAACGAAAGAGGAAATGAGGGACTCTTGTCGAAAAAGAGTCAAAAACGAGACGGAAAATCAAGGAAGAATATTCATAATTGGTGAATTGCCTGGATTTATGGGTGGAGATGTATCAACAAGAGAGTGCTCAATCTGGGTAGTATGGGTTCAGGGGGTCTCAGGGTGAGTGTAAATGTATTGCGGCAATTCCTTCACCGTTCTAGAGAGTGGTCACGGGCACGCCGCGGGCTGGAGCTCTTTGAGACAGCTGCGGCAGATTTGCAGGAACTTGCAGATGCTGACACTGGTTTTTTTGTGTACAGCAAGCGAGCGATGCTGCTTGGCGTAACACCGCAAAAGCCTACAGTGTATGTTCCTTGGGGGGCATTCGCGAACGACATCGCGGAATTGCAGGCACTGATGGAAGAAGTGGTTGCGACCAAACTTGACATGTTGACTCCGCTCATGGAGCGCTGGGTTCTGGCTGAAGACATGCCTCAGGAATTACAACTGCGCTGGGGACACTATGGACTCCTCGAAATTGGTATCTGGCCGCTCATCTCGAGAGAACAAACACTCGGCGCCATTGTTGTTGCTAAAACACAAGCTGCTGTGGACCGATTAACGCTGTTCACTCGTATGGCATTACTGGATGCGTGTGCAGCCCAAATTTCCCTGGCACTGGATTTAATTCTCACAAATCGGCTCGCAGAAGAAGCGAGTCAACGGGACCTCCTGACCGGACTGCTGAATCGGCGCGGCCTCGAGTTCAGGCTCCCTCAATTCGTCGATGAATGTCGAGAAAAAGAGCGCTTTTTGATTTTCGGTCTGATTGACCTCAACGATTTAAAATTGGTGAATGACACGAAGGGACATCCTGCCGGTGACGAAGCACTTCGTGAAGTCGCGGCAATTATTCGAAGAAACGTCCGTACGACCGACCTCGTAGCGCGTCTTGGTGGAGATGAGTTTGCAGTGGCAGTCCAATCAGATGAAGCCGATGCAGAATCCGTCATGCTTCGAATCAGAGAAGCTGTTGAAATCGAATCACATGGACTTTCCGCTAGTGTTGGAGGGGCCAGGTGGGGTTTGGACGGTTCCTCGCTCGAGACATGCTATCAAATCGCCGATGAACGACTCTACGCATGTAAGAGGTTGACAAAGGCTGAACAACAGTCGCAGTAACCGTCAGGGCGACGTAAATCACGCATCAACCAGGCAGATATTTGCTGCGCTCTCAATACACTTGCCCACCCCACGCCGTTTCTTGACCAAACCTCACTCCCCTTACCCAACGTAAGTTTGTGCCGCGACATTTCATCTCACGTACACGCATGCCTCACAGGTCAGTGGATGGCGTCAAGAAGAAACTTGCCAGCGACACTCGATAAAGCGAGGCTTCCGTGCTGGTGGCCTCTTGACCATCGTTCCGTATTAGTGTACTATTCACCTAGAACACTAATACAAAGGCAGGGATTGTCATGTCGACTTTATCGACGTTGGTACGTAAGGATCTGCGCATGATGAGAAATCGATGGTTGACTGGAGTCGGTGTCATGCTGGTCATTGGTATGGCTCTTGCCGTATCCAGTTACACAGGCACATTCAACCCATCCGTTGCAACGGCGCTTGCAATCATGATGGTCATGGGCAGCTTTTTTGTTCTCCCCGCCGGGTTGTATCGCGGGCTTAACACGGAGATGAAAAGAACTCCTTCATTGTGGCTGCAAACCCCAGAGTCAGGTTGGGGAATGCTGACTTCAAAACTGGTAACCAGTTTTGTCGGAGGCCTCTTGTTTATTGTCGTTGCCGACCTGCTCGCGTTTATTATGCTCCGCATTGACCTAAGCCGCGCAATGGCAACCATGGATTCGATTCAGCGTGAATACGCGGTGGTTATTCAAAATGAGATGCCGCGGGTCGGATTGTACGCGACGGTGACGCTGCTGTTTCTCGGGATGTACACGGCCTTATGGGTCAGTACCGTCTATCTGTGCGTGAAAGCAGTCAAGAAGCACCTTCACAAGTTCAGTTGGTTGGTGGGGCTCGTACTCATTGTGATTGCAACCTGGGGACTCGGCGCGTTTGAGCACACTGCACTCTATGAGTCTCTCTTTGGATGGGGCAAATTTCACGCCATGTCACTGTTTCCGTCACACGTACAATCCGTGATTACGAATCATAACGACTTTCTTATCACTTCTGGGCACATCGTGTTTGACCTCATCGTCATGCTGGTTTTGTTCTACGTCAGTGGTCGACTCATCGATCGCCACGTGGAGGTGTAAAACGTGCCAGATGAATTCAACCCGTCGCAACCGATTTACTTTCAACTCGTCCAGCGCATCTGTCGCCAGGTCGTAAGAGGGCATCTCACTGCCGGTGAAAAACTGCCTTCAGTGCGCGACATGGCTCTGGAGTCTGGAGTCAATCCGAACACAATACAACGCGTTTACGCGGAACTGGAAAGGATGGGCGTGATAGAAGCGAAGCGCGGGCAAGGGTCATTTGTGACTGAAGACACCGACCGACTCAACGCCTTAAGGGATGAGCTTATGGTTGAACATATTACCGCCTTTCTGGGTGACATGTCCGAGATGGGATTTACGCCGCAGGAAATCATCGCGGGATTGCAAGAACACCTCAAAAAAGACACGTCGGACGAGGCATAAAAGACCCGCACAAAAGCGTCGCGTATGGCCCGCTCACTGGAAAGCGCTGTTGACTCACAGCGGATGCCCAAGTTTGCGGCAGACACAGAGGTTTAAGGAGGATATTCGATGGAACGCACGATTATCGCATTTAAGAACGTATCGAAGCGTTACCAATTGAGGGATGCCGTTTACAACCTGACATGCGAACTGCCGAGCGGTAAGGTCGTAGGTCTCATCGGATCGAACGGCAGCGGCAAATCAACGATTTTACGCATGATGACGGGTTTATTGCATCCCACCACTGGTGAGGTTTTGTACAACGCCCAACGCATGAACCGCAGACTAGGGACACAGATTTCGTTTCTGTCAGACGACGCAGCGGTGTACTCATTCTATACAGTCGGTCAAATGGTCGATTATTACAGCGGCATATTTTCCGATTTTAACCGAGATAAAGCTTATGAGATGCTGACGTTCATGCAGTTAGACCCTGCCCAGGGGGTCCGGACCCTTTCCAAAGGCAACCTCGGCCGGCTCAAAATCGTCCTTGCAGTGTCCCGCGAAGTCCCGTTGATTGTCATGGACGAACCATTGTCGGGCCTCGATCCGCTAGTTAGACAATCCATCATGAAGGGGCTCATCTCGTTTGTCGACCTGGAGAAACAAACCGTCGTCATGTCCACTCACGAGATCGACGAAGTGGAACCCCTGCTAGATCTCGCCATCTTAATGGACGGTGGGCAGATGAAGGCGATGGAGTACACCGACAGCATCCGATCGCGCTACAACCAAAACATGGTCGGTTGGATGAAAGACATGCTGGAGGTCAAGTAATCGCTGATTTTGAATTGGGTCGCATGACTTCGCCATGATGAAAGGTCCCATTGGATAACTCCCTCCCAAAGACTGTCGATTCACTTGCAGTTGCTTACGCACTGTGGGTGCGTAAGGGAGCATTAAAATCGGCAGAACGGGCGTTGCTTACGCACCGTGGGTGCGTAAGGGAGCATTAAAATCGGCAGAACGGGCGTTGCTTACGCACCGTGGGTGCGTAAGCGGTCGTCGGAGTGGCTGGATGAGCAGTGCTTACGCACCATGGGTGCGTAAGAGGTCGTCGGAGTGGCCGGATGAGCAGTGCTTACGCACCGTGGGTGCGTAAGCACTGCCGTCATACCCCCCTACCCAAGTTCGTGACATAGCACATACCCCAGCGGGTATACGGCCAAATTCAAGTATCAACTCTATACTTAAAGCCATACCCTGCAGGGTATGTAATGAAAATAGCGCTACCTTCGTATCCCTATTCGTAGCCATACGGGTATCGTAACTATCATCCTGTATCCTAGGACCCATCCCGATACCCCCACATCTTCTGACGTAACGATACTTTTGATTCTTAAGGTTTGGAGGGTACCCCGTGGTTAGTCCCGGATTGGCTGAATGAGCGGACCTTACGCACCATGGGTGCGTAAGCGAGCATCGGATCGGCAAGCCGCCCACACCTCCCAGCCTCCCAGCCTCCCAGCCTCCCAGCCTCCCAGCCTCCCGGCAACCTAGGCCCGCAGGTCACGTGACAGAGTGTCCACGTCAACAACGCCCGCGTGATAACCCATCCGCCTTGAAATGTCCGCAGCTGTTGACTTCACGAATGGGACGAGTTCACTGAGCCTATCCATGTCCATGCGAATGCTCGGCCCCGATACACTGCACGCTGCAGCGACTTTCCCGCTGCTGTCCCAAATGGGCGCGGCGACACAACAGACACCAAGTTGGTGCTCTTCAAGGTCAAAGGCAAAGCCGGTTTGCCGCGTCGTCTCGAGTGCGCGCAGGAATACCTCACGATCCGTTAACGTATGTTCCGTCAGCTGTGCCAGTCCGTATCTATCGATGATACCGATAGCTTCACGCGGCGGCAAAAAGGCAAGTATCGCCTTACCCAGCCCTGTCGCGTGTACGGGGACATGTGTTCCAACTCGAGAATGCATGCGAATGGTCTGCGGGCTCTCCACTTTTTCGATGTAGACTACTTCTCCACGGTCTAGGAATGCCAGATGAACGACCTCATTCACTTGCGTGGCCAATTGTTGCAAATACGGCAAAGCCTCACGGCGAAGGTCGATGGACGACAACAAACGCATCCCCAAGTCAAGAAGTCCATAACCGAGCTTGTATTTGCCAGTCTCCAGGTCTTGCTCGACAGCATTGTGGAGCATCATCGTCGAAATGAGGCGGTGGACCGTACTCTTGTACATGTCTACGCGCTTGGCGAGGACTGTAATGCTGACCCCTTCCGGGTACTCGCTCATGACGTCCAGCAAGGCAAATGCCTTGTGAACTGACTTTACTGTGTAGTCCTCCATGTCAGAACCCATCCCCCGATCCGCTCCTCGGCTCTGTCGCTGGCAGATGGTGACCATCACCTACGCTGTGCGGTCTCGTCACCGCAGCCTGTTCCTCGAGCCGCTCAAACACCTTCGCGTTTGACGCAATGGTCCACTTTGCATTCTTGACTTCCGCACACCGGCCGGGCGTTGGGATGAGTTTCCCGGAGTTACACAAGTCAAGCGGGTTGAATGCGTCGCGAATCGCAACCTGAGCACGGAGATCCACGTCCCGAAACTGGTAGCGCATGTCCTCTATCTTCTCAATTCCGACGCCGTGTTCCCCCGTGATGGTTCCGCCGACATCGACGCAGACCTGCAGAACCTCGGACCCGACCCGAATCGCCTTCTCCGTCTCGCCAGGAATTCGCGAGTCGTAGCAGATGAGCGGGTGCAAATTGCCATCCCCCGCGTGAAACACGTTGGCAATAGCGAGACCTGACTCGCGGCTTATCTCGGTAATCCGCTGCAACACTTCCGTCAACCTTGTTCGCGGAATGACGCCGTCCTGTACGATGTAGTCCGGTGACACGCGGCCAATCGCGCCAAACGCCATCTTGCGGCTGCTCCACCAGAGCGCGCGCTCTGCATCATCCTCCGCAACTTTCACCGTCCGTACATGATTTTGCTCACAGATGTCGACGATGCGCGCTGCGTCTTCTTCGAGCCCGGCCGCCAACCCGTCCACTTCAATCAATAGTACGGCTTCAATATCCGTGGGATAGCCCACGTGGTAATTGCTCTTGTCAACCGCCTGCATGGCTAACTGATCCATCATCTCAATCGCAGCCGGAATAATGCCCGCGCCAATGATGGCGCTCACGGTATTCGACGCATCCTCGACCCTGTCAAACATCGCAAGGGCCGTCTTCACCGCCTGCGGTTTCTTTAGAATCCGTACGGTAATCTCGGTTGCAATCCCAAGCGTTCCCTCCGATCCGACGATGAGTCCGAGGATATCGTAACCAATCGGATCGCCAAACGGGGAACCCACATCCAGGACTTCTCCATCCGGCAAGACAAACTTTGCGGCCACAATGTGGTTTGTGGTGACACCGTATTTGAGGCAGTGCGATCCGCCCGCGTTTTCCGCCAGGTTCCCGCCAATTGTACAGACGGACTGGCTCGAGGGGTCCGGTGCATAGTAATAGCCGTCGCCCATAATCTTCTTTGTCAAGGTTAAATTCACAAGTCCAGGTTGGACAACCGCACGCAGGTTGTCAAAGTCCACCGAGAGCAATTTCTTCATCTTAACCAGACTGATGATGACTTCACCGTTCAGCGGGATGGCGCCACCACTCAGCCCAGTGCCTGCGCCGCGCGGTAAAAACGGAATCTTGTGCTGGTGCAGCCACCTGACAACCGCCGCCACTTCTTCCGTATCGCCGGGATACACGACCGCTCGTGGCATGGCCTGCTTCGCTACATACCCATCACAGCTAAAAACGTGTAGGCGATGTGGCTCGTGAATCACGTTTTGCTTGCCAACAATGCGCTGCATAGCGTCGACGAGTTCACCTTTGTCAGCAGCCTCTACTTGTTCAATCACGTGGGTTCCCCCCTCCCTGGTATGCTTGGTCGAGCAGTTCCACCGTGTGCAATACGTCGAGACGTCTCTCGCGCTTGTGGGCACCCAGGCGAATCTGCATCATGCATCCAGGATTCCCCATGACCACTGCCTCTGCGGATTCCGGAATGTCGTCCATCTTTCGTTCCAGCAGTGCCCCCGCCATCTCCGGATGCGTCAGGTTGTAAATCCCCGCACTTCCGCAGCAACGCTCTGAATCGGGCAAATCCACCAACTTCAGTCCTGGGATGGAGCGAAGGAGTTGTCGCGGCTGCGCTCGAATGCCCTGTGCATGGCAGAGATGACAGGCATCGTGGTAGGTTACCGTTCGCTCCACACGCCCCTCCGGGGCTTCAAAGCCAATCTCCACCAGAAGTTCGGAAATGTCCCGGACCTTAGCCGAGAACTCGTGCGCGCGTTGCTCGTAGACATTATCGTCGTGAAACAAGTCTGGATATTCTTTGAGCGCTGCACCGCAGCCAGCCGCATTGATGATGATGTAGTCTGCGCCCGACTCGAGAAACACGTCGATGTTGTGCCGGGCCAACTTGCGAGCCTGTTCTCGGTCACCGGCATGGATTTGCAGAGCCCCACAGCACACCTGTGTCTTCGGGACGACGACGTCGAGGCCGTTTCGCATCGCCACTCGAGCGGTCGCCTTGTTAATGTCGGAAAAGAATACGTCCATCACGCATCCCGTGAACAAAGCCCCTGTGCCTTTCTTTGGCTCGAACGCGGTCATCCGCTCGGGCAGTGACTCTCGTGCTGACTGCGCAGGTATCTGTGGGACAACCGCTTCCATCTCACGAGCCCCTGCGGGTAGGAGGCGAAGGGCACCGGTGCTGTGCGCGATTTTTTTGAGGCCAGATTTCTGATAGAGCCGAATCAGTTGGCCGACTCGCTCCAAACGCTTCGGGTGAGGAAAGACTTCTCGCAGAAATAAGCGATGCAAGAGACCCGCCTTCCCTGTCGGAGGTTTGGCTGCGTAGACCTGGCCGCGAGCAGTCTCAATCAGCGATCCCACCTGCACGCCGGACGGGCAAACGGTCTCACAGGCCCGACAGTCGAGGCATGTAAAGACCGGATCTATCACCGAATCATCGAGTGGCAATTTTCCCTCTGCAGCCTCTTTAATCAGCAGCACGCGCCCACGCGGGGAGTGATTCTCGTCACCAAGTTGCTGGTATGTCGGGCACACCTCGAGGCAAAATCCGCAGTGGACACAGACGGAGTATTTGTCCTCTTCTGGCGCATCACTAAACTGAAACGACGTCTGTTGCGACATCTGAACCAGTTCCGGCTCTAGCTTTGTCATTCAAATTCCCCCCGCATGGATTCCTTCGCGCAGTACGCAACCTGGGTCGATTTGTTGCTTGATGCGCTGAAACAGCCCTCGCGTGGCAGCAACATCTCGAAGCTCGTCAATGCGCTGCCTGATGCCGTAGTCCGCTCGCTCAACGACGGCAGTGCCACCGCGTCGCTTGGTCGACTCGTACAACTTTGCAACGGTATCCACACCCTCTTGCTCCGAGATACCTGTGAGAAAAATGCGCCCTACCCCGACGGTCACGCCAAAGGTGTGGATTATATCAAAAGGTTCACGACGGTCAACCATTTCTCCGTACCGCATAGTAAGGTCATCAGCAAGGAATTCCCTTTTTGCTCCAGCCTCATGACGCTCTTTTAGCCTCTGCGCAAGTTGACTGACCGTGTCAGCAAGGACTGCCCACTCTGTTGGCGGCACGGACACTCGAACCACGAGGCTCGCGTCAAATGCCAAGCGCCGTGCATGGGTCCACCAGTTGTCCGCGTCATCACCTCTGCGCACGTCACAGGACATACCTTCAGATTTTGCGAGGGTAAACAGTTGGTCTGTCTGATACCGGGCTGAAGTTTCATTCTCATCGCAATCCACTGCGAGTACCCACTCTGCCTCTCGATAGATGGCCTCTGCACGTGACGGAATCAACACGGATGTGAGTAATCTGCGCTGAACGCGGGTAATTTGCTCCAGAGTGCCATACAGCAGCACTGTTTCACGATGGAGCGGCGCAGGCCGCAGCTTGAAGGTCAGTTCAGACATGGCCCCAAGAGTTCCGTACGATCCGATGAACAGCTTTGTCAGGTCGTACCCGGCGACGTTTTTGACGACCTTGCCCCCGGTGCGGATGACCTGTCCGTCGGGGTATACCACCCGCAGCCCAATCGCCATGTCGCGAACCGTGCCATAGAGAGCCCGCCTCGGTCCACTGATGCCAGAAGCTGCAATGCCGCCGATTGTCGCCTTCTCATTGACCCAAGGGTCGAGTGGGAGCATTTTCCCTTCCCCGGCAAGCACCGCTTGCAAGTCTTCGAGCCTCACACCAGGCTGCACAGTTACCACCAAATCCCCCGGTGCAAACTCCAAGACGCGGTTCATCCGGGACGTACGTACCACCACGTCGACCGACTCTCCCGGTCGGCCAGCGGCCAATTGCGTCCCTGCGCCAACGATGGCGACCTTCCACGCGTGTTCGCTCGCCATGCTGAACACATCTGCCATCTGTGTTTCGTCGTCCGGCTCAACCCACACAACCGCTCTTGATTGCCCGCTTTGCAGCAAATCGTTCCCGTTTTCTATCAGACCCCTAGCGCTATCATCAAAAATTTCTGACAAGATGTCCTGGATGTCGTGAGGAGCTTCCGTTCCATCGAAACGCGTCACGCTCAATTCCTCCAAATTTGTTGTATGAGGGCCAGCATGTTGCAACCGGTTCTGTATAGCAGAATTCTGTTCCCTACCAATTGTATATTCGCAATTTTCCAAATACAATACCTTTGAAAGGTGAAAGGCCGTGCTTGTGAAAGGCCGTGCTTGACTTTTAAAAAGACGTACTTGACTCCCTGCAAGACCATGATAAAGGAGGGGTGCGGGTCAACGCATCACGCTACATTTCCACCGCCAGAAAGCGCTTGCAGTCAAAGATGAAGGAGGCATGAATCGATTGTTCCACCAATTGCTGCTGCCTGTCAGTGGATCGACGCTGTTGTCGTTCCTCCTTGGAATGGTTCCCATCCTGGTCGTGTTGGTCCTGCTCGGTATCGTGAAGGCTCCGGCCTGGATCTCTGCTTTGTCCGGTCTCGTGATTGGCTTCATTATCGCACTGTCGGTCTGGAAGATTCCTACCCACCTTGCTTTATCTTCACTCGGAAATGGTATGGTGTTTGCACTCTGGCCAGTCATGTGGATTGTATTTGCAGCAATGTGGCTATATAACTTGAGCCAACGGACCGGCTCGTTCGACCAGTTCCGGCGTTGGATGTATCACTACGCGACGGCAGACAGGCGCATCCAGGTACTGATTATTGCTTTTAGTTTTGGTGCTTTGATGGAAGGCATCGCTGGATTTGGCACGCCCGTCGCGATTGCGTCTGCGCTCCTCGTCGGGCTTGGTTTTCCCGTCCTTGATGCAGTCGTCTATACACTCATTTTCGATACGGCGCCCGTGGCCTTCGGAGCTCTCGGTGTCCCGATTGTCACTCTTGGTGCAGTAACGAACCTGCACGTAGGCGCGCTCTCCGCGATGGTCGGTCGACAGTTGCCGATTTTCGCATTTATTCTTCCGTTCTACGTCATCCTCGTGATGGGCGGCTGGAAGGCGTTAAAGGGAGTTTGGCCTGTATCGCTGGTGGCTGGCCTGTCCTACAGCGTCACGCAGTTCCTTGTTTCTAACTTCGTCGGTCCCGCATTGCCTGACGTCTTAGCCGCTCTCGTGTCGCTCATCTGTATCGTCGGATTTACGCGCGTCTGGCATCCCAAAGACACTGGGAATTATCAGTCCTACGCACACACGAATGCAGCAATGGAAAGCGCAGCAACGGCAGAACGTGACGTAGAGAGTGCCGGTGCGTGGCGCGGTTGGGTGCCGTGGCTGACCGTGACGGTGGTTGTCATCGTGTGGACCTTCCTCAAAATTGCCGGCATCGGACAACAGAATGTGAAGTGGCCCGGACTAAACAACCAAGTCTATCTGACTTTGTATCACAAGGCATATGCTGCCGTTTGGAGTTTTCAACCGCTTGGTACAGGTACAGCTATCCTCGCCGCGGTCATCATCAGCGCACTGTTTCTGCGCGCAAGCGTGAAAGATTTCTGGCTGGCTGCTGCGGATGCGTGGCGGCAACTGGTGTTCCCGATTATCACCGTCATGTGTATCGTCGGCTTAGCGTACCTCTACAACTACTCTGGCATGGCCTACACGCTTGGAATTGCAGTGGCTGCTCTCGGTGCCTTGTTCCCGTTTTTCTCCGGATTTCTCGGTTGGATTGCCTGCTTCCTGTCAGGCTCGGACACGTCGTCGAACGCCTTGTTCGGCAACCTGCAGGTCGTCGCCGCCAACAAGCTCAACCTCAACCCATACTTGATGGCTGCAACCAATTCGAGCGGTGCGGTCATGAGCAAGATGATTTCTCCGCAAAACGTTACAACGGGTGTTTCTACAGGTGAACTGCGTGGTAAAGAAGGATTGGTCATTCGTAAAACATTTATCCACAGCATTATCCTGACCGTCATCTTGGGTATCCTGGTCGTCCTGCAGGCGCATGGACTTAGCGGAATGGTGCCGAAGGGCTGATTCTGAAGCGGGTCTGATGGTCAGGGTTGACTCCAGATTGCGTTCGGGTTGACTCCTGGTCGACTCCTGGTCGACTCCAGATTGCATTCGATTGCATTCGGGTTGCCGCCTGCACTGCGGCAACCCGGGCCCCCTGGGTCTCTCGACAAAAGGCAGCGCGCGTTCTGGTACACAGAACACCATTCTACAATGCACAATCAAGCGTATTCTGTAAGCAAACAGGTAACGAAGCAAATCCGCAAATGGAGCGAATCCGTAGTTGACTAAGTCACGAAATCTAAATACCTCAAGCGCTCAACAGAAAAACGACAGGACAATACAAGCGCAACGGGATAAACGTAATGAACAGGAGGAGTTCTCATGGCTGACGCTTACCAAGCGCCTCACGGTGTCACGATTCAAGGAAGCTACACACAGGAATATGCGGACATTCTGACGCCAGACGCACTCGACTTTGTGGTTGGACTGGAACGGACATTTGGCGCTCGGAGAAAATCATTGCTGCTTGCGCGAAAGGAGCGAGAGGAACAGATACAAGCGGGCCGCCTTCCCGATTTTCTGCCCGAGACCGCCCATGTTCGAACTGGAGACTGGACAGTTGACCCCATTCCAGCCGATCTTCAGGACCGACGTGTCGAAATTACCGGACCAAGCAGTGACCCGAAAATGGTGATTAACGCCTTCAACTCAGGTGCCAAGTGTTTCATGGCCGATTTTGAAGACGCAAACTCTCCCACTTGGCACAACACAATTTCCGGACAGGTAAATCTAAAAGCGGCTATTCGTCGCACCATCCAGTACACGAGTCCGGAAGGCAAGCACTATACGCTCAACCCCGATATTGCAACATTGATTGTTCGCCCTCGCGGTTGGCACCTTGTCGAAAAGCATGTTCTTGTCGACGGGGAACCGGTATCGGGCAGTTTATTCGACTTTGGGCTGTATTTCTTCCACAATGCACGCGCCCTTCTCAGTAATCACTCAGGACCCTATTTTTATTTGCCAAAGCTTGAAAGCCATCTTGAAGCGCGGTTGTGGAATGACGTATTCACATACGCAGAGGCGCACCTCGACATCCCGCACGGCACGATTAAAGCAACCGTACTCATCGAAACTATCCTGGCCACGTTTGAAATGGACGAAATTCTCTATGAACTGCGTCATCACGCCGCCGGGCTCAACTGCGGACGCTGGGACTACATCTTTAGCTACATTAAAAAATTCCGCCATCAACCTGAAATGATTCTGCCAGACCGCAGTCAGGTCACTATGACGGTCCCTTTCATGCGGGCATATACCTTGTTTACCATACAAACCTGTCATCGCCGCAATGCGTTTGCGATTGGCGGCATGGCGGCACAAATCCCGATTAAGAACGACCCTGTCGCAAACGAAGACGCCCTCATGAAGGTACGCATCGACAAGGAACGAGAAGCTGGGGACGGGCACGACGGGACATGGGTTGCGCACCCTGGGCTGGTACCGGTGGCGATGGAGGTGTTTAATCGACTGATGCCGCAGGCGAATCAAGTAGATCGCAAGCGCGCCGATGTCACGGTGTATGCGGCTGACTTGCTGGCGGTACCGGAAGGTACGATTACAGAAGCGGGACTGCGCACCAATGTTAGCGTTGGCATCCAGTACATCGCAGCCTGGCTGAAAGGGTCTGGTGCAGTCCCTATCTTTAACCTGATGGAGGACGCTGCTACCGCCGAAATCTCACGTGCCCAGGTGTGGCAATGGATGCATCATCCGAAGGGGATAACGGCCGATGGTCGAAAAGTTACTGTCGACTTGTTCCGCCAGACCGCTCTTGAAGAACTCGCCAACATACGCAAAAGTGTTGGCGACGATGCATACGAAACAGGCGGCTGTGAAGCTGCAGCGGAACTGTTTGACAGCCTGACCGTCACAGATGACTTTGTCGATTTTCTGACGTTGCCGGGGTATGACCTTCTGTAACAGCGCATTTGGTGAGTGCGCAAACATCCCATCAGACATCAATCGTAAATCACGAAACCACGGGGCTTTTGATCCGTGGTTTCGTGCTGTCAGTGGGACAGGCAGACGTCTGCTGTCAGACCAATAGCTGACCGGAGTCCAAATTTGTTATTATAGAAAGAACTGTTGATATCGCCATACATCGAAAGGTTGGTACCATGGAGAACACATCGAGTTCATCCGACTTCATTCGAGAAACCATCAGCGAAGATTTGACGGCAGGACGCGTTACAGAAGTCGTCACACGGTTCCCCCCTGAACCGAATGGATATCTGCACATTGGACACGCAAAAGCCATTTACATCAACTTTGGGGTTGCAGAGGACTACGGCGGCAAAACAAACCTCCGCTTCGACGATACCAATCCGCTCAAAGAAGACGCCGAGTACGTCAGCGCCATTAAAGAAGACGTAGCGTGGCTTGGCTGCAAGTGGGACGGGCTGTTTTTTGCATCAGATTACTTCGAAGAGATGTACCAACGCGCTCTTTTGCTGATTCGAAAAGGGATGGCGTATGTCGATGACCAGTCTGCGGATGAGGTCCGTGAAACGCGCGGCACTTTGACCGAACCCGGGCAAAACAGTCCCTTCCGTAACCGCACGGTCGAAGAAAACCTTGACCTGTTCGAGCGCATGCGCAAAGGGGAGTTTGAGGACGGTCAAAAGGTTCTGCGCGCGAAAATTGACATGACTTCGCCGAACGTAAACCTGCGCGATCCGGTGCTCTACCGCATCTCCCATGCTGTGCACCACAATACCGGAGACAAGTGGTGCATTTATCCGATGTATGCATATGCCCATCCGCTTGAGGACGCCATTGAAGGCGTGACTCACTCTCTTTGCACGCTGGAATTTAAAGACCAGCGTCCGCTCTACGACTGGGTGGTCAGAGAATGCGAGATGCCGCACGTGCCTCATCAATACGAGTTCGGCAGGTTAAACGTGAGCAACACCGTCACAAGCAAGAGGTACCTCAAAAAACTCGTCGATGACAAACTTGTCGACGGCTGGGATGACCCTCGGATGCCGACGGTTTCAGGGCTGCGCAGACGTGGGTTCACACCTGAGGCGATTCGGTCGTTTATCGAGGAACTAGGCATTACTGTGTCCGGGGGCGAGGTCGATTACAAGCTGCTCGAACACCACGTGCGACAGGATTTGAACCTACGCGCACCGCGCACCATGGCTGTCATCCGCCCCCTGAAGGTGGTCATTACGAACTACCCCGAAGGTCAAGTCGAATGGCTCGAGGTAAAGTTGAACCCCGAAGTGCCAGAGATGGGCACGACAAAGGTCCCCTTTTCTCGCGAGGTGTATATCGAGCAAGAAGATTTCATGGAGGTTCCACCACCGAAATACCATCGACTCTACCCTGGCAATGAAGTGCGTCTGAAAGATGCCTACTTTGTGACCTGTAACGAGGTCATCAAAGATGAGCAGGGAAACGTTGTTGAGTTACACTGTACGTATGACCCGGAAACCAAGAGCGGTAGTGGATTCAATGGTCGCAAAGTCAAAGGCACCATTCACTGGGTCTCGTGCGAAAGTGCTATACCAGCCGAGATTCGACTCTACGAACCACTGCTGAAAGAGGATGCGGACGATGATGCAGCGTTTGAAGACAGGATGAACCCAGACTCGCTGCAAATCGCGCACGGCTACATCGGCGTGGACCTAAAGGATGCACAGCCGCAAGATAAATTCCAATTTATACGCCAAGGGTTTTTTAATGTCGACCCGAAGGACACGACGCCAAATCATAAGGTATTCAATCTGATTGTTTCGCTGAAAAGTTCGTTCAAGATTGAACAACCAAAGCTGTAATTGCAAATTACCGTTGCACTTGAATCGCCGTTTAAAAGCAAGCACACTTTTTGGATCCCGGCTCGATGTCTATACGAGTCGGGATCTTCCTGTAAAGGAGAAAAGGTGTACACCAAGTGTCGCAGCAGCAGGCAAATTCGGAATCAGTGTGACGGGTGGTGACTGAACATGGTGTGGTATTGGTCGTTTGCTGGTGTCATTCTACTGGCGTGGGTCGTCCTCGGAATTCGGAACCTGCCAGGTCTCTTGCACGCCGTGTCTCTTGACGCGGTCCATACTCATGAGTCAAAGCAGCGGGCAGCATCGAAAGACACCTCCCTCCCCCGCGTATCGATTTTAATCGCGGCTCGGGACGAGGCGAAGGCATTACCAGCAACCCTGGCATCGCTGCAGGCGCAAAACTGGCCAAACCTTGAAGTGATTGCTGTGAACGACCGCTCGACCGATGAGACCAAAGACGTGCTTGACCGCACCGCGGATTCATGGCCAAGCTTAAAAAGTATTCACATTACGGAATTGCCCGAGGGATGGCTTGGCAAGAATTACGCCCTTTCGAGAGCCGCTGAAGTAGCAAGTGGAGACTGGCTCCTCTTTACGGACGCAGACGTCCGGTTCACGAGGGATGCAGTGGAGACCGCGATGCGTTTTGTCCTTGCAAACGAGATCGACCATTTGGCTATGGCACCTGGAATCCGTGCAAACGGGTTTTGGCTTCGCGCCGCAGTGTTCATGTTTCTCTACAACGTCGTGTTGGTGTTCAAGCCGCAAGACGCCAAGCGAAAAAACTCAGCTGCTTTCGTTGGGATTGGGGCATTTAATCTGGTACGGAGAACCACCTACGAGAAGGTTGGCGGACATAAAAGTGTGGCCCTTCGACCCGATGATGACCTGGCGCTTGGAGCTGTCATCAAGCGATCCGGTTTTCGGCAAGACTTTACAGGTGGCACCAAACTGCTTGACGTAGAATGGTATCCCTCTTTGCGCGAGATGACCCGCGGACTGGAGAAGAATGCCCTGGCACCGTTTCAGTACCGGTTCTGGAAGTTTGCGCTGGGTGTTTTGCTCATGTTGCTGGTGTACGATGGTCCAGCAGTGGGAGCCATTGTCGCAGAGGGTTGGCCAAGACTCCTCTTTGCCCTGGCTTTCGTTATCGAGGTTTATCTTTTCCGGCTCACGCGGACGTACAGTGGTGTCTCGAGTTGGTGGGCCTTTACGCTGCCTCTGTCGGCACCCATTTTATTCTTCATCTTGGTCCGTTCTGCTTTACTCTGCCTCATTCGAGGAGGCATCGTCTGGCGCGGAACCTTTTATGCGATACGAGAATTGCGAAAGGCGGCTTGACGGACTGCCAATTGGAGGAGATGTGAATTGGAGGAGATGTGAATTGAACAACACAAATTCAGCGCCTCTAAGAGGCCGTCAGCAAATTGTCGACGTCTGCCTGCTCGCTGGGAAAGTCATGCTCGAAAACGGGGCTGAAACCTATCGTGTGGAGGATACGATGAGGCGGATAGCTGAGGCTTGCGGCAGTGAGGCACAGAGCTTTGTGACACCAACGGGTATTGTGTTCTCACTGGAAGGTGAAGGCGCAACCCGTGTGGCGAGGGTAAACGAACGCCGGATAGACCTGCAAAAGGTCACGCGAACCAACGACATCTCGCGGAATTTTTGTCAAGGGTCGATTACGTTGCAGGAAGCCCACGATGAGCTCTTGATGGTTGAATCGTCTCATCATGCGTATCGCTTTTGGCTGCAAGCAACAGCTGCAGCCATCGCAAGCGGATGTTTCCTCATCATGTTTCAAGGAGTATGGCCAGATTTTGTAGACGCCGTCGTCTGTGGCGGCCTGGGCTTTGCTGTTGCTTTCTCTCTGCATCGCTTTACACGCGTGAAATTTTTCGCAGAGTTTATGGCCGCACTCTCAGTCGGACTGAGCACCGCACTGTTGATGAAACTCGGCCTCGGTCACATGTCTGAGAAAATCGAGATTGCCTCCGTCATGCCGCTGGTGCCAGGCATGCTCATTACCAACGCGGTGCGGGACCTGATGGCTGGACATCTTGTCTCCGGAACATCCAAAGGCGTCGAAGCGCTTCTTACAGCACTTGCCATTGGCGGCGGTATCGCAACAACACTGACTTTGTTGTAAAAGGAGAGTTCCGCCATTGTTTCAGCAACTTGTTATCAGTTTTCTTGCGACGGCGGCTTTTGCAATCATTTTTAGCGTCCCCAGAAACCTCCTTGTCGCAAGCGGATTTGTCGGCATGGTAGGGTGGGGCCTCTATACAGGCACGACCATGCTCGGGCTTTCGAGCATTCCAGCCAACCTCATTGCAGCATTTGGCGTTAGTATGCTAAGTCAACTCTTTGCCCGCCGATACCGGGCACCTGTGACTGTTTTTGCCGCGTCGGGAATTGTTCCCCTGGTACCGGGTGGGCAGGCCTTTGATGCCATGCGCTATTTTGTGGAAAACAATTACAACCTTGCCGTCCAGTTTGCGGCCAAGGCTTTCTTGCTCTCCGGAGCGATAGCAATGGGGCTCATCTTATCTGAAGTGTTCTATCAACTCATTCGACACCAGCGTGGAGCTTTCTAGAACAAAGAGGCACCATCAATCGAACCAAAATTCTAAATAAAGCCGGGAACAAAATCACGAACAAAGTCGGTACTAAAATTGGTAATAAAATCGGTAATAAAATTCGACACAAACCGAGATTCTGCCGCTAACGACCCCCAAAATCAATATCTTCGGGTACGAACTTTATGGTCATGATAGAAAAGGAGATTTTACCGTGAGCGTCAACTCGAATGTGACTCCAAGCGCACCCTCCAAACGCACTGCCAATGTAACCATGCACCCTATCCTCAATTCTGTGGTCCATCATTCTTTCAAAAGTGCCAGCAAAGATACTGGCTGCTGTGAGTTTACAGAACAGCATTTTATTCGTGCACTCACATCGTATCTGCCAATCTTGACAGACGCATTTCATGTTCCGGAGCTCGATTTGCACCGGTTGTGGACGAGCATGATGACGGGTGAAGTTATCGCCGTCGAGCATGATGCGGGTACGCTGATGTTTCATGTACAAGGACGTGTCTTTGGCAGTTACGTTGACATGCGATTCGCCTATCGGACCGACGTCTGGTCCATCCAGGCCGTCACATCTATTCATACACGCCCATTGTGGCGATCCCGTTTTCTAATCACCGTTACCGCATCGGTACTCGGAATGATTTTAACAGGACTAGCTGGCTATGGCCTCGCAGTTCAGCGGTCTCCTCTCTCCCATCAGACTGTGGCAAGCTGGGCATCGGTTCACGGCTACAAACTGGTGCAGAACTCGCCTTCACCCGTTGCTGGAGCGGGCGTGAATAACCAGGAGACGGCAGGTAGTGTAACATCCACCAATGCCAACGCGTCAACCACTAACGCTTTCTCGGCAGGTGCGAACGCATCAAGCAGCGCCGGGTCGGGCAGTCGCACAAACAACACGACATCAAACCCTGTACCAAGCGGTACCTCCTCCAGTACAAAGCAGCCCGCTGACTCGCCTCAAAGCTTCCAATTTCACTTTACCTCGGGTATGACGGTTCACGACATCTCCGTCTTTTTGCAACAGCATCACCTCGTCAACAATGCGTATGATTTTGACCAGGTTCTGCAGAAGACGGGCATTGCGCAGCAAATCTGGCCAGGTACCTACACCTTTACGAGTACGATGAAAGCAAGCGAGATTCTGCAGCAGCTAAAGAGCAAACCTAAGTCATAAGACGTGCGGACGGCAAATCTACGACGGCACTATTGCGTAGATTGTCGATATGTGTCATATTAAAAAGAGATAAGATGAATAATTTACCATGGGCAAACGTACTGAAAGGTACGGACGCAAAGCTACGGGTCTAAGGGCATTTCGCCTATGATCGCCGGGTTGCAACGGTTTGCTTCTCGTTATGAAGCATGCACAAGACCCCTTTGCGCCATCGCCCATTTTCAGTCGAAAGGGGCTTTTTGTTGTGCACAGAGTAATGATAGTTCATGAATCGTGGCTCATGCGGGAGATTTTGAAATCGGAACTTGTTAAGTGCCATTGCCACGTCGTGTACTGCGCAAGCACCTGTCTCGACGCGCGCATCGCTTATCGCCTGCACAAACCAGACATCGTCTTTGTAGATACCACGCAGAATGCGAATCGAGGACAACAAACGATTCAAAATATCTTGGACCTAGACAACACCGCTGCAGTGATTGCGCTCGTGCATCCAGACGGAGACACTGCTGCGTTACATGCCCTCGTATCCGGTGCACGCGGATTTCTGACCATCTCTTCACCTGCAGACGTGATTCAGCAGGAACTCAACCGGATTGCGGAAGTTAACCCACAGTCGCAAATCATCGCCAAAACGATGGATATGCCAATAGCCGTTCGCATTCGTTCTGTTCTTCGCATGTTGTCAGGGTGGAGAACTTGGTC
Organism: Alicyclobacillus curvatus; assembly: GCA_017298655.1. GTDB lineage: Bacteria > Bacillota > Bacilli > Alicyclobacillales > Alicyclobacillaceae > Alicyclobacillus_B > Alicyclobacillus_B curvatus. Next base: position 2,730,999 of record CP071184.1, read on the forward strand.
ACGAAGAGGTGTCACCGAATCTCTGTAAATACTCCCCACCCTCAGTGACCTGCATGGGCACTAAAATGACAGTCACTTGCGCTGAATGACAGTCACTGGCACTGAATATCCGGTGCCAGTGCTTGAAGTTGCGTAGGATTCATTGCATCATTCATTGCATCATTCATTGCATCATCCATTGCATTCAGCACCCAGCCCTATCCGTAGTGGCAGGTGTGTTCTTACCGATGGATTTCGCATACCTGCATTCTGCGCTGCAAACGTCTTCTGCGTTGCGGTGCTCGCCGAAAAATGCTGAAAGGCTACTCCCCGCTACTTTGGATGCGACAAGATTCCTCGTGAATGAGTGAGAACAGTTCGGTAACGAAGTGACGTTGCAAACCGTGTCTCGTTCCTAACTGGATGTAGCGCTCCTCTACCGCTTGAGCTCGGTCTGATTGGACAATACCCACGTTTGCTTCACGCTTGATAAGGCCAATGCTTTGCGAAAGCTCAAACCTCTTGGCGAGGTACGCAAGGAGTTGTTCATCAACGTAGTCAATTTGTGTGCGGTACTCATCAAGCGCTTCCCGGATACTATCCAATCGTTACACCCTCCTTCTGTAAAGCTACTGCGAACACCTCGATTTTTTCCATCAATCGTGAAAATTCCAGAGGTGTAATGCTTTGCTGCCCATCCGAGAGTGCAGATTCCGGACATTGGTGTGCCTCGAGAATCAGCCCGTCCGCCCCTGCAGCTATCGCCGCCATGCTCATGGTCGATACGTAGCGGGCTACACCCGTACCGTGACTGGGATCTACAACAATCGGAAGATGGCTCAGATGCTTAATCACCGGCACGGCATTTAAATCGAGCGTGTTGCGGGTCGCGGTTTCAAACGTCCGAATGCCGCGTTCGCAAAGAATGACATTCGGGTTTCCTTCGCTCAGAATATACTCTGCGGACATCAGCCATTCCTCAATCGTGGCAGACAAACCGCGTTTTAGTAAAACTGGCTTCGTCAGTCGACCTACAGCCTTTAGTAATGGGTAGTTCTGCATGTTTCTAGCGCCAATCTGAATGACATCAATGTACTCGCATGCCATCGGAAGGTTTTCAATGTCCATCACTTCTGAAACAATCGGCAAACCTGTCACTTCCCTGGCTTCTGCGAGAAACTTGAGCCCGAGTTCCCCAAGCCCCTGAAAAGAATACGGGGAACTACGAGGCTTGAAGGCCCCTCCACGCAGCAGGTGTGCACCAGCTGCCTTGAGTTCCTTCGCAATTTCGATAATCTCATCACGTCCTTCAACTGAACATGGCCCCGCCATGACCGTGATAGAACCATCGCCAATTTTGTGAGATCCCACTTCAACCACAGTAGGCTCGGAGCGATTTAATCTACTTGCGAGTTTGTACGGCACAGACTTGGCCTTTAAATCATTCGTTGTCGTCGTTGACGTTGTCGTTATCAAGGGTCACGCCTCCCAAGGTTATGTTTGTACATCGCTTTTCGTCGCACGCGTCTAGAAAACGAGACAGCCTCGCCCACATTAGGGACGAGACTGTCTCGCGGTACCACCCTAATAAAAGACCTGTGCATACTTTAGTGGTGAAAAACAAAACAACCTCATCCGTATAGGGACGAGGTTGCTCGCGGTACCACCCTAATAAAAGGCACAAGACCTTTCACTTGATTCAGGATAACAGGTCACTGGTAAGTGCCTGGTGCATGGCTACTGCCCACAGGGGGTTCACCTGACAGCTCCGGAGTGTACTTCCGCACTTCTTCTGGTTCGGCTCGCACCACCCGCCGACTCTCTGTACCGAATCCGCACGTACTCTCTCCATCTCAGCCTTTACAATATGGATTTTTCAAGACATATCTAAAACACCTGTTTTTCAAATAAAAAAAGTCCCGTTCCCGGCTAAGGGACGAGACATTCTCGCGGTACCACCCTAATAAAGGCTTTCGCCTTCACTTCATTGACATAACGGAAACGTACGTCACGCTTCCGGCAACGGCTAATGTCCAAACGCGAGTAAGGAGTTCACCATGCGGCTCCGAAGTGTACTTCCGGTATTTGTTCAGGTCGGTTTGCACCATCCACCGACTCTCTGCACTGATACAAATCCGTACTCTCTTCATCTCAGCCTGTTGAGGTGTGAAATTGGTGTTATTTTATCCTGCAAAATCGGGCAGTGTCAATAGGCAATTTCAAAATTCTTCGATAAACAGCTTTTCGATGAACCGTTTTTCGATGACAGGTCTGGGGTAAACAATTAGAGGTACTTATCCTGAATGACAGACACGTGATGCAGTTCATGGCCCGCGATGATGTAAGCGAGCGCCCGCGCAGACATCTTATTGCCCCCAACGGTGCTGCTTCGCAGCCAGGAAACCTCATCGATTGTACCTATGAGGCCTAATGTCGCACTTCGCACAGCGTCAAAATCAGTGTATATTTGTTCCCAGGGCAGACGTTCATACTGCGCAGCTGTCACGTAATGGTCTTGCTCGAACGACGAGAGGGGCGTCGTATCGCCACGAGCGATGACCAGCATTCGGTAGGCCATCACGCGTTCGGTATCAGCCATGTGCCCAACAACTTCTTTCATTGTCCACTTGCCAGGAGCATACGATTTTCCTGCCTCATCATCTTGCAAACTGCGAAAGAGTTTTATTGTCGTCGTTCTCTGCTCCTGCAGGATGTCATAAATGTCACCGCCCGAAAGTCGTCCAATGTACTTTTCGTAGTACTCCGGATACTCATCTTTCACTGGTTGTGTACGCATGATATACTCCTTTTGATTTGGACTTGTTTCTACCGTCTTTTACTCATACACCGCGTCTGCGTCAAAGTTATCGACGAGCGAACACGTCTCGTAACCCATCAGCGTGTTATTTTGAAATTCACATTGGTGCAGGAGAACCTCACCTGTTAGGACCGATGGCAAGAAGTGTTTGACGTGAGCAGGGATACCCTGGTTCTGAGGGTCGAGAACCCAGGCTATCGGTTTCCAATCGAGAATACCTTCATCGAATGCCCATGGTTTGTCATCCGTTAATGCAATCAGTTCTCCGAGGAACAGATACATTCCTCCCTCGCCCGCTTCACTCGACCACGTAACCGCACCTAGAAAGCTAAGATCCGCGATGAGATTCTGCATCGACAACCCGGTCTCTTCCAAAACTTCGCGTCGTGCACATTCAAGTGGGGATTCAGAGGGCTCAATCTTTCCCCCAACACCTGTCCATAGTCCCATGAGAGGCGGCTTTAGCCTGTTTAGCATTAAAAGCTTGTCGTTATACCGCAGAAAGATCATCGTGTATTTCAGTGATTTCATCTGTAATTTCATCTGTAAGTCCATCTGTAATTTCATCTGTGCCTCCGTGGTTCCTAGGGCAAGTACCCCAATAATTCACAATTGGTAAGGGCTATCCGGCGCCGTTATTCTCAGCCAAGACGTCATCGCCCATCCTGCCGGTCCCCGTGGTAAACGCAACATCGGGCAAATATATCAGGGTCTTTGGTTCAGAGTACTGTGACCACTCCCCATACCTAAAGGCCTGAAGGCAGGGGCTTCTCAGAACACGTATGGCGCAACCGCCTACGTTACGTTCTGAAGGCTCGGTCCGAGCCAAGTTGATGCTAGGCTAACGCACGTTTCAAGATGTTTTGTGCGGCGTTTACGTCCCGATCCTGAACATAGCCACAATGGTCGCACCTGTGCACACGCTCAGACAGCCTTTTTGGAACGATTTCCCCGCAATTCGAGCAGAGTTGACTTGTGTTTTTGGCATCGACCAGTACGACACGACGACCAGCTTCTTCCGCTTTGTACGTGGTGTGCTGTACAAGTTGATTCCAAGACGCATCAACGATGCTTTTGGCAAGGTGGTGATTTTTCACCATTCCTTGCACGTTCAGATTTTCAAAAACAATGAGTCCGTAGCCATTGACCAGTTTTCGAGACACTTTGTGCGCGTGGTCCCTGCGTTGATTCGCGATATGCTCATGCAATCTCGCCAGTTCTCTGATGGTTTTGCGACGACGAACAGACCCCTTCTTCTTGCGTGATACTGACCGTTGTTTTCTGTACAATGTCCGTTCAGATTTACGCAGGAACTTCGGATGTTCGTAAAACTCCCCATCAGACGTGATGGCAAGATGCTTGACACCAAGATCGATCCCAACGGTTCCTTTGGACTCTGGCAACGTATTCGGCTCCACTTCACACGACAGACTGGCGTAATACTTCCCGTTTTTCACCATGACAGTACAAGTTTTGATTTCTCCTTGCGATTGGCGATGGAGTTTCATTTTTACTTCGCCAATCTTCGAGAGTGTTAATTGATTACCACGGATGGAATAGCCACTCTGTGGGTACGTAAAAGAGTCATATCGCCCTGCTGACTTAAAACGCGGATAGCCCGGTGTCTCTCCTGCCTTCATGCGACGAAAGAAGGCTTGAAACGCTTTGTCCAGTCGTTTCACCACATCTTGCAACACCTGCGAGTGAACCTGTTTTAACGCTGGAATGTACTTCTTGCGCTCATTCAGCGTATTTGCCTGATCGTAGTAATTCAGTGTGGTCTTGTCCGTTTCATAGGCAAACCGCCGCTCGTCTAGCAGGCGATTGTAGAGCAGGCGACAGCGTTCTAAAGTGAACTGTATTTTCTCTTCTTGTTCTTTCGTGGGGTAAATTCTGTACTTGTACGCTTTTCGCATGAGATCATCTCGATTTCTGCGCTTCGATATACTTCTTGATTACGTCCAGTTGGACCGTGCCCACTGTGGCGACAAAATAGGAATGCGTCCACAGTGAAGGCAATCGACTCTTTAGAGATTTGAATTCATCGCGTAAGATTTTGGACGTATATCCCTTGAGGTGTTTAACTACTTTGTGAATGCCGTATTGCGGATCGCACTTGATGAGAAGGTGAACATGGTCAGGCATGATTTCCATCTCAACAATTTCAGCCTGAATGTCTGTTGCCTTTTCCGACAGCAACACCTTTAACCTCGCGTCAATGGGTTCAACAAGCACTTTACGGCGATATTTCGGACAAAAGACAACATGGTATTTACAGTCGAACGTGATATTGTGGTTTGAATCAACATCTCTACTCATGACGAATCACCAAGAATAGTATAGTTCAGAACATTAGATATTACAATGTCATCTAATATGTTTTGACTAAAGAGAAAAATTCGCCTGACGGCGGACGCCTTATATCCCCATAGCGACAGCAAGGGGTTTCACGGCGCATTTGATAAATTTTCCTTTAGCGGGAGCTCACTGGAGGGCGCACCTTACAGGGTGCCCCACCACAATAAAAGATTTGATTGCAATAGAATTCAGAAATTTGTCAGGTGACGAGGGGGAACCTAGGTGTCCGTTGAAACAACAGGTCTTATCATCATTGTCCTTGCCTTCGCATGGAGCATTGGAGCGCATTATACTGGGGCTTGCATGGGGATGCCGTTTGGCTCTGGTTCCGTTCGACTCGTTCCTGCCTTGTCGCTGATGGCCGTCTTCGCATTGCTCGGCGCCCTGCTCGCGAGCCACAGCGTAGAGCGAAACGTTGGACTGAACATCATTGACGCTGGCCAAGTCACAGTCGCCGGGGCGCTGGTCATCATTGTTGCGGCGTTCATTTTGACAACTGTGTACACCGCAGGAAAGATTCCAACTTCTACGATTCAAATTCTTGTCTTCTGCGTGGTTGGGATGGCCGTCGCTGCACATATCACGGTTCACTGGCTGACCATTTTAACGCTTGCCGTGATATGGCTCATCGCACCGCTCATTGCCTTATTCCTCGGTTACCTGTTTACGCATGCTCTGGACCGTATCCTTGGCTTTAACCCAGGGCATAGCGACCAGCAAAGGACAGTGATGTCCACCTTAAGCATCATCCTCGTGACCGTAGGGGTTGGCGCTTCGTTCACTATGGGAGCAAACGACGTGTCGAACGCCACAGGAGTTTTCATCATGACGCACCTGTTTAATGTTTGGACGGCTGGTCTCATTGGCGGTGCAGGTCTCTTCGTCGGTGTTCTGACATGGGGTAAACCTCTGCTCCAAAAAGTGGCGTTTGATATCGTGCGTGTCGATCTATCCATGGCGAGTGCAGCACAACTTGTCCAAGCTGTGGTCGTGCTGTTGGCTGTTCTTTTCGGCTTTTTCACCTCCATGAACCAGGCACTCGTTGGTGCCATGATGGGAGCCGGTCTAGCGCGGGGAAAATCTTCAATAGAGTGGAAAGCGATAGCGAACATTCTCAAGGGATGGGTCATCGCACCCGTCTCAGGTATTGTCATCTCGTTTTTACTCGCGAAACTTGCGGGGATTTGGTTTACACTCTAGGTTCTACGGTGACTTCGGGAGAGTTGGTCCACGCGCGGTCACAGGATTTCATCGGACACTCATCCGTCGCTCCCTTACGCACCCGCGGTGTGTAAGCAACTACGAGTAAATCGGCAGTCTCATTGGGCCGCCAATAACGATTCCGGAACGCGTTATTCAACCTATCTGAAATACGTTCAAGTGGAAATAGCGCGCTCGTGACGCGTTATTGACTGAAACCGATGAAAATAACGCGTTCAGACGTCGTTATCAACTCACGGTACGACCATAGCGCTTCCACTGGCGCGCTATTTCTTGCCGGCACTATAGACTCAAGTGGAAATAACGCGCTCACGGCGCGTTATTACAAATTACTAACTAAAACCTAATTACTAACTAAAATAGAGCCACATCCACGTTCACGTCGACGTAGACTTAGGCGTCCACGATGCGGAAGGGAGCGTGAGTTAAAAGACACTCTCTCCCAGTTCGTTATCGCATCGCGGTGAAAATGGGGGATAGTCGCATTAAGACAGCGGAAGGGCCCCTTGCGGGGCCCCTATGCCGTATGACCTTCTCCGACCCCCTAACCTCAGCGCGTCCCACCGCCTTGGCACAAGGCCTACCTTGGTGGACACCCAACCAAGCCGACACCCTCGCCTTGGCACAAGGCCTACCTTGGTGAACACCCAACCTCAGCCGACACCCCTGCCCGGGCGAGTCCCACCGCCTTGGCACAGGGCCTACCTCGGTGGACACCCCTGCCTCAGCGGGACATCCCCTGCCTTAGCGGGTGCCCCACCAGGGAAATCCGTCACTGCCGCCGGCCTTAAACGCTGCGGCTAGCTTCGCTACATCAGGGGTTCCGAGACCAGTTGCTGGGTTATAAATAGTGCCAGCCATGCCGCTGTAGTACAGGTTATCATTACTCGTACCCGTTGCGTCGAGCGGCGTAAACGGCGACGTGTTCTGCTGTCTTGCAAAGCGGTAGATCTGTGGATTCCAGAAGCCCACACGACCGCCGCTCGATTCGTTGATGAGGGCTGCGATTCCGTTTAGTTGCGGAGCCACAAAGCTCGTACCACCCCAGCCAGCGGACCAGTTGTCTCCACCGAACAGTGTGCTGTAAATGGTGTAGCCCGTTATCGGATCGGCATTCATCGACACATCCGGCATCGCACGGCCGCCATGGTTTTCACCGGAGACGACGGGTGGATTCGCGTTGAATGTCCAACTCGTATTATTCTTTATTGGTGTGAACCACTGGACTGCCTTGAACTGATTGACACCGCTCACGCCTTGCTGATAACTCGGTTCGGGAAAGATGACGCTGTAGCCGCCGTTGCTGCCGGAAATATTTTGTTGTGCCCAGGACTGTTCATCAGGTGCACCAAATTGCTGCCAGAGCGGGAACAAATAGTCCCAACCCCATGCCCGTTGTTGCGGCACATTGATGCCGAGTTGCTGAAGCAACGGGCTGGCTGAGGTTGGCAAAGTTGTTCCACCTGCAGCTGTGACGTATGGGCTATCAGCAGGATTGCCAACGCTAAGGTCGGTCGTTCCGGCATCGCTAACAGCCTGATACGCACCGTAATCTCCTGTTGCGGCGAAGGTGCTGATGCCCTGGGCTGCAGCTTCTTCAAACGCTTCATTGAATGCCTGCGCGTAGTTTGGCGTCTCTTGCCCGGTCGCAATCAGGGTTTTCACTTCGTCTTCACTCAGTCCCCAACTCGCAGACAGCGACCCTACCTGGTTGGAGGAAATTGCGTTAAAGAATGCATCGACAAACCCATAGTCAGTATTCGGTGCCTGGTAAACGACAACTTTCGCCGCCGGTGCTAGAGCCCCCGACTGTTCCACATCGAGCGTGGTTTCACTCGATCCCGCTGCGAGAGATGGCGCCCCAGACCCTCCGTCCACATTGACCACAGAGATCCGATTGTTGCTTTTGATGGGTATCCCGTAGGCCTTCCAATACGAATACGCATCACTCGGGTTAAAGCTGGCAAGCGTCACGATGCCGAGCGTCTGGCCTTGACCGCTATCCCCGTTCTTCGAAAGGGGAGAGATATTATACAACTGCTGTACATTCTGTGGCGAGTTCCAACCGGTTGGTGGTGCAGTTGTGGTTCCCGTGGTTGCCGATGCAGGCAGTTTTTGCATCACTGAGGCCGGAGCCTGAATGGTGCTTGAGCTAAACGGAGCGTAATTTGTCAGGCCGAGGACAGCCAAGATTGGTCCCGCCAAGGTACTCGGGAGTTGAGGGTTCTCCTTCACACCGTGGAACCTCTCGCCGCCGTACCCCATGTCCTGAAGGACGACACCAAAGGCATGGTTGAACTGTCCAGCAGTTCCGTTTAGTGTAATATCCAGGTTGTTTGGGTAGACTTGCGCGGAAATGCCGTAGGATTTGAAATAGGAGACAATGGCCCCAATCACAAATGGAGACTGCCCATACATTTGCGCAAACTGCTTTGTCGTCAGGAATTTGCGATAATTATAGCTTCCGGGCGTAACGGTCTGCTGAATATAATTTGTGAGTTGCGACTGGTTGCGCGCGGTGAGGATAATGCTCACGGTCACTGGCGTGTCAGCAGGCGTGTTGCCAAAAACCGTTGCCTTCTGTGCGATGGGTGCAGTCACCCCCTGCGGAACAGTCTGGGCTGCCATGACTGGCGTACTTGCTGCGGCCATTAATAAACCGCCCGTCGTCACAATGGCAGTTGTTGCTCCAAGCCATGCCTTCTTTTTCATCCGTGCACCTCCAAGAATATTGAATATATTAAATTTACTATGCATTCCAAATATATACTGATTATCATTTTGGCACAATATAACTTTACCAATCGAGCTCTCTCTACGAGAGCGTGATGTGACTATTGCATTCGAGGTTACTCAATCGGCGCTACTCGAGTTCGGTACCTTTCGTCTCCCGCCAGAAAAACACCCAGATGGCGACCAAAACAGACGCTAGCGCAACCGAATACGTCATCGCGTGTGCCAAGCCGCCAACACTTGGCGCGACGGATGAAACAATCAATGGAACCACAGCACCACCGATTGCGGCCCCAAAGTGGTAGGTTGTGCCCTGCCCAGTCGACCTCACTCCCGTTTTGAAATGTTCGGCAATGTACGTCGGAATCGCCGCCCACACCCCGCCAATCGAAAACAAACCAATCAGGAAAGTAAAAACGGTCCGAAGCGCATCGCTCGAAATGTGCAGGAACAAAAACGAACACAGCAGGGTGCCAATTCCGCTGATGGCAATGGTCCACTTTCGACCAATCATGTCGGCAAGCCATCCCCCGCCGACGTTGCCGATAATCCCCGCCACATTGAGCAGGATAATCGTGTCAGCGATAGTGGCCGCACTGAAGTGTCCCGAGTTTTTCAACAACGTTGCATAAAACACGTTGATGGGGTAAGTCACAGCAAAGGCGAGCAGAGAAATAATGGCTGCGTGAATCGTACTCCAGGTGTGTCCAGAGGTAAAAAGTTGTGAAATCGGAATGGCCCGCTGGCCGCGGCGCTCGACTTGTTGTTTCCATCGTCCTGATTCAGGCAGTTGCCACCAGATGAACAGGGCAACAAGGACCGCAGGAACGCACGCAATGAAGAACATCGAGTGCCATCCGAGGGACGTGTACCATCCCCTGTAGATGAGGGCTGCGAAAATGTAGCCAAACGAGAATCCGGACTGCATGATGCCGGATGCTAACCCACGCCATCTTGCAGGCATAAGTTCCATCAGCATCGGCGTGCCATTTGCATACATAGCGCCCATGCCGATGCCGTATAAGATACGCACCAAATACAGCAATGTAAAACCGATAGAGAACCCTGTCAATAATTCAAAAATGGAGAACCAGAAGATGGATAGAATGAGGCTTGCCTTGCGACCCCAGTAATCGCCCAGCAAGCCACCCAAAAATCCGCCGCCAAGGCGTGCGAACGTTGTCGCAGAAGACACGCCGGCTGCCAACGTCAATGGGACGTGATAATCCTTCATGATATCTACCAGCACAAACGTAAGGATAGAGAAGTCCATTGCGTCGAAAGCCCATGCCAAGCCAATGCCAATCATCGCTTTTACGCCATTTGCTTCTGTCGCCGTTCCCGTCTTCATTTGAACTGCCATTCGTCACCACTCTCCTCTCGATGTACAGACTCCTAGGACCTCCTCTGCAGTGTCCGCCGCTGTAATCCTCTTGTCGCAATTTACAATTATTTGTCGAAAATACTGAATATGCCTCCTTAATAGAAATTATACCAAGAACTCACATAGAAACAGATCACCTCACGTGACTTTCTATGCGTTACAATAGCTATACTGTATGTCCGGAAATGATTCCGACAGTTTCGGCTGTTTCTTAACACAAAGGTGATAGTACAACGGAGAAGAGAAAGAGAGTGAACGTACGTGTGGGGGATATTTGCAAAGGCACCATTTAACGACCTCTGGCAGCCTGAAATCATCGTCGTGTCGGTTGTACTCCAACTCCTATACCTTTCGCTGGCACATGGTAAACTTGCATATCGATTGTACGGTCGGCGGCATCTGGCAACCACACGCCAGACTCTGTCGTTTATTGTCGGCTGCTGGCTGATGTACTTTTCGTTTGCCGGGCCGCTCGATTACCTTTCCGACAACTATCTTTATTCCGCGCACATGGTGCAGCACATGCTTGAAATCACCATTATGACACCACTCATGTTAAAGGGTCTCCCGGAAGGCTTCTACCGCAAGTTATGGCATCTTCCGGGTGGCATCGGGAAGGCTGTCCGCGTGTGGGCACATCCTCTCGTTGCAGGGGCCGTCTTTAACATTGTGCTGTCTGGCTTTCACACTCCGTACCTGTATGGTCTTGCACTCGAAAACGACAACTTTCACTTGTTTGAGCACGCTGTCTTCTTTATCATTTCAGCGTTTATGTGGGGACCGTTGCTTGTTCGAATTGACGGCGTCAAGGAACTCACGCACGGTCAAAAACTCCTGTACTTGCTATACAACTATAATCTCGGTATGCCGCTTGCAATTCTTCAGCTCATGTCCGGTGTTCCGTGGTACAGCTTGTACGTCACTGCGCCACGCCTGATTCCCTGGTTAACACCATTAGGAGACATGCAACTCGGGTCTATCTTAATGCTTGTCTTTATGGGCGGGGCGTTCTTGATTAGCGGCATACGTCAATATATGGGCCAAAGCGAGTCCATTTGGTACGACTAGTGGTTCCGGGATGGTCAAGGACGTAGGTGCTGGGTGCTCGTGATTGTGGCCGACATGGTCATGGTGCCGGGTGCCGTTGATAGCGCCCAGGATGGCGCTATCCAGGTGTTAGTGGTGATGCCCATGACCGCCTTTGGCAGGGTTGCCAATGCTCCATTCGTCACTGTCCGGGAAGTAGTCGACTTCGATGCCATCGAGAAAGTCTTCGCCTTCTTCGAGTAAAATCTCGACACCCGTTTCGGCTTTCACAACTACATCCGTATCCTTCTCGTAGTCGAGGCCAAGACCATAGTGAGCGTGATCGTCATGTGCATGCGCCACGAACACCCGAAGCTTCAGGTTTTTGTCTTCTTCAGCGTTTAGGATCTCGTTCAGTTTATCAGCCGCTTCCTGGCTTACCGTACATTTCATCTTGTCATCTCCATTCCATCAAATTGTACCACTGGGATAGCGCACGCAGCTGTGGCGAATTTTCATCAGTTGAGTGCATCCTATCACAGATGATTCATCAACCGTGTGCCTCCTCTGGCTGGTTTTCGTCAGTCCAGTCCCTCTCCCCAGACCTCCTTGTCATGGATTGCCCAGACGGGGTATTCCTCTTGCATGAGAAATCTGTGTGCGTAGAGAGATGCCAGCTTGCGATAGCGCTCTCCGCCAGTCGCTGACAACTGATACAGCAGCGCCACCTGGGTCGCATCAGCAATTTTCTCGAGGGCGTGTTTCCCATGCCACTGGGCCTCTTCTGGCCCTAGTGACGCGAGACGTGTCAGGGTAGACTCAATCACATCGGCTGCAAACCCGGCTTCGGCAGTCCCTGCTCGCTCTAGCATCGGCAGCATTTCCTCGAGGTATGCCTCGTGCGCCCGTTGCTTCCCTATCGTCTCGAGAAAATCAAGGGCTTGGATGTTACTCGGTCCCTCCCAGATGGGGGTAATCAGTGCCTCCCTGTGCCAGCGGGCAACGGCATATTCTTCGAGAAACCCAAGCCCACCAAAGAGCTCCATGGCCATCGCTGTCACTGCGGCAGCATGGTCAGCGGTGCGATTTTTCGCCAGATGCGTGAGAAAACGAGCATAGTGATACTGAGGCGTGTACGGAGGCCTTGCATGCCACGCCCCGTCAAACTTGTCGACCGCGTGGAAAGCGAGGGCCAAGCCCCCAGCCATGCGGACCGCAAGGTCGGTGAGGTCGCGGCGGATGAGTGGATGGTCGTAAAGCGTCTTACCAAAACTCTGTCGGCGCTTCACCCGTCCCTGCACTTCCAGATGTGCCTTTTTTGCAATACCCATGGCGGCGACGGCATTTGCCAACCGTGATACGGTAAGGTTTTCGAGCGTGTAGTATATGCCTTCCGCGGCGTTGCCAATTAAATATGCTTCCGATTCGTTGAGTTCGGCTTCCCCCGAAGGGACACTGCGCGTGGCGCTCTTGTCCTTGAGCCGACGGATGTGGAAATTCAGCGCACCGTTTTGTCGCAACCGTGGAAGCAAATACAACGCAAGGCCTTTCGGTCCAGAACGACCTCCCTCCGGACGAGCCGTGGTGATGGCCACATCGGTGAGTCCCGCGCCGCTGGCAAAATACTTGTCGGCTGTGATGTACCACACTTCCGTCTTCGCCTGGTGACCCGTTGGCACATCGCGAGCGGCAGCGTCACCTGCCGTCAACATGGAGTCGCTATCCGCTGTAGTGGTTTGTCTGGCCTTGTGGGCTGCGGCTTGGTTAGCGCCGAGATCGCTGCCACCTTGTGACTCGGTCATCCATGTGGCACCGTAAGCCGTGCCAGACAAGAGCCGCTCTTTCCATTCCGAGAACTCGGGCGCATATTTGTGAATCGCGTAAACCGTTTGACCTGTAATGGTGAGTACACAGTAGAGTCCCGGATCACCGACGAGATAACCCAGTGCAAAGTGGTGGTGCCAACTGCCGCCCTCATAAGGCGGACGGTTGATGTGTGCTGTAAGTTGCAATGCCCTCCGGTGGGCAGGGGACAATCTCACACGGTCTACGCGATTTCCATCGAGGTCGTGGGTGACGAGGATGGGCTGTGCATCGTGATCGACATGATACACAGTCTCATACAGTTCACCACCGACTAACTGGCCAAAGTCGAGGAGCTCTGGCTCGTGGCTCGCGTAGCCTTTCCAGTAATATTGAAGCACAACCTGTAAGTCGCGGTCCCCTGCAAAGTGGTTTTTGCCAAATGCATAGGAGATGTGCTCCATGCGATTCACCCCTTACGCTAAAGTCCCAGATTTTTTGCGATAATTGTTTTCATGATCTCGTTGGTACCCGCGTAAATCGCCATCACCGGGATGTCACGGAACCGACGCGCAATCTCGTACTCTTCCATGTATCCATAACCGCCATGCAGCTGCATGCACTCAGCAATTGTTTCCTTGGCCGTATCGGTGCTCCACCACTTCGCCATGGAAACTTCAGTGACAATGGATTCGCCGGCCAGATGCCGGGCGATGAGTGTATCTAGAAATGCTCGACTGACAGCGACTTTCGTGGCCACCTCGGCAATTTTAAAGCGCGTGTTTTGAAACTTGCTGATGGGCTGACCGAAGGCAGTTCGCTGCTTCACATACTCCATCGTGATACGCAGGGATTCCTCCATCGCGACTTGCGCGGAAATCGCAACCAGCAGCCGTTCCTGTTGCAATTTCTCCGTCAAGTACGAAAACGCTTGTCCTTCTTCTCCGAGCAGATTGGCAACAGGTACGCGACAATCCTCAAAAAAGAGCTCGGCCGTGTCCTGGCTGTGTTGACCAATTTTTTCAAGCTGGCGGCCGCGGCTGAACCCTTCAGTCCCCGTTTCGACAACAATCAAGCTCATGCCCTTGTGCGGCGGATTTGCACCGGGATTGGTCTTGCACACAACGACAACGAGGTCACACTGGATACCGTTTGTGATAAACGTCTTTTGACCGTTCAGTACATATTCATCACCATCACGGACGGCAGTCGTACGGATACCGGCAAGGTCTGACCCCGCCCCTGGCTCCGTCATGGCAATCGCTGTGATGATATCCCCGCTAACACACCCTCTGAGCCAGCGCCTCTTTTGCTCCTCTGTCCCGTATGCAATGAGGTACGGGACGACAATGTCGTTGTGCAGGCCGATGCCGACCATACCGGATCCTACGCGTTCAAGTTCCTCATTCATCACGACTGAATATGCGAAGTCCGCCTCTGCACCGCCATACGCCTCCGGGACCGCTGGGGCAAGGTAACCCTGTTGCCCAAGCTTTTTCCATAGGTCCCGTGGAATCCGGTGTTCACGCTCCCAGTCTGGAAAGAAAGGCACGGCTTCCTTCTCAAGAAAACGGCGAAAGGTTTGCCGAAACCGATTGTGTTCTTCTGTCAGGTACAAATGTTGCAAATCGGTCCCCCCCATGTCTGAACGAGTGTCTGAACAAATGTCTGAACAAATGTCTGAACAGGTGTCTGAACAGGTGTCTGAACAGGTGTCTGAACAGGTGTCTGAACAAGTGTCTGAACAAATGTCTGAACAAGTGTCTGAATGAGTGTCTGAATGAGTGTCTGAATGAGTGTCTGAATGAGTGGGTAAACGCATGTTCTGAACAAGTGTCTCTGACTTCAATTATACGTCAACGCGAGTTTAATATTTAGACTGTGACCACTCCCCATACCTAAAGGCCTGAAGGCAGGGGCTTCTCAGAACACGCATGGCGCAACCGCCTACGTTACGTTCTGAAGGCTCGGTCCGAGCCAAGTTGATGCTAGGCTAACGCACGTTTCAAGATGTTTTGTGCGGCGTTTACGTCCCGATCCTGAACATAGCCACAATGGTCGCACCTGTGCACACGCTCAGACAGCCTTTTTGGAACGATTTCCCCGCAATTCGAGCAGAGTTGACTTGTGTTTTTGGCATCGACCAGTACGACACGACGACCAGCTTCTTCCGCTTTGTACGTGGTGTACTGTACAAGTTGATTCCAAGACGCATCAACGATGCTTTTGGCAAGGTGGTGATTTTTCACCATTCCTTGCACGTTCAGATTTTCAAAAGCAATGAGTCCGTAGCCATTGACCAGTTTTCGAGACACTTTGTGCGCGTGGTCCCTGCGTTGATTCGCGATATGCTCATGCAATCTCGCCAGTTCTCTGATGGTTTTGCGACGACGAACAGACCCCTTCTTCTTGCGTGATACTGACCGTTGTTTTCTGTGCAATGTCCGTTCAGATTTACGCAGGAACTTCGGATGTTCGTAAAACTCCCCATCAGACGTGATGGCAAGATGCTTGACACCAAGATCGATCCCAACGGTTCCTTTGGACTCTGGCAACGTATTCGGCTCCACTTCACACGACAGACTGGCGTAATACTTCCCGTTTTTCACCATGACAGTACAAGTTTTGATTTCCCCTTGCGGCTGGCGATGGAGTTTCATTTTTACTTCGCCAATCTTCGAGAGTGTTAATTGATTACCACGGATGGAATAGCCACTCTGTGGGTACGTAAAAGAGTCATATCGCCCTGCTGATTTAAAACGCGGATAGCCCGGTGTCTCTCCTGCCTTCATGCGACGAAAGAAGGCTTGAAACGCTTTGTCCAGTCGTTTCACCACATCTTGCAACACCTGCGAGTGAACCTGTTTTAACGCTGGAATGTACTTCTTGCGCTCATTCAGCGTATTTGCCTGATCGTAGTAATTCAGTGTGGTCTTGTCCGTTTCATAGGCAAACCGCCGCTCGTCTAGCAGGCGATTGTAGAGCAGGCGACAGCGTTCTAAAGTGAACTGTATTTTCTCTTCTTG
Organism: Alicyclobacillus curvatus; assembly: GCA_017298655.1. Classification (GTDB taxonomy): domain Bacteria; phylum Bacillota; class Bacilli; order Alicyclobacillales; family Alicyclobacillaceae; genus Alicyclobacillus_B; species Alicyclobacillus_B curvatus. Next base: position 2,747,347 of record CP071184.1, read on the forward strand.
TTCTTTCGTGGGGTAAATTCTGTACTTGTACGCTTTTCGCATGAGATCATCTCGATTTCTGCGCTTCGATATACTTCTTGATTACGTCCAGTTGGACCGTGCCCACTGTGGCGACAAAATAGGAATGCGTCCACAGTGAAGGCAATCGACTCTTTAGAGATTTGAATTCATCGCGTAGGATTTTGGACGTATATCCCTTGAGCTGTTTCACGACTTTGTGAATGCCGTATTGCGGATCGCACTTGATGACAAGATGAACATGGTCAGGCATGATTTCCATCTCAACAATTTCAGCCTGAATGTCTGTTGCCTTTTCCGCAAGCAACACCTTTAACCTCGCGTCAATGGGTTCAACAAGCACTTTACGGCGATATTTCGGACAAAAGACAACATGGTATTTACAGTCGAACGTGATATTGTGGTTTGAATCAACATCTCTACTCATGACGAATCACCAAGAATAGTATAGTTCAAAAAAATTAGATATTACAATGTTATCTAATATGTTTTGACTAAAGAGAAAAAATTCGCCTGACGGCGGACGCCTTATATCCCCATAGCGAAAGCAAGGGGTTTTACGGCGCATTTGATAATAGTTTCAAATAGCCTGGCCACAGTAGATGAAGACGGTAGAGTCGTCATGGTTGACAGGAAAAAGGACCTCATCATCACGGGCGGCATGAACGTCTATTCGGTCGAAGTAGAATATGCCATCGTGACTCACCCCAGTGTTGCAGACTGTGCAGTGATTGGCGTTTTGCATCCAGACTTCGGTGAAACCGTAACGGCTGTAGTCAGTGTCATCAAAGGACACAATTTGTCGCTCGAGGAACTGCGGGCACACTGCAGACCGCTGATTGCAGACTACAAGATTCCAAGGCGGTTGATTGTCGGTCAGATTCCTCGTAATGCATCTGGCAAGATCCTCAAGTATCAATTGCGCGAGATGTACAAGGCTAACGAGCAGTAACGTCTTCTGATGAGTCGATGTGGCGACATCCAACCCGCGCCCTAAAGCTTCCGTCACAGCACGTTGTCTCGTTCAGTTGTCTCGTTCAGTTGTCTTAGCTCGTCGCGCAAAGTTCAAGCATCATCCTAAGCCGGGCCTTGTAGCCTGGCCCTTCCTCCATGCGCACGCCAATGGATTGCAAGCTAACCTCACTTCCAGGTGTGTTATAGGTAGCTAACAACGGGTATCCGCCTGGGGTTCTTGGCACGACCCACACCCGTGTGCCCGAGCGGACCAGTGCCTCAATGTCCGGGAGCAGGTAGTCAGGCACATGCCCTGCACCAAAGCCTTCGATAACAACCCCATCGACGCCTGCAGCTAAACAGGCTTGAAGCAATAACCCAGAACTGCCAAGTGTCATCCGAACCAATTCGACCCTTGGCCATGAGTCTTGCTTCGGTAGGTCGAAATACCGTGGAGCTGATGAGACGGTGCCATAGTACCGGACAGTCCCCTCGACGACATTTCCGATAGGGCCACAGTCTAGTGACACGAAGGAAGCGACGTTTGTACTGTGTCCTTTGACGACAGACCTTGCCGCATGGATCTCTTCGTTCATCACGACCATCACACCTCGGTCCACCGACAGAGGCGAAGCAGCCGTGCGAATCGCATTTACCAGGTTCGCAGGACCATCTGCAGACAGTAATTCACTGTGGCGCATGGCGCCTGTGAAAACAATCGGCTTTTCCCACGGACCAAGCAGGTCGACGAAGTAAGCGACTTCCTCCATCGTATCCGTCCCATGGGACACGACAACCCCACTCACGTTCGTATCTTTCATGGACTCGAGCAGAAATTCCGCTAACCGTTCCAGGTGCGAAAAAGTCAGCGATTCGCTCATGGCTCGGTAGAGATCGACAATTTCAAAAGAGACGTCCAGGTGCTGCCGTAGCCCCTCCGTCAATTGGGTTCCGCCAAGTGCTGGGTTTGCCGTATCACGAGAAGGTGAGACTGAAATCGTCCCGCCTGTAAAGACAATGAGAACGTGATGGTTTGGAGTCGTCATGTAAATGCCTTCCCTTCGTGGATGACAACAGTCGAACAACAGCTAATACTACCACAGTCGAGCGCCAAAGGCCGCGAAAATAACGATTGACAGATGTCTTGATGTGTGCGGAAATATTCTGGTAGCGAAATATCTGCCTTGGCGAGCTATGTACATAACACCTGCAAGATAACCGCACACGGAGTGATCTTTTTGAGCCGACGAACGTCGCTTGCCAGTCATCAGGTGGTGCAAAAGCCAAAGAAAGCATCCTCCTGGCAAACCACCCTATGGATGATGGCAGGGGTCCAATTTATCATGTCTATCGCCTTTTCGAGTTCAAATCCGTTTATGGCTTTTTACGTTGAACAACTAGGTGTTCATGACGTTCATCGCGTGGAAATGCTGACGGGCTTGATTCAGGGAATGACCCCTTTGATGGCTGCACTGATGTCCCCTTTATGGGGTTCGATAGCTGACAAGAGCGGACGCAAAATGATGGTCCTTCGCTCAACCATCGCCATCGCGTTTTTTACCGGAGCGTGTGGTTTCGCTCAGAATACGTGGGAATTACTAGGTTTACGTGCGCTTCAGGGCGCCTTCAGCGGTTTTTCCGCAGCATCAATCGCTCTTGTAGCGAGTGTCATCCCCGAAGATAGACTCGGATTTTCACTGGGATGGATTCAGTCCGCTGGGATGGTCGGTACATTGGTAGGTCCATTGCTCGGCGGAGTCACAGCTGACGCCTTTCACAACTATCGAATGGTATTCTATTTGACGACCATCTTTGCATTGTCTGCGACATTAATCACAGCTTTCTTCGTTCACGAACAGGCAGTGGTTGCTCCTTCAGCCTCTGAGACAAAGAAAAAGCCAACTCTCCTGCAACAATTTAAAACCGTGCGTGAGATGAAGACCGTCCGGGCCATGTTTGTTGTCTTGTTCTTAACGCAGTTCACAGTAATGAGTGTGCAACCTGTGCTGTCCGTATTTATGAAACACCTTGCTGGTAACGTCGCGTACTTAAACACTGTAGCTGGGTTTGCCTTTGCCGTGACGGGACTCGGCGACTTAATCGCATCACCGTTTCTGGGTAAGCGAAGCGATGTACTTGGCTACCGCAAAGTACTCACGATTTGCATGACTGGAGCCGGTCTCTTTTACCTGCCCCAAGCCTTTGCTCCAAACATCTGGGTATTTGTGCTCTCAAGGTTTGGTCTTGGGATGTTTGTAGGCGGCATTCTCCCCACAGCAAATGCGCTGATTGGGCGGATGGCACCGAGTAACCAGCGCGGCCAAATATACGGGTTTACTTCGAGCGCGACATTCCTCGGCAGTTTCATGGGTCCGCTACTCGGCGGGCTCGGCTCATCCGCTTTTGGCATCCGTACGATGTTGGCCTTAGCCAGTATTCTATACCTTGCCAACATGGTGTGGGTCCGCCTTAAAGTATCAGAACCAACCACGAACACCGGGAATGCGCAATCAACAGGATAAGCATGCCGCGCACGACAATCGCATGTGGCATGCTTATCCACGACCTCTCAGCGTTTTTGCTGATACAAGGAGACATCAGGCATCAAGACATTAGGACGGTTGTTTGTCCTGTTTCGACCTCTTTGTCTCACCCTGAATCCGTTCTTTGTGTTCTTCGATAGGCAAGGTCTTGTTTGCATCGTTATGTACCGGTTTCTGCTCGTGTTTAGACATCATGGTCACCTCCGACCCTTAGTATCTGTGAGATTCACAGAAATATTTCTGATTCGCAGGTGACCATTGGTGTCGATGCTAATCCTTTTTCATCTCATCCTTTAATCGTTCCAGCTTTAGTCGTTCCAGGGCGTCATCAACCTTTACTTCCGACGCACGTTTTTTGATGTCCGCCAATTGCGAGGATAAATCCTCATTTAGTAAGGAATTATGCGCCTCTGCCTCTGCTTCATGCCGCTCTACCTGTTCTTCCATGCGGCTAAGCTTCGATAGCGCATCATCATCCGGACCCAACTCTGACAATGACATCGCAGCAGATTTCTGTGCCACAGCAATACGATTTCGACGTACCAACTCGTCGCGCTTCGCTTTCGCTTCCGTCAAGCGTTCCTGGAGTTTCTGATGTTGCTCTTTGAGCACAGCAAGACTTGCTTCCTGTGAATTCTGTTCGGTCAAGAGCTGCTCCACTTGCTCTCGTTCGTGTTGCTCCTGCTCCAGTGCCTTCCTGGCAACGTCCTCAAGACCTTGTTCCAGTGCTTGTTTGGCTTTTCTGTGCCATTCTTCGATAGCTGTCTGCGAATCCTTGATTTGCCGCACAATCTCGACGCGTCCAGCTTCGACACGGGTTACCTCAACCGCAAAATCACGCAGATGCTCTGTGGCTTCATCAATGAAGACATTCAGACTTTGCTCCGGGTCTTCCGCTTGTTCCGTCAATTCGCTGACGTTAGCCCGAACCAGATCTTTCAATCTTCCGAACAGGCCCATTCCGTCACCCCTTGCAAACTGTGAACTGCTTGCCTTTGCTTAGAAAAAGTAATTTTATGGAAGTTATTCTTTAAAACCCGTCGAAGATGTCATTGACAATGTCCGCACCAATCTCGAAGCCAGCACCAATTTCAGCCGATTTAATGAGGGTATCCCAGAAGCCACCACCGCTCCGGCCAAATATACCGCCGCCCATCTGCACGGGTTGTTGCTGGTACTGAGGTGGAACCTGTTGATACTGAGGCGGGTACTGCTGCTGATAGTGATCTCGTTGTTGATGACTATCCTCGAGGTGTTGGATGTATAGCGCCATGTTTTGCAACAAACCCATCGTTTCCTGGTTTAGCCCTCGTACAGAGAGCGCAACTTCACGCAGGGAATATGAAATATCCTGTTTGGCCGGGTCATTGCTCTCCACCTGTTGTAGCTTCGCTACCACTTGTTGTAGTTGATTTACGATAGTCTGATTATGTTGCTGAATATTATTGCTTTGTTGTTGCATCTGTTCAAAGTTCATCGGGTGATCTCCTCCCACTGCGCTATGCGTGGCGTCACTTGTTCCATGTCCCGTCTCGCCAAAGTCCACAGCAATCTGTTCATAGCCCAGTACATCTGGCTCTTCAAGCCCTTGTGCAATCAGCAAGTAGTGTGCAAGGGTCGACATATACTGTTGCTCGGCCTCTTTTCGGCTCGGGTCAGACACACTTTGGCCCTGTATCAGCAATCCGACAATGGCATCGCCAGCGTCTTGACGGGTCCTGGCTTCCTGGAAAGCCAGAATCACATTTTTATAGGTTTCGGACTGAAACTGCGGATGTTCCATGCGTCTCTTGAGCGACGTCGCAACCGCATCGACTGCTCGACGCAATCCAACGAGGTGCGCCGTGGACCATGTATCTAAGGGTTTATAGGATTCATCTTTCAGGCGTACAGGAAGTGCAATCTGACTACTGTTTGGGAAATTTGCCTCTTGGCGACTTGCGATGAGGAGGTCAGGAATACGACTGTACCAATTCTCCACGCGTTTGACGGTCATACTGGGGACCTCACGCATCTCGGGCTCTGAGACGTCTCCGAAGAGTGCGTCGGCCATCAACTGCAAACACTTCGCCGCCTGCAGAATAGCAAGCGCTCGTTTGTTACTTGTTTCTGCAAGCTCAACCTCTACTTGATAGACTTGCTCACCAAGCCGGCGATAAGCACCAATGCGTTCCACCGTCGGGTCCTTCTCTCCTTTGAGAGCGTCCTTGAAGCGGTCAAACAAACTCATCGAATCACCCCCCTCACATCATACCAAGACGGTGTCGCAACGTTCCAGCAACATCTGCCCGGGAATCCCTGGCGATAGTCGGATAGTGCAAACCATTTTCTCCTATGGTCCAAATATGCTCCAACTATGGCCCAAACAGCAATACTCCGACTGGAAATTTGTAAAACACGTCCGTCAAAAGGCACGGGCACTTGATTTATAATGCATTTATGATGATTCGATTCTTAAAAATGGTGAGGGACATGCGACTTGGACAAACCCGAAAATCACATGATAGAAACAATTGAGAAAGAAATCGAAGACCTCGCTCACTACGCGGGAAGAGTCCCAAGATGGTCATTTGCGGTCGCTGTGGTGTCCATTGGAACACTGCTAAGTGTCCTGTTCGTCAACCTCAAGATAGCCCCGGGATGGATTGGCGTCGTGATTGTGATGGCACTTTTGCTGCCTTGGCTTCTTGCTGTTCTTAACAAACACCAAACCTGGACCCGGCGCATCGCCTTTACCACAATCACGGTTCTGACCATCGGCCTCATCACGAGTGCGGTCTTTCTCGTATCTGCTTTGTTTCGACATACAGAAAATGCACTTGGTCTCTTTCGCGATGCGATTTTACTTTGGAGCACCAACATCATTGTCTTTGCCGTGTGGTATTGGGAAGTGGACCAGGGTGGACCGCTCAAGAGACATGCCAACGTTCCTAACGCACCGGATCTCCTGTTTCCACAAATGGCTTCATCCGTGGATGCCTGGATAAACTGGAAACCATCATTCATCGATTATCTGTTTGTTGCTTTCAATACGAGCACAGCTTTTAGTCCCACCGATACGCTTGTAATGTCAACGCGCGCAAAAATACTGATGATGACACAGGCTTCAATCTCGCTGGTGATTGTCGCTATCATCGCAGCTCGTGCCATCAACATCGCCTGATGGGCATAATTTCCTCAAACAGGCACACACTTCATGATGCGCCTGTTGCACGATTGTTTTTCCACGCCCAGACGCTGAGAGCAACTGGAAATGAGGTGCGGGTGTTTGAGGAGGAGTGTCTTATTCTCTATTGCTGTCACCACGGTATGTTGCCTGGCAATACCCGTGAAGGCAACCTCAGCACCTATTTCAACTACAGGCGCCGCAGCGGCAGGACAACAACCGATTATCGCCTTTAGCGTTATCAGTGACGTTCATCTCAGAGCGGGTGTCAGTGACCGGGGTGTCCCTTATCGAGATCGGCGGGCTGAGCGCAAATTCGCATCCGCACTTCAGGACCTCCACAGAATCGCCCCGTCTCAAGACCTACTTGTCATCGACGGCGATTTGACTGTGACGGGGATGCCGTCTGACTACGAGGACATGAATGAAATTATGAAGCAATACCCACACCCTCGCGCCCTGTACGCCATGGGTAATCACGAGTTTTATGCAGCATATCACAACAAAAGTGGACGGCGGAGTCCACGGACATTTCCAAACGGAATCACTGAGGAGAAGTGTATTTCTCGGTTTCTCACCTACACGCAGATGCCAAGCCTCTATTATGACGAGTGGCTAAAGGGATACCATTTCATTGTACTAGGCTCGGAGAGCTCCATCATCACGAACCCTCGTCGCGGTGACGGGGCCTATCTATCAGAGGCTCAATTGACCTGGCTTGGACAAAAACTTCTCGATAGTCCCCCTGACAAACCCGTGTTTGTATTTCTACACGAGCCACTTCCGTTCACGGTGTCGGGAACGACGGCACACGACGTACTGAACCCTGTTCAACTAACTCGGGTGCTGGCTTTGCACCATCAAGTGATTCTCTTTACCGGTCATACCCACCGCACACTAAAGGGCCAATCGAAAAGTGTCTACCGCAACGGATATACACTTTTTAATGATGCTTCGGTCCGAAACCCGCTTGATGTGCGCAAACGACCTACGGGCGACAGTGAAGGCTTGTATGTAAAGGTGTACAAAGACCAAGTCGTCGTAATGGGTCGCGACTTCACACATCACGTCTATATCCGCCAGATGACGCTGCCTGTGGCAAGCACGCCTCATCCGCTCAATATTTCCGGTCTGAGAAGCCCGTGACCAAAGGCGCGCCATGACTCGTCAAATTGAAGCGTCAACAACGAAGTGAAGGACCTAGAACGATCTAATTAACGAACCTACAGCGACAATACGAGGAGAATCACAGATAAGATAATCAGCACCGTGATGGTCGTCCAACCCACGATGTTCATCCAACGTTTATTTGTGTAACGGCCCATAATTTCTTTGTTATTGACGAGCAACATCATGCAGATGAGGACGACGGGCAGGAGAATCCCATTTAATTGCTGTGACCAGAGCGTGATGGAGATAAGCGGAACATTTGGAATGAGAATGATACCGGCCCCGAGTCCCAATATGACGGTGTATAAGATGTAAAACTGAGGTGCTTCCTTCCACTTCCGTTCAATCCCAGCTTCAAAACCGAATGCTTCGCAAACATAGAATGCGGTTGCCACAGGGAGAATCGTGGCCGAAAAAATGGATGCCACGAACAATCCGAACGCGAAGACTTGTCCCGCAAGTGCACCTGCAAGTGGTTTTAATGCAAGCGCGGCATCTTTTGCATCCGTAATTAGCGTCCCGTGACCGTTCGCAAACAGCGTCGCACCACAAGCAACCATGATGAAAAATGCGACAACGACAGTAGCGACGCATCCGACGACAACATCAACCAATGTGTACTTGTAGTCCTCAATGCGCAGCTTCTTCTCAATGACGGCAGATTGCATATAGAACTGCATCCACGGCGCAATCGTTGTCCCAATCAAGCCAATGACGAGCGAGACCGAGCCCAGGTTTACCGGAAACTGTGGATGGACCACTGCGCTGCCAATCTGTCCCCAATGAGGACGCCCAGCGAGGGCCGACACAATGTACGACAGCAAGGCAGCACTAAAAATCAAAAAGATTTTTTCCGCGATACTGTAAGACCCTTTAACCACTAGGACCCACACAGCAAACGCAGTAATCGGGATAGCGATGTACTTGCTGACGCCGAAAATCTGCATGCTGCCAGCGACCCCGGCAAATTCGGTCATGGTGTTGCCAACATCCGCAATCAGCAACCCGACAAAGATAAAAAAGGTGATCTTTACACCTGCGTTTTCCCGAATGAGGTCAGCCAAACCTTTTCCGGTCACGATGCCCATCCTGGCGTTCATTTCCTGCACAATGAGCAACACGAAAAATGCCGGTATCAACGTCCAGATCATGTTGTAGCCGTATGTAGCTCCCGCGACAGAGTACGTGGTGATGCCGCCGGCATCGTTATCTACACTGCCTGTGACAATGCCAGGTCCAACAAGGGCCAGGAAGAAGAGTACTTTGCTCCATGTAGAACGACGTGTCGTCATCAAATCACCTCCTAAAAGCGGCCCTTGCGCGTTCTCTTCAGATTGTCGATGACGTCGTTAACGGTGACCACACCAACAAGATTTCGATGCTCGTCTACCACTGGGACCGCCAACAGGTTGTATTTATGGACGACATCGAACAATTCATCGGTATCATCCGTGTCACGAACGAAGACGGTGCTCTCGTTGGTGAAACTCCCAATCCTGTCTGATGGGTCTGCAATGATTAGGTCCCGCAAAGAGACCGTGCCTACCAAACGATTTGCATCGTTGACCACGTACAAGTAGTAAATTCTGTCAGCCTCAGGTCTCACCGCCCTGAGTGTTTCAATCACCTTCTCGGCGGTGACCGATTCGTTAAATGAAAAGTGGTCGGTCGTCATGACGGTTCCGACTGTATCCTCTTCGTACTGAAGCAGGGCCTGAATCGCACCAGACGACTCAGGCTGCATCGCCTCAAGAATCTCCGAAGCTTTGTCATCGTGCATCTCATCAAGAATGTCGGCCGCTTCATCCGATGGCAGTTTTTCGAGGATTGCAGCTGCCGCCTCGATAGAAAGCTGTTCAACCACAGCGACTTGGGCATCAGACTCGAGCTCTTCCAAAACATCCAATTTGGTATCTTCATCAAGTGAACTGAACACGTCGAGCTGTGCCTTCACGTCCAGGTCTTCAAGAATGTCAGCGAGATCGGACGGATGCATCGTTGCCAACCTTGAAGAATCCTTTGACAGCCGGATTCCACGATGACCGAAGTCGATGGTTTCGATTTCATCCCACAACAGCAGGTTCGAGGGAATCGATATTCGAAATGGCTTAAGCACTCGCTTCGCTGGCTTCGCAATGCCTAACCTTCTCAGTAATCCTTCAAAACCTACATCAACAGCGACGACATATGTGCCTGCTGACAGGGTGGCTAAGCGGATATCGTTGACGCGTACGAGTTTCCTGCCATCGAGATCAATCAACTGCTTATCTAAAACGTGTTTCGCAAGCATGAATGTGTTCTCCGTACGGTAATCAAACGGGCTCATATCTGCACAATCAATGCGATATTGTTCGTTGACCTTTTCGATGGTCACCCCGTCAAACGCAATGAATTGCGACTCCTTACCCCGTCGCATTCGCAACGCAATGAGCCGCGGGCGCACGGCAGAGGTGTCAACGACGAAATCCTTGAATCGACCGACAACCTCACCAGATGGGCCATGGACGCTGTTGCCAAGGAGGCGACTGAAGTAAAATGTCGATCCGATTTTCATACCGTTCATCCCCGCCTCTCGAGCCGTGCGTCCAGCTCCACTTCTTCCATGTACCAGGAACACCGTCCTGTACAACGCAAAAAACCCCTGTCCAAGGGGCTTCCATTACAAATAGACTCCCCCTTGTTGAGCTTTAGCACTGTATAACGTAGAGCAAACACTCAGCCATATTAAGTCAAGCCTTAGTCCGGCAAGACCTGGTGACCCATTGGCGTCTTTCGACGTTTCCGGGCAATGGCATGTGTTTATACAGACGCCTCACCTAACGAGGATTATGAATGTTTCCGCAAACGGACATTAACACACTCATGTATCCACGTCAATACATACTTAACTCGGCTCTCATGAAACTCTCATCTTTCGCTACTTACGCCCATCTACTTGCCCTGCTACAATGATTTCGTTATTTTGCTGCGCTCGTTGACCTGTGGCTGCTGCAGCATGTCTTACCCACCTTAGGTTCAACAGACTGGAGGTCATGCCACGTGCAAACATCAAAGCGTTCCAAACGTGCCGCTATCACTGTCGCGATGGCGGGAGCAGTAATGGCATTATTGGTGGGTTGCAGTATCACACCTTCGCTGTCCGTCTCGCACCGCAGTCACTCGGGTGAGCAGCAAATCACCGTGGCGAAGACCGCAAAACAGACAGTCAAGCGTGCACCAACTCCCGTGTATACAATGGAACTCGTACCGTCTCATGCGTCTGTCACGGCTGGTGGGAACGTCGTGAATTTGCAAAAGAACGTGTACTACACGAATCGCGTTGTTGTGGTGTCTTTTCACGATATGTCGTTGCACTTCCACTCGAAGTTCAACATGTCACCGACGGTATTCGCCGCGGACTTACAGGCGCTGCATCAATATCACTTTCATGTCATCACAAACGAACAGTTTACAGGCTGGCTAGATCATCGTAACGTCATACCACCTAATGCAGTGCTGCTCACTTTTGACGATGGCTACCGCAGCATGTACACACATGCATTCCCGATCTTGATGAAATACCACATGCCAGGTACGTTCTTTATCATTACCCATTCTCAAGATATTGCTTTCCACGGGTTCATGACATGGCCTGAAGCCCAGGCCATGGCGAAAGCAGGTATGTCCATCGAGAGCCACACGTACGACCTCCATTATCTGGTCAACGTCAATGGCAAGCTCGTACCTGCTTTTGATACGGCTTACTATGAGGGCAAGTGGCAAACACCAAAGCAGTACTTTCTCCGGGATTATCATGACTTCTTAACGGCCAGACTGCAGATACAGCAACACCTCGGTCGCCCGATTAATCAGATTGCCTGGCCCTACGGATACGGAAACTTGACCGCTTACGAAGCCGCCAAGGCTGCGGGATACCGGTATTTTTATACCACCGCAGCTGGGGTAAATCTCCCGTGGACAAGTTCATGGTACATTCGCAGGATTGACGTTGGCCTATATTCAAATACAGCGCAAGTCATCAACAAAATTCTAGGCACCGCCGGTTCACGTGCACAACTGGTTCCGGCCAAACCGAGTCTCAGCGACGCTCACAGGACATAACGTCCGCTTCGGTTCAACCTGTGCCCATTGATTCTCGCCATCTGGCCCGTGGCGGACATTGGTTTTGCTCAGTAATTTGCTCAGTAATTTGCTCAGTAATTTGCTCGGTACTTTGTGATAACGCGCCCTGAGCGCGTTATTTCCGATTAAGCCTCTTGTGTGAGCAAGAAATAGCGCGCTGTGGAAGCGCTACGTTCGCACCGTGAGTCAATAACGACGTGTGAACGCGTTATTTTCATCCGTTTTAGCGAATAACGCGCCCTGGGCGCGTTATTTCCGCTTCATTGCGCTTCGCTTAGGGTGAATAACGCGTTCCTGGCTCGTTATCGGCGACCCAACAAACCCAACAAACCCAACAGACCAGACAAACCCAAAGCCTGAGGGCGAGAAAATGCGGACACGTATGGGAGTCCCCATTCGCCCGTTTCGCGTGTACCGAAAAGGAGTCGAGAAAGCCAAAAACACTGGCTTCCGGGGTAATCAGGCCGCGAGGACTGAGAGTCCCCCCGCTTTCGTATGATGAAAAATATGTTGACCACGGACTTTACAAGATTATCAGTTGATTATAGAATTTGCATAATAATTCGGAACATTTGTATTTTTACAAATCCGAGTTGAGTCGAGTGAAGCTGAGTATAGGGGGCCGAAAATGAAAATCATTTCGAAGGCATCAATGGTCACACTCGCCATGACGGCATCGTTAACGATGCTTGTGACGGGGTGTGGCAGTGGAGGCGGAAATTCTACAGGCGCACAGGGACCTTCAAACTCATCCGGCAGTGGCAGCAATCAACCTGCGGCAAATTCAGGCTCCGGTGGACAACCGGTGGACGGCGGCACACTGACGATGGCACAGGGAACGAAGTTTAACGATCAGTTCATCCCTGGAATGGACGCCAGCTTGTACACGGCAAACATCATGGACGAAGCATTCGATCCACTGTTAACAATCGACAAAAACCTAAACTTCATTCCCGATCTCGCCTCAAAGTGGACCTGGTCTGCGGACAAGAAGACCGTCACAATCACGCTGGCTAACGCCAAGTGGTCAGACGGACAACCCATTACTTCCGACGACATCTTGTTTACCATCAACTACCTCGGTTCCAAGACGTACAACACGACACTGCAAGGGCAGCGTGGTTACCTCGTCGCGCCAATCCTTGGCTCGGACAAGCTGCTCAACGGCAGCGCCACATCATTTGCGGCCACAGGCGGGTTCAAGAAGATTAGTAACACGCAGTTCAGCCTAACGTTCACTAAGGTCGATGCCGCTGTACTCTATTCCGACATCGCGAGTATCTATCCGATACCAGAGCACGTCCTGAAAAACGTTCCGCTCGCATCCTGGGGCAATGCAAGTTATGACAAGATGCCAACAGTGGTCTCAGGTCCGTATACCTTTACACAGGTGAATGCGGGTCAAAGCGTTGAGATGGCGGCAAACCCTCTGTATTTCAAAGGTAAACCTCACATCTCGAATCTCGTCATTAAGACCGCCAGCCCAGACGTTGTCCCTGGACTGCTCGCCAACGGTCAAGTGCAATACGTCCTGAACGGACTGCAGCCAACCGACGTGGCCAAACTCAAACAGATTCCAGGTGTCGTGGTGAACACCCCACCAGGAAATAACTACACCTATCTCGGAATGAAATTAAAACAGGTTCCTGAGTTTCAAAATGTGAAATTCCGTCAGGCCATCGAGTACGGAATGGACCGTCAAGCTATGATTGACGGAATTTTAAAAGGTCTAGGTGTTCCCGAAAACGGTCCGGTGCCGCCCGTAAGTTCTGTCGCAGCGACGGCCGCAAATGGGCTCAACCCGTACAACTATGATCCGCAACGGGCCAAAACCTTGCTCACGTCAATTGGCTACAAAATGGGGAGCAATGGATATTTTATCGATCCGCTCACAGGCAAAGAAGCAACATTCACCTTGTCCTACAATAGCGGTGACCCTAGCGTACAGGCGCAAGCCGTGGCCATTCAAAGCGACTTGAAGAAGATTGGCATTCATGTGGTGCTCAACTCACCACTCGATTTCAACACGCTGGCGAAACGGGTTGAAACTGATGATAAGAGCATACAAATGTGGCTGCTGGGCTGGTATTTCGGTTCTTATGTCGATCCGCGTCAACTCTGGCTCTCAACGGCAGCGTTTAACTTTAACCGCTGGGTAGATCCGAAGAGCGACGCCATGATTAATCAGACGTGGGGGGCACAGGCTTTCGACCCAGCGTACCGCAAGCAGGCCCTCATCAAGTGGCAACTCTATGTTAACCAGCAGTTGCCAGTGAACTTTCTGTACTCCAGCGACAACATCTACGCGTACGGGAACAAACTGCACATACCCGCAAACGATTGGAGTGCGCAAGGGCCACTCAACATTCAGGATTGGTGGCTCTCCAATTAAATTGCTTAGGCATCGTGGGTGCGTAAGGGAGTAGCGATTTGCTGATTTGCTGAGCGGGCGCTCCTTACGCATCGTGGGTGCGTAAGTGATCCCCAGAGCGGGTGATGCGTTGCTGATTAAGCATCATGGGTGCGCAGGGATAGAGTTGGAGCCTGTCGAGTCAATCGACAGGCTCCGCAGACGCGCTATCTCGTTCAGTTTCAGTGGTAACGCGCTCACAGCGCGTTATTTCCACTACATCCGTGCCGCCGGCAGCAAAATAGCGCGTTCTGGTAGCGTTACGGTCCATCCCTGAGTGCCATCCTCAGAATAACGCGTTGCAAACGCGCTATCTCGCCCGGTTTCAGTGGTAACGCGCTCACAGCGCGTTATTTCCACTTCATCCGTGCCGCCGGCAGCAAAATAGCGCGTTCTGGTAGCGTTACGGTCCATCCTAGCCAGAAGTGAGCCCAGCCCCTACCCCACCAATAGGATCCAGACGTACAATCCTGATAAGGTTACAAACAACGTTGGCAAGGTCAACACAACGCCCGTCTTAAAATATCTTCCCCACGTGATGGATACGCCTTTCTTGCCCAATACGTGCAACCACAGAAGTGTCGCCAGCGACCCAATCGGTGTAATCTTTGGACCCAAGTCGCACCCGATGACGTTTGCGTACACAAGGGCTTCGTGCATCACGCCGGCAGCACTCGTCGAGTGAATCGCGAGGGCGCCAATCATGACCGACGGCATATTGTTCATCACACTCGATAAGATGGCGGCGATGAATCCGGTGGCTACCGTACCAACAAAAAGGCCTCCATGGGTCGTCCACTCAATGACGTGCCCGAGCAGACTCGTCAAGCCTACGTTTCGCAGGCCGTAGACGACCACGTACATGCCAATCGAGAAAAAAACAATTGACCAAGGCGCCTCCCGTACCACCGCCCATGGGCGAATCACTTTCGTACTTCCGCCCGCAATCAGGAAAACCATCGCGATGACACCTGCCACGATGGAGACGGGGATGTGCAATAGCTCAGTCATAATGTAGCCCACGAGCAGCACCCCAAGAATCACCCATGAGAGTCGAAACATCCCCTTGTGAACAATGGCGTGAGCGGGATCGGACAGGTTTTGTGGGTCGTACACTCGCGGTATATCCTTGTGGAAAAACAGGTACAGCACCAGAATACTGGCAGCCAGCGAGAACAAGTCGGGAACAATCATATGAATGGCGTAACTGAGAAACCCTACGTGGAAATAGTCCGCTGAAACGATGTTAACAAGGTTACTGATGATGAACGGCACGGACGTCGTATCGGCAATGAACCCGCTTGCCATGATGAACGGCAACATGCGTTTCATATCAAACTTCAGCAACTTAACCTTTTCAAGGACAATCGGTGTCAGGATTAAAGCGGCACCGTCATTGGCGAAAAAGGCCGAAACCATGGCACCAAGCAGAATAACAAACAAGAACACCTTGCGTCCGTCGCCTTTCGCGGCGTGGGCCATCTTCAGCGCAGCCCATTCAAAAAAACCAATCTTGTCGAGAATCGTAGATGTGATGATGATGCCAACAAACGTCAGCGTCGCATCCCACACAATTTGTGTAACGGCCCAAACATCGTGAACTGACACAACCCTGAAAATCAGCGCGAGCACTGCACCGCCGACAGCCGTCCAGCCGATACCGAGCCCACGCGGTTGCCAGATGACCAGTGTCAACGTGATGACAAAGATAACAATTGCAAGCCATGTCGACAGCATGAGTGCCTCCCGTGAGGTGCTTTCAAAACATCGTGGAGTTGTTTTAAACGCCTGATTTTAAACGCCTGATTTTAAACGCCTGATTTTAAACGCCATGCCTTCCACGGTTGTTCGAAGTCCGTGTTTTCGTCTCCGGACGCAAAACAATATAACCATATTGTTATTTAGAGATATCGTCAACAGTTTTCAAACGAGAGCGCTGCCGTCTCACAACGGCAGCGCCCACTCCCAAGCACATCAGACGTAACAGCGGAATTCAACAGGGTCAAAACAAGTCGCCCCAAGGTGTCACTCTGGTGTCACTCTGGTGTCACTCTGGTGTCACTCTGGTGTCACTCTGGTGTCACTCTGGTGTCTTGAGTTTCAAACTGTGATGTCATAAAGCGTTTTAAATGGTTTCGACGGAAGCCAATAACTTTGACGACAGCAGCTCAAATGCGTGATTGAGTCTTTCCTCCGAAATACGTTCATACTCATCACCCAAGTTCATCTCAAACGAGCACCTTGTCTCACTGACCTCGTTCAGATATCCCGTAAATCCGACGTCCGTTTGACCATGTATGTCTAACAGAACCTTCTCCACGACAGGTTTTGGCAGGTCAATGTGAACATGAAACATATTACTAACCGGTATCTTCGGCAATGTGGAAACGTGATGGCACTGGTTAAAACGACCCGCAAGCTCGTTGGCTTCTTCGAAATAGCTCTCCATCCTGCCAACTCGCTTTTCGAAGTAGTAACGAGCAGTCAAAATATAGGGATAGAGACTGATGAGATCGCCGCCGTGTCGCCGTTTCCAGACAACTGCCTCGTCGGTCAAGTCTTTGTCGCCAGCGAGAATCGCCCCAGCGACACCACCGATACCCTTATAGAAGGAAACATATACGCTGTCGAACAACTGGCAGATTTCTGAGGCGGTCTTTTTGTAATAGGGAAGAATCTCAAATAACCTGGCCCCATCGAGATGCAACTTGATGCACTGTTCTCTGCAATGATTAGAGATGGCTACAAGCGTTTCGTAGTCCGGGAGTTGACCGCCAATCTCTCGTTGCGGCAGTTCAAGCAACAAGCACGATATCTCTTCTTGAATAGCCTGGACGTCATGCAAGTCAATGACACGATCTTTATCCGCCAATAGGATTGGTTCAATCTGATGCAAAACCTTCAACCCGTCTTCTTCGTGGATCTCCAAGTGACAGAGGGGATGATAGGCTACTTTTCGCAGCCCTCTGCGGTCGCACCAGATGCGAAGTGCAATCTGTTGGGCCATGGTTCCGCTTGGAAAGAAGACGGCATCTTCTTTTCCCAGATAGGCGGCCATCTGCGCCTCAAATTCTTCGATGACTTCCCCCTTGCCGTAAATGTCGCTTGCCTGTTGCCCATCAATTCCTGCGAGTGCATCTTTCATGACTTGAATATTCCGAGGACCGTTGCCCGCAAGTTTGTAGGTTGTCTGTTTAAAGGCCTGCAGCAACAAATTATTTTCCGGCATGATGGGCTCTCTCCTCTTTAGGTACGTCCCAGAACGCATTCTCCACTATCGGGTACATCCTACCACGCCTAGGACACCGAAGCATCGTTCATCACATGCTGCCGTCGCAAAAACATGCTGCAATCGCAAAATGTTGCCGCGGCAAAACATCGTCAAGTCGTGATGTCTCAAGTCGTGATGTCACACCCGGCAGCAACCCACGCCCCCGTGCCTCCTATCAGCGTCCAGGCCGTGTACCCGCAAGAGCGCAGATATTTTGCAGCATGCGCACTTCTCACTCCAGCGGCGCATACGACAAGAAGGCGCGTATCCTCCCGATGGTTTTCCATCCACACATCGAGGTCCTCCAGCGCGCAGTGAACGGCTCCAGGTACATGGCCGCCTGCAAACTCCTCAGCTTGCCGGACATCCATCACGGTGACAGATCCGTTCGTCACCATGCTAAGCGCCTGTTCCACGCCTACAGAAAACTCTTCCATTCCCGCAAGTGAGATGGCCTTGGAGGCCGTGTCACGTGCCGCCTTGCTGGTCACTTGGCTAGTGGACGTGTCACGCACCGCCGAGCTCGCCGCATCACTGGCCGCTCCGTTAACAGGTTGGCTCCGACCCAGTGGTGCGATACCGACACCACAGAATGCCTCATAGTCAATCGGTGGAGTGACACTCGGGTCATCGCCACAAACCGCACAGTCCGGGTCCCTGTCAAAGGGCATGCGACGCCAGTTGCTGCTGAGTGCTTCATAAAGGAGTAGAGTCCCCGCTTTGCCCTCATTCAGGCCCAACAGCACTTTTAAGGCTTCGACGGCCTGCATGCTCCCGAGTACTCCCGCCACTGCGCCGAGGATGCCGGCTTGAGCGCAATTGGGTACGGTGCCTTCAGGAGGCGGCGTTGGAAACAGACAACGATAGCAACCGTGGCCTGGTTGAAAGACGGCCAAATGTCCTTCGAACCGCAAAATAGCTGCATCAATCAGCGGTTTTCTCAACAACACCGCGGCGTCATTGACCAGATAGCGGGTGGGAAAGTTATCGCTGCCATTCACAATGAGGTCGTATTCGGAAAACAAGCGAAGGACATTTTCCGAAGACAGGAACTCGGAATGCTCTACGACATCGATATGCGGATTCAACGCTTTCAGTCGTTTTGCCCCGGAGTCCGTTTTAAGTCTGCCGATTTGTGCTTCGTCGTGTAAGATCTGCCGATGAAGGTTCGACAGGTCGACGACATCTCCATCGACGAGGCCTAATGTACCAACACCGGCAGCGGCAAGATACGTAGCTGCCGCAGAACCTAAGGCACCAGCTCCGACCACCAGCACTCGACTTTCAAGTAGTTGGAGCTGCCCCTCGATTCCTACTTCAGGGAGGACAATCTGACGTTGATACCGACCAATATCACGGGCCCGCAGTTGCGATTTTGTTCGTTCATCAGCCATCCCAAAACCCCCGTTTCAAGGCGAGTCATCACCCGCCGGAGATGGCATGCAAAATCCAAATCTCTGAACCGTCGGTTAGCGGTATTGATGCATTGGCACGAGGTTTTAGGCGCCTGCCTGCCACAAAAACGCTGAGATGCTCACGAAAGCAGCCGTCTGACTCGATGAGCCACGATGCCATTCCTGGATATTGACGGTTGAGTCCGTCAATCATTTCCGAACCCGTGCTTGCTTCAACCAACAGCACGGGATTGGCCGCAAACTCCGCCGTTAACTGCACTGGCAAATGCACGGTAATCATAATTCGTCAGCCACTACGACAGAGAATATCCTTGGCAGGTGCTGTGCCACCAAGTGCCAACTCTCCCCTTCGTCAGGAGAATGGTAGACGGCGCCGGACGTCGTCCCAACATACAAGCCGAGCGGATCCATGATGTCTGTGGTAAACGCATCTCTCAGCACCCCGGTAAAGGCTTCAGGAAGCCCGTTATGAAGCCCCTCCCAGTTTTCGCCACCGTCGGTCGTACGGTAGACCGCCAAAACGTTGTCTGGCGACCAGCGCGGCCAGCGTTGCAAAGGGAGAATATATGCTGTATCCGGATGAGTCGGATGGCCAGCGATGGGAAAGCCAAAGTCGGATGGCAGCTGTCCGCCAACATACGCCCAACTTGTGCCGCCATCATCTGAGCGATAGACCCCGCCGTGGTTCTGCAACCACATACGGCCCTCTTGGCTCGGGGAAAGCCAAAATTTGTGCACACATTGCCCTGACTCCGGGTACTGTTGGTCGTCCGGCAGGAATTCTGCACGAATGCCTTGATTAATCGGGTTCCAGCTATCTCCAGCATCGTCAGAGCGATAAATCCCCCCTGCAGAACACGCGATGTAGAGGCGTTCCGGATTGAAGGCGTCTGTCGCAATCGTGTGGAGACACTTGCCCCCGTACCCGGGTTGCCATGTTTCGTGTGTCGGATGCTGACGCAACGAGCGCACCTCCGCCCAGGTATCGCCCCCGTCTGTTGAACGAAAAAGTCCGCTGGCCTCGACACCAGCGTAGATAATTCCGCCGGCAGCGGGACGGATAGACCAAACTCGCGTCACCCGTTCTGCGTCGTCAGCTGCATATTCAAGACCAGTACCACCGGTATCCCAAGTTGCGCCCCAGTCTGTTGAACGTCGGATTGAGGGACCATAAAATTCGGAATTAACACCGGCATATACTGTCCCTGTCTCCGGATTGTACGCGCTGGTATATATCGAATCTCCTTGCAGTACCGGCTCGAGTACTTCCCAATCTCTCCGGTTCGTTGACTTAAACCGAAACAACCCCTTGGCCGTTCCAATCAAAAGATACACGTAGCCACATCCTTTGCGGTTTGGTGGTAGTGCCGTCCTGACACGGAACGGGGGTCTGTATCGGCACATATGACTTCTGCCCGTGTTCGTAACTCACAGTGATTATAATCAAAATTGTCAGCAAAAACACCAATGAATCCGGGGGTTACTTATACCATCCGTTCACTGTCAAGGTGAGCCATCTGCGACGCTGCATAACGGTCGCCGGCGACCACATTCGCTGGCACGGCTTCCTCAATCCGCCTCACATCATCGGGACTGAGCGCAATGTCCAGGGCTTCGACCGCCGAGGTCATCTGAGGAAGACGCCGAGCTCCAATCAGGGGGATAATGTCATCGCCTTGATAAAGCGCCCACGCAATACTGAGCTGGGCCACAGTACAGCCCTTTTCCTCCGCTATCACGCGCAAGGCATCGACCAAAGCGAGGTTCTTCGCCAGGTTATCGCCCTGGAAACGCGGCATTTCTCCGCGAATGTCGCCTTTTTGAACGCGCTGCTGGAAAGATCCGCCGAGCAGACCCCGAGAGAGGACACCATACGCTGTAATACTGACACCGAGTTCGCGTGCAGTTGGGAGGATTTCAGCTTCAATATTTCTAGACATGATTGAGTACTCGATTTGTACATCCGCAATCGGGTGAACGGCATGGGCCCGACGTAATGTGTCAGCCGCCACTTCGGAGAGCCCAATGTGTCTCACATAGCCCGCCTGCACCATCTCCGCAATCGCGCCGACCGTCTCTTCAATCGGCACCCCCGCATCGACGCGAGCAGGTCGGTAGATGTCGACATAATCGGTCCCAAGGCGCGTGAGTGTGTAGGCGAGAAAGTTCTTCACCGCCTGCGGCCGGCCGTCGTATCCGGAGAATGGTCCCGCAGGTGTTCGTAAAGCGCCGAACTTTACACTGATGCACACGTCGTCCCGTTTTCTACCTTGCAGCGCTTCACCGATAAGCAACTCGTTATGTCCCATTCCATAAAAATCACCTGTATCGAGCAACGTGACGCCCGCATCGAGTGCAGCGTGAATCGTGGCAATGCTCTCTGCCCTATCCGCTTGACCATACATCCCCGACATGCCCATGCACCCTAAACCGATACGCGAGACCATCGGCCCTGATTGTCCTAACTTGCTCTGTTTCATAGATTGTCCCTCCTCACACCGCTTGTGATATTGCCCGGTACAAACACAGGTCCGCCCCCTGTTGACGGGACTCTATTTCGTCTACTAGAATAGGCACAATCTAATTATGCCTTAGGAGGCGGACCTTTGTTTAAGGAATTCAGGAAGTTTATCATGAGGGGAAATGTGCTCGATCTCGCCGTTGCAGTCATCATCGGAGCAGCGTTCAATCAGATTGTCACGTCCCTCGTCAACGACATCATTATGCCGCCGATTGGACTCATTCTCGGCAAGGTCAACTTTACCAATCTATTTATTGATCTTTCTCCAAAGCCTTACAGTACCCTCGCACAAGCCAAGGCCGCTGGTGCCGCGACCATTAACTACGGCTCATTCATTAACACCCTCATTAATTTCCTTATCATCGCTTTTGTCGTTTTTCTCGTGGTTCGTCAATTCAATCGATTTAAGCGGCCTGCCCCTGTAACAGCTCCAACCACTAAAAACTGCACGTACTGTATGTCTGAAATCCACATTGAGGCAACTCGTTGTCCTCACTGTACGGCGCATCTGCAGAAAGATGAAAGTGACGAGTCCGCACTAGCCACCTGATTTCTGCAAACGTATACTTTCCGGGAACTTACCGGTTCCCTCCCGCCCAACGTTATCAGAATTATTGTAATATATAAAGGTGTACAAACTACAATAGGAGTGATCTTCATGAGCGGAACTTGGCAAGAATACCTGGCAGACAATCAACAGCGGTTTGTCGATGAACTCCTTGAATTTCTTCGAATTCCTAGTGTCTCTACCGATTCTGCCTATGCTGGAGACGTCCGCAACGCGGCACAGTGGATAGCAGTCCGTATGGAGCAAGCAGGCATTGAAGGCGTACAAATCCTTGAGACCGACGGTCACCCCATCGTGTATGGCGAATGGCTACATGCAAAAGGACAGCCGACGCTCCTCGTCTATGGTCATTTTGATGTTCAGCCTGCCGATCCGCTTCATTTATGGACAAATCCACCATTTGAACCTACTGTCGTCGACGATCTCGTTTACGCACGCGGTGCTTCTGACATGAAAGGCAATGACCTCCTGCCTGTCATCGCCTGTGAAGCCCTGCTTCAGACCACGGGAACCATACCGGTAAACGTCAAGTTTCTCTTTGAGGGTGAGGAAGAAATCGGAAGCCCTTCGCTTGAGCCGTTTATCGCCGCTCATCAGGAACTGCTCGCATGTGACATGGTCGTCTGTGCGGACGGTGGTGTCGGATCGAAAAGCGCCCCAATTGTCAACGTCGGGCGTCGTGGACTCATCGGTCTCGAAGTTCACGTCAAAAGTGCATCGACGGACCTCCACTCTGGCGGTGCAGGTGGAATTGCACCAAACGCCATCCATGCCCTGACCCATATCCTCGACTCGATGCGCGACAGTGAAGGTCGCATTCTCGTAGAAGGGTTTTATGATGACGTCCGCCCGCTGACCGACGAAGACAGAGCGGAAATTGCAAAATATCCGTTCGATGAGATGGATTACCGATTAAAAACAGGCGTCAAAGCGTTCTTCGGGGAGCCGGAATTCACACCTCAGGAACGAAACACCGTGCGCCCAACCCTCGAAATCAATGGCATCTGGGGTGGTTATCAAGGAGAAGGGACCAAAACAGTCATCCCTCGGGAGGCATTCGCAAAAATTACTTGTCGTTTGGTTCCTGACCAAAAGCCTGCCCAGATTCAGCAACTTGTTGCCGCCCACATCCGCAGCCACGCTCCGGCTGAAGTGGACGTCACCGTGACCACTGCGCCAGGGGATGCAGAGGCATATGTACTCGATAGAAACCATCTTGGTTTAGCAGCCCTCGAAGAAGCACTCACAGCTGCTTCCGATGCTGCGCCAGTCCGCGTCCGTGCCGGTGGTACCGTCCCGATTACCGCGATGTTCAAAAACATCCTCGGTGTCGATACCGTGACCCTTGGCGCTACGCTTGGACATGACGGTGCTCACGCACCGAATGAGCACTATAGCCTATCCAACTTTGCTCGTATTCAGGGCGTATTCTGTATGCTGTTCGAAAAGATAGGTGCAGGTGTGATGGCCTGATTTAGCGAGAAAGTAGTCAAGTATCGGTCGCAGGTTGTCCTGGGACAAGAGAAATCCCCAAAATAGACCGGATGTTCTCATCCCGGTCTATTTTGTATCCGATAAAAATTGGCAACCCTAAAACTGGACGCTTTGTCTCGTAGACAGATAGGTTACACTGGGGATATAAAGATAGGTACAAAATTGGCACAAAAATAGCGTAAGGGAGAAACATGGATGATTCGTGTAAAAGACCTGTCCGTTTCATTTGGCGGACGAGTGCTGTTTGAGAACGTAAACCTCAGTTTTGACGAAGGAAACCGCTATGGGTTGATAGGCGCAAACGGATCGGGCAAGTCAACCTTTATGAAGATTCTGGTTGGCGAGTTTGAGCCCTCAACCGGAACAGTGGCCATCCAACCGGGACTCCGTGTGGGTGTATTGCGCCAAGACCACTACCAATACGACAACTGTCGAGTACTCGACACCGTCCTCATGGGACACCCGGAATTGTGGAAAGTCATGCAGGAGCGGGAACGACTTTACTCGCTGCCGGAGATGACGGAAGAAGAAGGCATGCAGGTCGGTGAACTCGAGAGCGCATTTGCAGACATGGACGGGTACTCTGCGGAGTACTTCGCGGCAGAGCTGCTCGAAGGCCTTGGGATTCCGGTGGAGAAACACAATGACCTGATGAGTTCAATGATTGGCGGATTCAAACTCCGTGTTTTGCTGGCGCAGGTGTTATTTGGCAGGCCAGACGTATTGCTGCTGGACGAGCCCACCAACCATTTGGATCTCGATACCATCCGTTGGCTGGAGAACTTCCTGCTTCAGCACAAAGGAACCATGGTCATTATCTCCCATGACCGCCACTTCCTGAACACCGTCTGTACACACATGGTTGACGTTGACTATCAGCAGATCTCGATGTTCGCCGGCAACTACGATTACTTTGTCGCCGCCAGCACTTTGGCTCGCGAACAATTGCTTTCTGAAAATGCGAAGAACCAAGACAAGATAGCGGAACTAAGAGAGTTTGTGGCTCGGTTTTCAGCCAACAAAAGTAAGGCCAAACAGGCAACGAGCCGGCAGAAACAGATTGAGAAAATCGAGATCCAGGAAATCCGGCCATCGTCACGCGTATCTCCGTACATCAAGTTTACGTCGAAGCAGCCCCTTGGCAAGCAGGTTGTCAGTCTCGAGCTGATTGATAAGTCATTTGGCCATCTGCGCGTCCTGAACCAGGTCACCTTGGACATCAAGGGTGGAGAAAAGGTCGCGGTGATTGGTGTCAACGGCATCGGCAAAACCACATTGCTGAACACCATGATGGGCGAACTCACCCCGGATGCCGGTAGCGTGACATGGGGTCAGTCAGCAGAACCAACCTATTTTACACAGGACCATCACGAGACGATTCCTCGTGACACCACCGTTTACGAATGGCTGCGCAGTTTTGACGACGAAGCAGACCAACAAACGCTGCGAAGCATCCTCGGCCGCATGCTCTTTTCCAAGGACGAGGTCCACAAGTCGACGGCGGTCTTGTCCGGTGGCGAGACCGCACGACTGATGATTGCAAAGATGCTGCTCTTACAGGGGAACGTCCTAGTCCTTGACGAGCCCACGAACCACTTGGACCTTGAATCCATCGATGCATTAACGCAGGCCATGGTTCAATTTGACGGGGCTGTGATTTTCGTTTCCCATGCAAGACAGCTTGTCACCGACGTTGCCAACCGAATTGTGGAACTGACGCCGACGGGCGTGATTGACTTCTCGGGCACCTACGACGAATACCTGCAAAAACGCGACGCGCTGCTCGAGGCATGATGGCTGGGACTTGCGTCTGAGCGTGCCAGGCGCACTGAGCCCTATGTGAGTGACCCGACGATTGATGTGGCCCGCTGCGCTTCACGTGTAACAGATGTCATGCAAACCTTGAATTTTGACAAGTGGAGGTGGCACGGTGAGTCTGGATACCGCTATGGATAACAAGGATTTGGAGCAAGCAGTACAGATTCTGGAGTTTCCGACGTTTACAGCAAAGGTCACCAAGTTCATCGGTAAACCGATGGAACTCGCCCTCGATGCGCTGCCAAACACAGTAAAGCAGAAGGTCGGCGAATACACAGAGGTGTGTATGAAGGCAGCCTTTCACGCGGTGCTCCTCACTGTCAACAAGGAAAGGCGTTTTCAGAAGGCGCACAACCTCGTTCATAAAGGACTCGTGACAGCGACGGGGGCGGCTGGTGGATTCTTCGGTGGTCTGACGATGGCCCTGGAACTTCCGGTCTCGACTGGAATCATGATGCGGTCGATTGCCGAAATTGCCCGCGAAAAAGGCGAAGACTTGACCACGACGGAATCGCGCCTCGAATGCATTTCGGTCCTCGGCCTGGACACTTCGTCTCAGGGTAGTTCAGCGGACACCAACAGCAGCAGGTATTTTTACGTTCGCAGCAGCATGGCGAAGGAAATCACAAAGGCAGCGGAGTATCTGGCCGCAAACGCGATCGGCGACGAAAGTGCACCAGTAGTTGTACAGTTTTTGAGTAAGGTCGCAGAACGCTTCGGGATTCAACTTAGTGACAAAATGGCTGCCGAACTTGTCCCGATAGTTGGCGCCGTCGCAGGCGGAGGCATTAACCTGATGTTCATCGACCATTTCCAACGCATCGCGACCGGCCATTTTACTGTCCGAAAGTTGGAGCGAAAGTACGGTCAGGCACGCGTGCAAACGGAGTATCAAACAATACTCAACCGCCTTCGTGCCAAAACTGAGCACATCGTCTACCAGTTCGAAGAAGTGGCAGCAACCGCAGAAGAGTAGCCTGAATAGTGCCGAGGCAGGGCCGGGGACGGGCACGGGCGGGCAGGGGACGTCACAGACGTGTGTTCGGCCATCAGACCGCCCGGCCAGAGCGTGGGCTGCATCCTTGCAAAAAGACATTACGCAATATCCGTCGTTATGCCCTCCGCAACGGTCTTCATCGGCGCACGGAATGTATTCTTGTTCGCAATAAATACCCCAACCAATACAAGGATCCCGCCGAAGATCTGCGTAACGTAAACGGCGTTATGCAGAATAAAGTGACCCGCGACAAGCGCAATAAATGGCGGGATGTTCATAAACATTGCTGCGGTCCCGGCGCCAATTACCGACACACCGCGGTTCCACCAGAATCCCGCCATCCCCTGCGCAAAAACGCCAGCGGCGGCCAGCAATAGCCATACCCATATGTCCGCGCTAACGACAGCACCCCCGAGCAGTGCTTCTCCACCAGCAGCTGGCGCCATCAGCAAGCTCCCAAGGATAGTTGCAAAGATTGTTACCGCGTAGGACGACATGCTCCCGGTCAGTCCGCGAATAAAAAGCAAACTAATCGACAGCCCGAGCATCGCCAGAAGAAGATAAATGTCCCCCCCTGAAATCCCGAAAGACTGCCCATTGAAACTCACGATGGCCACAACTCCAGCGAGGCTAAACAGTGCTCCAATCACCTTTGCAGAGGTGAATGGAACCTTCAAAAACACGCGCTCGAGCACCGTTGTCACGATAGGAGCCATTGCGATAATGAGTGATGCATTTGCTGCGGTGGAATGCCTCAAACCTGTAAAGTAGAAAACCTGATTAAACAGTGTGCCAAAGATGCCGGCACCTGCGAGGAGTAGCCATTCTCTCTTTGTCGGTTTGCGCAGCCCGCGTAATTTCAGAGCGACAAGGAGCAGGAAGAGTGAAGTAATGCTGATTCGTGCGAAGGATAGAAAGACGGGTGAAAAATAGTTCAGCAAATACGCACTTGCAATGTAGTTGAACCCCCACAGCAATGACACACCAAATAACCCCATGAGGGCACTCTTCTGTTCTGACAACCGGTTCACACTCCGATGTTGACCAAGGTTTGCTGTTTGGCTCTGACTAAACCCACCAGTCTGCCAGAGTTTATTGTATCGGTCAAGCTATTCTCCTTCGATAAGATTTTACGTGAATTGACACGGCACAAGTTCTTCTTCTGAAGAAACACGTTATCTGGAGTTACCGGCCCCCACCGCAGAAACACGTTATCTGGAGTTACCGGCCCCCACCGGCATACCCGTGCAATCGGCTCCGTTCGGAGTTAGGCCGCCGATAGCGAGCCGGAAACGCGTTATTCACCCTGCCCGAAACACGTTCATGTGGAAATAACGCGCTCGTGGCGCGTTATCCACTTAAACGGATCAAAATAGCGCGTTCACACGTCGTTATTAATTTAAGGTGCGAACATAGCGCTTCCACAGCACGCTATTTCTTGTCGGCACTAGAAACTCTATCGGAAATAACGCGCTCAGGGCGCGTTATTGCAAATTACTGACCAAGGCCATGTCCACGTACGCATGCGCACCCACGGTGCGTAAGCAGTGCTCTGCCAACCCATCCGACGCTCCCTTACGCACCGTCGAAGTTCCCTCAATCGGAGACACTTTTCACCACGTTTCACGCGTTTCAGCCCGCATGACTTCGCTGTTGCCAAATGGACAGGTCTCGGTTCAGCAGACCCTCGAGTCGTGCGATGTCTTCCGCAAAATAGTCGTGAAGTCGCTGACGAGTTTGTGATTCCATCGCTACTTTCTCCAGGACCAACGATTTTGCCTTAATTCCCAGTCGTTCCCGCAGCGCGTTCGGCACCAACGGTTTTATAACTTCCTTCAGGGGATTCGGTTTTGAGATGAAATTGTACATCCAACGTGATTTGGGTTTGCCAGACTCGTTCAATTGCAATGATGTGTCGATTTGAAAACTAGGGGTCACATTCAAAAATTCGAGGACATCTGCCACTATCGCATCTGTATTTCGAATAAAGTCTTCAAAGAGAATCACCTTGACCTGCCTTGGACCAAATACCTCGAAATAGTGTTCCACTTGTTTTGAGTAGAGACCCAATTCTTTATACAACCACATCGGCTCAAAGTCTCGCTGTTTTCGTTCGTCCTCTTGTTCGAGACCGTGTTCAAAACTCAAGTTTTCTCTTTCATCACGAACCAAGTGCATGTAGGCAGAAAATGCCCTATCTACTGGATTGCGCAGAAGAATGATGATCTTCGCTTCTGGATTCTCTCGATGTATCCTCTCCGCAGTCGACGGATAATACAAGTAAAATACGGACGACTCGCCAATCGCCTTGTATCCTTCCGCACCCGTGAAAAGTTCGTAGTAGGCGTCTCTTTCCCGAATTGTGTACAGGTTCATTCCATCGTCTCCCGGTCCCTTAAACTCCTTCGGAAAACTCGGAATGGAAAAGTAATGCGCTTCCTTTTTCGGGGGTATGAAGATCTGGGGATGCTGACCCAAGTAACGGTCCAGCGAACTTGTCCCGCATTTTGCAGCGCCTGCGATAAAGAAATTCGGTAGCAAGTTTCTCACCATCCTTGTCGTAGACCATATCACTCTATAGTCAGCCGATGACTTCCACCACTAGTATGAGCAGGCAGTCTTAATTTTGTGTAAAGGCAGGATTAAATTGCTGTTAAAAAACCGCCGATAAACGGCGGCACACTAAAACAGCTCATGTGGATTTGCACAGATAGCCAATGAATGGATATGAATAACAGAATCACTTCTACTCTTTGTGCGCCGGGAGGAATTTACCATGTGTCGGTCTGTGAGCCGTCGAACGGGGACGGGTAAAGTAGTAGGTCGCTCCGGTGACAATCATTAACAGCGCACCCGTCACCCAGAAGACACCGTGTATAGACGTTGTGCTCGCGACCAAGCCGCCAACAAGCGGACCGGCCATGTTGCCTAACTGGTTGGCGGTTTGATTTAGGCCAAAGGCGCGACCCCGAAATTCATTTTCCGTAGATTTTACAATTAAACCGTTAATCGCTGGATAAACCGCACAGAAAAATGCTCCATAGAAGAACCGGACAGTGGAAAAGGCGTAGACATTGTGAAAGGGCAGTTGCATGAAAGTCCACACAGTTCCACCGACGAGGCCAAACAGCAGCACTTTCCTAAATCCTATTTTGTCTGACGTTCTGCCCCAGATGGGAGCAAAGAGGACACTGGCGATACCCGTCAGAGAGAACACAATTCCTGAGACCAGAGAAGCATTGGTTGAAGAGTGGTTCAGCTGTGCGATGTACAGGGTAATGACTGGTTCGATGGTCATAATGGAAAATGAGGTGAACAAGTTCAGTGACAACGCCGTTAACAACTGCCGATTATGACCAGCATCACGAAATGTGCTAAGTACCGACACACGCGTCTGACTTGGGACAAATTTTTCTTCTCTTACCCATAGAAGCGCGAGCATGGTTGCTATAAGTACAAGTATTCCAGCGCTCCCAAACGCAATTCGGTTACTGAACCAATTTGCAAGTGCACCGCCGAGTAACGGACCAAGGATTCCACCGGCGGCTCCGGCAGCCGATACCATGGAAAGAGCAAAACCCACTCTGGATTCTGGTGTGTTCGTTCCAATTAGCGCGATGGAGTTCGGGATATACCCTGACAAAAGTCCCTGCGCAAGACGGATAATGAGCAGTTCGTACGGATTGTGCACGAATGCGGTTAATGAATACGTCGCAAACAATACGAATCCGGCTCGGATTATCATGGGCTTTCTTCCATACCTATCTGCTAGCGAACCCCAGTAGGGGGCACTGATAGCACCACCAAAAAACGAAATGCTGTACAGCAATCCAGACCATGTTTCAACGTATTGATGCACCCCAATTTGCAATAAAAACAAAGGTAAAAAAGGAACAACCATCGAAAAACTGGCAGAAACAATTAATGTCCCTATCCACAACACAACCAGATTCTTTTTCCATGTCTCCATCATCTCACCTCAAAAACCATCTCTGCCTGCACTCTGCCTGCACTCTGCCTGCACTCTGCCTGCACTCTGCCTGCACTCGTCCCACACCTGCTCCGCTCTAGCTGTACACTCGTCATATATGCGATACGCAACATCTTCCGTGACACGAAATTCTAATGGTCCAACACCCAGCGGCCATTTACTCCGGGCCAAAGCGCGAATATCAAAGTATGAACAATGGTATACCACAACACAACAGGAAATGGCATGTCAATTGATTGCCAATTGAACATGCCATTACTTGTATCATTGCAGACCGTCTATACGACGATAAAAATCATCTGTGCCCCCGTACTCGGTAATACTGCGCACCATCACGGCAGCTCTGCTTACGCCCTCTCCACGCCTTTATCAGCCCGTTTATCAGCCCGTTTATCAGCCCTATCCACGTACTTACCAGTATCCATGTACTTACCAGCCATTTACCATGCGTAGGCTTCAGGCGCCGGCTTGCCCGGGCCCGGGAAGATTTCGTTCAACTGTTGCAGCACTTCTTCCGACAGTGTCACTTCGAGTACGCGCAAAGTATCTTCGAATTGCTGCAGCGTGCGCGGACCAATGATGGGTGCGGTCACAGCAGGATTCGAAAGCAACCATGCGAGCGCAACTGTGTCCTGATGTTCTCCGAGCTCTGCGCATAGTTTTGCAAACGACTCAAGTTGACCCCGGCGACGTTCGAACTCCTCCTGTGCCCTGGCACTGCGGGCCCCCGTCCGGGAAAGTGCGTTTCGCCCTAATAGTCCACCTGCAAGCGGACTCCATGGAATGATGCCGATACCATGTGCTTCTGCAGCTGGTAACACTTCGAGCTCCGGCTCACGCGTGAGCAGATTGTACTTATGTTGTTCTGTTACGAGCCCAAGGAAGTGGCGCTCCTTCGCAGCAGCCTGGGCGACAGCCAAGTGCCAGCCTGCAAAGTTGCTCGATCCGATATACCCCACTTTCCCCTGGCGCACCGCCACTTCGAAGGCACCCCACAGCTCATCCCAGCTCGCGTGGCGCTCAATGTGATGCATCTGATACAACTCAATATAATCCGTCTGCAGGCGGCGCAAAGATCCCTCAAGGTGGCGGCGAATTTTGTACGCCGAAAGTCCTCGTCCGGCATTGGGCCCATCGTGCTCATCTTCCATCAGGTTGTACACCTTGGTGGCGAGGACCACCTTCTCACGACGTCCACCACCCTGTGCAAACCAGCGGCCAATAATCTCTTCCGTGCGACCGCGATGGCCCTGTCCGCCGTAGACATTCGCCGTGTCAAAGAAGTTGACTCCTGCATCCAACGCAGCATCCATAATGCGGTACGCTTCCGTTTCCTCTGTCTCCGTACCAAAATTCATCGTTCCTAAACAGAGACGACTAACCTGCATTCCCGTGCGGCCTAAGTATGTAAATTCCAAGTCATCCACTTCTCCCTTCTCTTCCACACATTTGTGCGGTTCCATGCATGCGCTGTTGCTCTACGCATTCACGCCGTTCCATGCATGCGCTGTTGCTCTACATATTTGTGCCGTTCCATCTAATTCTATTGTTGCACCAAATCTATATTCGTGTGAAGGCCCGTCAGAAATTGTGCTAAACTGGGGCAGCATATAAACGACGGGTGAACGATAAGGGGACTACCAAACTGAAACTTGTATCATGGAATGTGAACGGTTTAAGGTCAGTTGTCACGAAGGGATTCTACGAATACTTTAACGACATCGGGGCCGACGTGTTCTGCGTTCAGGAGACAAAATTGCAGGACGGGCAGATTGCACTCGAACTTGGCGAGGAATATCAGCAGTACTGGAACTACGCTGTAAAAAAAGGCTATTCCGGAACCGCCGTGTTTTCAAAGGTCAGTCCGCTGTCTGTACGATATGGTCTGACAGATGACACTGAACCAGAAGGGCGCATCATTACGCTCGAATTTGATGCCTTCTATCTCGTTACTGTGTATACACCAAACGCGAAACGCGATCTCTCTCGACTTGCATACAGACTTGAATGGGAAGATGCGTTTCGAGACTACGTCCAACAACTCGATGCAACGAAACCAGTGGTGATATGTGGTGACTTAAATGTTGCCCATCAGGAGATTGACCTCAAGAACGCAAAAGGCAACCGCGGTAATTCCGGCTTTACGCAGGAAGAGCGGGAGAAGATGACGTTGCTGCTCAACTCCGGTTTTACGGACTCGTTCAGATATCTCTACCCTGACCGTACGGATGCTTACTCCTGGTGGTCAAACATGCCCAAGGTCCGCGAACGGAATGTGGGGTGGCGAATCGACTATTTCCTCGTTTCTTCGAAACTGCGCCCGTTTGTGGCCGAAGCACGTATTGACACACACATCTACGGAAGCGACCACTGTCCAATCGCCCTCGAACTGAGCGACTTTTCATAAGTTTTCGCCATGACACCGAGAAGGGCACCCAGCAGGGGTGCCCCCAAACACTTCATCAGTCGAGGCGCCGCATCACGACAGCAATTTCCGCACCTGAAAGTTGTCCGCCAGAACGTAAGGTACTTGCGGAAAATCAGTTGGGTACGCCCAAAAACTAATCCCCCGCAGTCGGTACTGACGAACAAGATTCAGTTTTGCCTGAAAGCTGCGTGCATCTTCAAACCAAACTTGGTGTTGATTCCCTGCACTGTCGGTGTAGCGATAATACGGTGCCTGAGACGAGGCACTGTACTGAATCGAAACACGCTGACGAATGGCGCGGTTTACCGCACCCTGTGGCGATAGCGTCTGTGCGCGAGTTCCTGAAACAAAGGGTAGTTTCCAGTCATACCCATATGCAGAGACACCCATCAGTATCTTCTGTGAAGGGATGACTGAAACTGCATAGTCGAGAACTTTCTCGATTTGGTTGACAGGTGATACCGCCATTGGTGGTCCGCCAATCCACCCCCATTCATAGGTCATCAGGACCACAAAATCGCACAATCGACCATGTACTGGGTAATCGTGAGCCACATACAAAAGACCCGTTTCTGTGCTGGATGTCTTCGGTGCGAGGGCTGTCGAGACCAAGTAGCCTTCCTGATGCAGCCGTGTTGTGACGACCTCCAAAAATCTGTTGTAAGCCGTTCGATCCTCTGGATAGACGTATTCAAAGTCGATATTCAAACCAATGTGACCACGACGTTTCATGATATTTAACACATTTTCGATGACTGTTTGCTGCAAGGAAGTGTTGTTGAGGATGTTGTGAGCGAGATCGGAACTGAACATGTCACCAGACCAATTGGTGATGACCAACAGTGGGGCCACACGCTCCGATTTTGCCGTGTTGATGAGTGCTGTATCGTTTAGCGGGATGAGAGAACCATCACTGGTCACGTGATAACTAAATGGACTCATGTACGTCAACACGCGACCCAACTGGACCAGTGCTTGCTGCCCTTTTGAACTCACGTCCGTCAGGTAAGCGTTGACTTCTGTGGTGGCTTGATTACGAATCGGCACACGCAAAACCTGACCCACATAAATTTGACTTTGATTTGTTATTTGGTTGTTCGCAGCAAGCGCCGACGTGCTCGTGGCATATGCTGCAGCGATACGCTGCAATGTGTCTCCACTCTGCACAACGTATGACTGAGAAGATGTTGGAATGACAAGCGACTGACCGATGACGAGCTGAGTCGGGTCGGAAATTCCATTTGCATCCGCGATGGTTTGCATCGGTACTCGGTACAGTTGCGACAGGGACCATAGCGACTGCCCCGGTTGAACCACATGAATCTGCATTATTGTCCCACCCTCACTGGTATGCCTTCACACCAGCCTATGTCGCTTTGTTGGGCGCGGACTGGGCAAATACCCACTTACTTCTTATTTCTGCTCATGTGCCAGCCTGCCAATGCCATCTGTCGGCGCACATAGGCTAATTGGGAACGAAGTGGAATACCTACAGGGCAGTTGTCGTCACAGGCCATTAAACCCACGCATCCAAAAACGCCGTCTTCGCTGCCAACCACCTCAAAGTACTCTTGCTCAGTTCGCTTATCACGCGGGTCCATCATAAATCTGGCAACTCTATTCACACCCGCGGCTCCGATGAAATTCGGTTTGATATTCGCGGTCGCACATCCTCCAATACAGCATCCACATTCAATACAACGCTCTGCCTCGTAGATTTTCTGTGCCAGTTCGTTGTCCATCTTGCCCTCTGGTACGTCCGGTTGGAACACTTCGTCAGTATGAATCCACGCTTCCGTACGGAGGGACACGTCGCGGAACCAAACTCCAGTGTCAACAGACAGGTCGCCAAGCAGTTTAAATACCGGCAAAGGCATCAACGTCGTTACGTCTGGCAGGGTCTTGGTGAGTGTCTTGCAGGCGAGATTTGGCTTTCCGTTGATGAGCATCCCACAGGACCCACAAATCGAGGCCCGGCACACGAAATCGAAACGCAAGCTCGGGTCCTGCTCCTCACGCAATTTATTTAAGACGATAAACAATGTCATTCCCGGCTCTTCGACAAGCTGAAAGTCTTGCAGATACGGCTTCACATCCGGAGTTTCCGGATTATATCGTAAAATGCGGAAGGTAAGGTTACGAGCCTCCATCCGTGCTTCTATCGGAGCTTCTATCGGAGCTTCCATCGGAGCTTCCATCGGCTGCCGCCCCCATCTGTAACCTATTTTTTCGACGCAGGACCACTTGTCGCTTCACCATACCCCCTGTCGCCAGGCGGTGACTCGGTGATGACCACGGGCTCGTAGTCAAGAACAGGTTCGTTCCTCTCGCTAGACCAATAGGCCAATGTCCGTTTTAGCCAGTTCTCGTCGTCCCGTTTTGGAAAGTCCTCACGAAAGTGGCTGCCGCGGCTTTCTGTTCGCGCCAACGCTCCTTTTGCAATGCAGTAAGCAAGTTTGACCATGCCTGGTAAGCGAAGTGCAGCGCTTAATTCTGGGTCGGCACCGAGCCCCCGTCCGCGGAGGCGGATATCACTCGTCCGTTCGTGCAGGGCGTGCAGTTGCCGGACAGCCTCCGCCAGCGGTTCTGCCGAGCGGAAGACAAACACGTGTTCACGCAGAATTTCTTCCATTTCGTGCCGGAGGCGAAAAACATCCTCCGTTCCATCGCGGCGGTCCCTAAGCTTTTGTATCCGATCCGCTTGGTCCTGCACGTGACGGTCAATCAGCGTAGAGCGAATATCCAAGGACACATCCTTTGTGTACTCGGCAATTTGCTCGCCAACGATTTTCCCCGATACAATCGTTTCCGCTAACGAGTTTCCGCCGAGACGGTTAAAGCCGTGCAAGTCCCAGCATGCAGCTTCACCTAAAGCAAACAGATTCTGCAGTCCATACGCTTGGCCGTATTTGTTGACGCGCACGCCCCCCATACTGTAATGCTGAGTCGGGCGAACCGGGATGAGTTCATGGACCGGATCGATACCGCGGAACTTCCGGCAGATACTCGCAATCTCGCGCAAATTCGTCTCGATGTGTTTGGCACCTAGATGCCTGATATCGAGCCACAGATGTTGGCCATATGGACTATCGACTCCATACCCTCTGCGCATGTGCTGAATCATTCGTCTCGAGACGACATCGCGTGAGGCGAGTTCTTTTTTCTTCGGTTCGTAATCTGGCATAAACCGATATCCATTTTTGTCGAGCAGATGGCCGCCGTCCCCGCGTGCACCTTCTGTAATAAGGATGCCCGAAGGCACCAGGCCCGTCGGGTGAAATTGCACAGCTTCCATATTACCTAGCGGCACTTTTCCCGTTTCGAGAGCAATCGCCATTCCTGTGCCCTCGTTAATCACAGCATTCGTCGAAACTCCGTATAATCGCCCGTATCCACCGGTGGCAATGACCGTAGTCCTCGCTGCATAAGCCCTCAAGTTACCTGTGCGGAGACAACGTGCTACTGCGCCGTAACAACGCTCACCATCGTGGATGAGGCTTAGTGCCTCGACCCGGTCATGCACTGTAACCCCCAATTTAAGAACCATGCTGTCGGTCGTATATAACAAGGCGTGACCTGTACCATCCGCCGTGTAACACGTCCTCCATTTCGCAGTTCCGCCAAAGTTACGTGCAGTGATAAGACCTACCTTTTCCGGGTCCTCATGAATTTCTTCGCCGTCATAGATTCGTTTTTCCGTGCTTACCCGAGTCCACGGCACGCCCCAATGTGCCGCTTCCCGGACAGCAACCGGAGCCATTTCCACAAACATTCGGGCGACATCTTGGTCGCATCCCCAGTCTGAACCCTTTACCGTATCGGCAAAGTGGATGTCTGGGGAATCGCCTCTCCCCATGGCCGTATTTCCGAGGGCAGCTTGCATGCCGCCTTGTGCCGCGGAGCTATGCGAGCGGCGCGGCGGAACGAGACTGAGTATGGTCACATTCAACCCTTGCGACGCGGCTTCGATGGCTGCCCGCTCCCCCGCAAGTCCAGCACCAATGATAAGGACGTCTGTCACCGAAAGAGGGTACTCACTCATACAAACTGCGCCCCCAGTGCGTAGAAAACGTACAGTGAGACGGCGCCAATGCCCACTGTCAAAACTGTGATGACACCGAGCACTCGGTGCAGGCTGTGTTGACTGACCCATCCCCACTTCACAAAGATGCGGTACAATCCAACACTGGCGTGATATTCAGCCAATAACAGCAAGACGATATAAAATATGAG
Organism: Alicyclobacillus curvatus; assembly: GCA_017298655.1. Taxonomy (GTDB): domain Bacteria; phylum Bacillota; class Bacilli; order Alicyclobacillales; family Alicyclobacillaceae; genus Alicyclobacillus_B; species Alicyclobacillus_B curvatus. The sequence continues at coordinate 2,784,466 of CP071184.1, forward strand.
GAAATGGTTGAATACACGAGTAGAACTGATTTGCGTGCTGATTCCGCCATAAGTGACGACCACAACATGGATGATGGCCAGCGCCAGCAGAGCCGCCCCCGTAATCGATTGAAATATCCAAGACCAGGTGTCCATGTGACGAATCAGTTTTGCATGCCGCCAGATAATCCTTTGCTCGCGAAATTGTTTTGGAATTCGACGGACAACTGCGCCCACGTGCGATCCGATGACAAGCACCAGAAAGACCACCGTAACCCAGACGAGGCCATACCTGTTCATGAAATTGGCGAGTGTATTAAACGCATTTGACCCCAGCCAAATCGACGCGACGAACAGCATATGTACCCAGAGGAACAAGACCAGCAGCAAGCCGCTGACCATCTGGATGCCTTCAACAATGAGGTCACTCCGCGGATTCGGAGTGATGAGCTTCTGAAGTTCCACCTGTCGCATCTCCACTTTGGGTTGTGCCATGCTCCCGCCCCCTTTCTTGTCGTATGCCCATGACCGAACCACAGTTTGAACAAACCCAAACCTTGACGACCAACTCGTAATCATCATCCGAAAAATTCGTAGGGTCAGACAGAACCTGAGAAGTCAACGGGGCTCCACAACAACTTGATATCTCCATGTACATTCCCTTCCTTCTCCAGATGGGATATGCCGAAGAGTACGTTGGTGGAATGGAAGCGGTAACACTGGTGGTTTTCTTGATGCGACAGTACGACAGGTTACAAGTCTATATGATGGATACGTCCGATAATTCAGATATATGACCCTGATATCACTCCCAGGAACTACGCAGGGATTAGTAAAGAGCTGACTTTTCTCCCGCAGGTCCGGAACGGCGCCGTGGCAATGGCTCACGCAGCGTGATGGTTACCAACAACCCTGAAACGATGGCGAACACACCGATGGCCCACATGGCGTTTGAAATCCCAAGGACGTTTGCCAGAACGCCGGAAACGAGGGCCCCTGCAGCATAGCCAAAATCTCTCCAGAACCGGTAGACTCCAAGGATTGATGCTCTACTGTGTACTTGCGACAGGTCCGAAGCGGCAGCGATGAGCACCGGATATACGAGCGCCGTGCCGAGCCCAAGACCAATGGCACCAAAGAGCCAGTAGGAAAAGCTGTGCGTCAAGGCAATCTCGAGAATGGATAAACCCTGCGTGACCATTCCGAGAACAATCAACCACTTTCGCCCTATTCGGTCACTGAGTGGTCCGCTGATGAGTTGGAGCAGTCCCCACGTCCCCGGATATACCGCGACAATGACTGCAATGGATGGGAGTGCGAGTCCTTTGCCTGCAAAAAACAACGGAAACAATCCCCAAGCCATTCCGTCCTTGAAATTCGTCATGAAGCCAGCCTGACTGACACTGAACAACTGCTTGTCTTGCCATGAAGTCCTGACAAAGCTTTGAACGAACGACACGCTTCCCGGAGATCTTCCCTCGGAGCTTCCCTCAAGGCTTCCCTCAAGGCTTCCCTCAAGGCTTCCCTCAAGGCTTCCCTCAAGGCTTCCCTCAAGGCTTCCCTCAAGGCTTCCCTCGGAGCTTCCCTCGGAGCTTCCCTCGGAGCTTCCCTCAAGGCTTCCCTCGGAACTGACGGGATAACCTACCGCGAAACTCCCATCAGAGGTTTCCTCAGAGCTGGCAGCTGTGTGTTTGACCTGGTGCCCTACGTGCGTATTGTGGACTAAAAATGTGGACATCAAGAGACCAATGACAGCGAAGAATATACCGAGATAGAACGGCTGTGGACGGACTCCATAGGCTGCCGCTATATATCCGGAAACGAGCGCAGTAATGGAGATGGCAAAATAGCCCGCAAACTCGTTCAGTCCGACAACGAGCCCGCGATACTTTGGACCAGCAAGGTCGATTTTCATATTCACCGTCATCGACCAACAAAAACCCTGATTGATTCCAAGTAAGACATTGGCAAATATGACCCAATACCAGTTGGGAGCCAGCATGACGGTGAACGGAACAGGGATTCCGATGACCCATCCGAGGATGAGCAGTTGTCGGCGCCCAATCCCGTCCGCAATCCGACCCGCAGCCAGATTCGAAATGGCCTTGACCACCCCAAAACTGATGATAAAAGACAACACAGCACTTTTATTCAGGAGCCCAAAGTCTTGCTTCGCAACAAGTGGCAAAACGGTTCTCTCGAGTCCCACCATCCCGCCCACGAAGAGATTAAGAATGACCAACAGGGTGATTTGTACAGCGTTGGTTCCAAGGAGATTTTTTGTCCTCATCACTTGGGGGCGCCTTCTGTGGTTCCACCTTGGTCCGCTTGCAATGAATCTAACCATCCTTGAACAGAGCGGATTGTATCCTCGTTACAAAAGTAATAATGCCAGACCCCTTTTTGCTGGTGGTTAACCAGCCCGGCTTGGCGCAATATCGTCAGATGTCGCGAAATTGTGGACTGTGGCAGTTGCAATATGGAGCTCAAGTCCTGAACGCAAATTCCATCCACAGTTTCACCATCGACAGAGCAAAAGAACTGTTTCTTGCCTAGCGTCTCCAGCAGAGACCTGCGGGTTCCATCGGACAATGCCTTAAACACATTGTCGATATTGGCGTCTTTGGCGCCATCGGTGTTCACAAATGCCATCTTGTTCACCTCTATCGTTGTTTCCATACATCCGCATATACGGATGTATTGAAGCTTAATAGCTGACAGGGTACCCGTCAATGGCGAATTATCCCTGAACGCTTGGAATCCGCATGGTGATTGTTGTTCCCCGGTTCTCCTCACTCTGTGCAGCGACAGTCCCACCATGAGCTTCCACAATCTGCTTGACAATCGCGAGTCCAAGCCCTGCACCCCCGCGTGCTCGGGAGCGGGACTTTTCGACGCGATACATTCGGTCAAAGATATGCGGCAGGTCGTCCTTCGGTATGCCAACTCCCGTATCGCTCACTGCAAGTTCGACAAATTGCAGTGACTTCTGCGCGCGTAGCCCAATGTGACCTTGCGCCGGAGTGTAGCGGATGGCGTTATCCAACAGATTCACGAGTACCTGCTCTAGGCGAACACCATCAGCCATCAGGTTGATATCGCCGGAACTGGATATCTCGACATCAATCCCTTTGTCTTCCGCCTTTTTTCTCATCCGCTCAACAACGGACGAAATCAGTTGACCGACGTCAACAGGATGTTTATCCAATACGAGCATGCCCGTATCTCCTTGCGCAAGGACAAACAGGTCACTCACAAGGGACTCCAGTCTCTTTGACTCGTCATGGATGATTCGAATATAGTGCTGCTTTTCTTCTTCCGTATTAAACAGCCCTTCGTCCACGACCTGACTGTAGCCGCGAATGTAGCTCATCGGGGTCCGAAGTTCATGGGCCACATCCGCGAGAAAAGCTTTCCTGGACGTGTCCAGGTGATGGAGATTGGCCGCCAGGGCGTTGATGGCTTCGCCAAGCTTCGCAACTTCATCCTGTCCGGCCACTCGCACTTCAGCTTGATAGTTTCCTTTCGTCATGTCCCTGGCCACTCTATACATCTCTTGCAGCGGATGCACGATGCGCTTCGACACAATAACAGTCAACCCCAATGCAATGACCATTCCGCCCAGTCCAGCAACAAGGAGCAACCACTCCACATGATGAAACGCACTGACCATCGTTGTCTCCGAGCGGAAAAGAACCACTGCTCCGATGAGTCGAGAAGTCTGAATCGGGACTGCCGCTACCAAACCTGTACCGTGAAAGAGCTGACTGACACCTCCATGAAGGGATGTCCGCCCCGCGAGTGCTGCTTGAATGACCGACTTATCGGAGGAACTGGGATTATTCAGATGCAGAGACGGTGAGGAAGCAATGACGCTACCACTACTATCGACCATGACCATCGTCGCGCCTGCTGATGCGCACAGCATCTGCATCATCATCGTGCCACCCATTGCAGACATATGTGCATACTGTTGCCCCTCTGCCACCAGTTCGGTTCCTGCCTGTTGATAAAAAGCATTTTTTAACAATTGGCCGAGTGCAATATACTGAACAATAGACACTGCTACGATGAGCGCCATAATGGCAAGACCGACTTTGACAGCAAGATTACGCCGAATCACGGCTTCACCTCAAATTTGTATCCAACTCCCCAGACGGTTTTGATGGGATTCGGATTCACCTCTGCCTCTCGAAGTTTTTCGCGAATATTTTTGACGTGGCTGTCGACCGTTCGGGTCTCCCCCTCGTATTCACCGTTCCAGACGCGCTCCAAGATTTCGTCGCGTGGAAATGTCCGTCCCGGATGACGCGTCAGCAAGACGAGCAGTTCGAACTCCTTCGGGGTAAGTGTAAGATGAACATCTATGGTGGCCCCATTTGTCAAGACAGTTTTTTTTAATCTCTAAGCTATAGTCTAGTTTTCCCTGTCCATATCATCTTTTTAGAAGGAGCGGGAGGGGTGAATGGCCGTAGGCCAGAGGGGAGGAGCGAAGCCAATGCTGTCAACTTAGGGTGGTATGAATTGGTTATTCTCTGGCTACTAATCAGGGATTACAGAGTGAGGCAACAGTGCGGTGAGTTGTTCTCGCCAATCTCTAATTAAAGGGTACATCCAGAGGTTTTTCACCGATGTGCCATACTCGTGATGGGCGTCCTGACGCCCTCTTCCTGAGGTTTGGCCGACATGGACCCAATTTGCTGCTCGGTAGCATGTCCCTAAGTATTTCTGTTCAACGAAAGTTTCCAGGAGGACAGGTTCATAGCCGTAACGGGTCTGCCAGTCCGATCGAAGCCGTCGAGCTGCTAAGGCCAGGGCATGGCTTGCTAAGTGGGGCACGTGAACCTGAGGCAAAATGAGAAAGCGATTATTATTCACAATCCGCGTCCGATAGCGAGTTCGCTGCTCTGGGCTCCAACCAATCCAATGGTCTCGAATTCTTAGCGATTTGGCGGCCGCACCAAACAACAAACAGCCAACTACCACTCGTTCTTCTTGGATTTGAGCCCGAATCCAATATCGTTGATGGGCACCGATAGGGCGGCAATACCCTAGAGGATGGTACGCCTGCATGGTGACATTCCAGTCTCCCAATTCTGACGGAGATACCGGGTCGACACTGACTGGGGAGACTCCTCCAAGGGAAGCGGTTAGAATCGTTTCGGCTGGTGTTCCGGCCATTTCTTTCCCTCGATTCCCTTTCGCAGCGTTCCTGCGCACGGGGGTTGGAGAAAGCAGTCCAGTCCGTTCGAAATGTGCGAGTAACTTTAGACACGCATCGACCCTCAGTCGACCATTGGGCGCTTTCCAGGGGAGATTCTCGCATAGAGTCCACGCGAGTTCTTTCCGGCTTAACTGCCGAAACTGAGCGACAGTGGTTTGAATGAGCTCTATGTCGTCTTCGGAAAATTCACGGTCGCCAATCCAAAAAGGCACGTCGATAGAAGACATCTGATCACCTCACTTACAAGGGGCGGCGCTTGTTCTTCGCATACTTATTCGCGCCGGGTCGTGTTTTCCGCGGATAGGTTCGACCCTTGATCACAGGCACGATGTTACGCGTTAATTCGTGGATCAGTCGCCTGTACATAGCCGAGCGCTTCTTGTCGTCATCTTCAAGGACGATTTCGACCAGTTTGTTTTTCAACTTCCCGACGAGAATGTTGTGATTGATGTTATATACGTCATACTTACGACGTGACTTCTGGGCTTGTACTTCCTCAAGTGCGTCCTGCTCAATGACAGAGGCCATGTTACTGAGTAAGGCAGTTGCATAAAAGTCCTGTTCAATGGCGGTCAGGGTTTCCCCGGAGAAGTTTTCGATTTCAAACTGGTGCTTTAGCTCCTTGAAGTGAGTCTCAATTCCCCATCGTTTAAAGTAGAGGTCGCCCATTTCTGCGTAACCGACCCTGTCCTCGGAAAGATCCGTGATGAGTAGTTCCGTTTCCCCCGTAGATAAAGGGACTTTCACGACGCGGATGGGGAGAACCGTTCCCTCTGGGACGGGAGTTCCTTGCTTGCGTAGCTCCTTGGCTCGTTCTTTGGTGATCCGCAGTTGAACGATTTCATCCTTCGTCTGTGCCTGTATAATCTCCTTGCAAAACCACGAAGAAACACGCATGACGAAATGAACCCGTCGTTGCATGAGGTAGTGGATAAACTCTATGGATGGGTAGCCCCGGTCAAACAAAACCAAGGTCTCATACGGAGAGGTTTCCGGAATGAGGGTGAGCATCTTTTCGATGTTGGCCCTGGCCAGCACTCGTTCATTGGTGTCATAGCGGCCCATGGTTGTGGATACGGCGAGTCTGTTCTCTACATCGTACAAGTGAGAAGAGAGTGCTCTAGCCAACTTGAAGTTGCCCATCTTATTGGTGACATAGCCGTAATGACCTTGCGTTTGCGCGGTGTTTGGAATCTCCAGTACAGACCCGTCCATAGCAAATACACGAAACCCCTTGTGTGTTTTGTAGTCATGATCCGCATAGAATGTGCGAATATACACCTCATTGAGCGTGACAAAAGCCTCGGGTCGAATCTTCTGTCTTGCCTTGGAGAAGGATTGCTTCGTGTACGTGGTTGCTTGGGCGGATTCCGGCATGAAGTGTTCGCGAAACTCGTCAATCTCCAACTGGGACGATTTGCGAACCATGTTGAAGATGAGGAGCACAAGCGCGACAAACCCGACCTTGCGTTCCCTAGTGAAGTCTTTCTCACTATTCCTTGCATTGTTCCTGAACCTGGTGCATTTCAAGGTAGTCTCCACACAGTCCGCGAGAAGATTAGTTTTTTTTCATTTTAACACTCTCCCAATGCACCATAACAAAAACAAGCGAAGTTGTCCAGCGGAGAATAAAAACAGGAAGACGGACAATACTACTCATCCGTCTTCCTGTTTGCTCCAAATTGAACTAGGATCGCTTAAGTTGACAGCATTGGGAGCGAAGCGGCTTCCCCTGTGTTACTTGCTGACGTCTCCCTATTGCTAAGCAATCTCTCTACCTGTATATGTATTCGTGCGAGAAGAGGTAGGGATTGGATCACTGGGTTTCATTCCCATCAAATAGATCTCAGCGGGTATGTGATCCCGAAGCGCTTGGTGTGGTCGTTCATGGTTATACTTGTGTATGAATTTTCCGATTTCTAGCCTCGCCTCCCTTGGTGTGGCGTACTCTTTTGTGTACACCTCTTGGTACTTGAGTGTTCTCCAGAACCGCTCGATGTAGATGTTATCCACAGCTCGGTTCTTTCCATCCATACTGATTTTGACCCCGGCCTCCTTGAGAATTTCCGTGTACTGTGGGCTTGTAAAGTGGCTGCCTTGGTCACTGTTCCAGATTTCTGGTTTCGCCTGGCTCAAGGCCCTTTGCGTTGCTTTCAGTACAAAGTCGATCTCCAGCGTCTGATCTATCTCCCAACTGACAATGTAACGAGAATACCAGTCAATCACAGCTACCAAGTACATCCATCCCTGTTTGAGACGAATATAGGTGATATCCACAGACCAGACATGGTTCGGATGGCTCGCCTTTACCTCGCCCAACAGATAAGGGTAAATTTTGTGAGCTAAGTTGCGTTTGCTCAGGTTTGGACCAGGACTGACACCAGCAATCCCCATGGCCCTCATACAGCGCACTACACGCTTGCGGTTGATAGGCCAGCCTTCACGCCGTAGAATTGCTGTAATGTAACGGCTACCTGAAGCCGGGCGGTCCGTGTATATCTCGTCGATGCGACGACGGAGACGGATTTCTTCGTCTGAGACGGCAACAGGAGTGTAGTAGAGGCTCGTCCGATTCAGGCTGAGCAACTCTGCCTGTCTGGAAATGGAGAGCTCATCACTGTCGTGCTCAACCATCGCAACTCTATCGGTTCTAGTGCGGTTTGATGCCAGATTTTTTTTTAAGCCACTCAACCTCAGTGGTTAAGCGACCAATTTTCGCATACAGCTCGGACGTTTCCTTTTCATGTTCTTTCTTTAGCGCAGCAGCGTTTTTCTTCTCTTCGTCTTCGAAGAGGCTAGACATATTCTCTAAGGCAGTATTCTTCCACCTATGAAGCATCGTGACGTGTACGCCGTGCTCTGACGAAATCTGGGCGATGGTCTTCTCTTCTTTGAGAAGCTCCAGGACGACTTCAGCTTTGAATGATGCGGGATAATGTTTTCTCATAGCCATATTGTAGCTTAACCGGTCCCTTCTCTGCTGTCTTGATTCCTGGGACCACTATAATCTCCCACTGAAACGGTTCTGCTCTCTAGGTCGACGCTCATATCAATGCCATCAATGCGATACTTCTCACGCACTTCCCCATATGCTCGTCGATACAAGGCGCGTACACGGGCGATTAGTTCCCGTCCATCAAAAGGCTTGGTCAGATAATCGTCTGCACCGCGAGATAGGCCAGACACCTTGTCTTCGACAGACGTCCGCGCAGTAAGCATTAGGATAGGTATTTCTGGGTGTTGCTCGCGAATGAAACTACATGTCTCGAATCCGTCCATGCCTGGCATCATGACATCGAGAATAATGACATCCGGGTGGAAGACCCTGATGATATCAAGCGCCTCGAATCCGTCATTCGCCTCTTCGACGGAATGCCCGTCCGTACGCAAGTAGATACGGAGCAAATTTCTCATTTCGCTTTCATCGTCGACAATCAAAACCCTCGCCATGCCGAACCTCCTCGCAGTCAGACAGACTCACGCCGGACAGTCCTGAACCACAAATTTCGTTTTTCATTTCATCTTTCATTTCATCTTTCATTTCGTTTTTCATTTCGTTTTTCATTTCGTTTTTCATTCTTCCTCTACATTTTGCCGATGGCTTGTGTTTGTCAAGTCGGAGACGGATAGCTCGAGGTGTAGTGATTGCCATTCAAGGATGACAATTGAGGCGTGTTTTTTGTTTAGAATCCTCATTTTTAAGGACTCTGAACGCTGATAATTCCATCTTAGGTCGTGTATCCGTTAACAATTTTGTCATTTCGTCTGCACGGTTTCTACACAGATGCTGGCTATAACACAGATGTACGCAAGATTATCTTACGGGAGTTGGTTGCGATGAAAAAACTTCTATGGGTCTTCCCGGTACTCGCAATTGGGATGGCAATCGGCGGTCTAACCCTGTCAAACGTGTTCGCAAAAACGAGCAGTCAAAACTCTGCGGAAACGGTACAGGCAACTCAATCGATGCAGCAAGCGCTCAGTACGCCAGAAGGGCAAGCCATGATTCAGGCTTGCGGGGGTTTCATGAGTCAGTTTTATCAGAATCAGAAATAGCTTTGCTTGAGACAAGATGAAGCGGGGTCGCATGGACTCTTCAGCCCCGCTTCACACCTGCGTTTCCTCATCTCACTGTCTCATCAATTTTTTCAATTTCTCATCTCAAATTCTCTTTTCAATTTCTCATCTCAATTTTTTATCTTGCTTTCTCAATTTCTCTTCTCAATTTGTCATCTTTCTTACTTGAGTGTTTCACCTGCGCATCTCACCTGACTCCGTAAAATGTAGTCAACCCTGCACAAAGATCGTCATAATCTCTAAGAGCGTGACATTGGACAGGGGTGACTGCCACTTGCTGCTTGCGACGAGTGCGATTGGGTCGTTGATAGGCTTTTATGTCTGCTTTCAATTGGTCAGCCAGAGCCGCCTGCTCGTGAACCCGATGCGGTCCTGTATGCAGAGCAGTATGTCTCTCGCCTTAGTCTTTGCAATGTTTGTCGAACTGACAACCGGGAGTAAAACTCTCGCCATCATTGTCCCGATGCTGGTCGTCTGCGTGCCCATCGTTCTTATGATGAAGCCACTCACCATGCCTGACCTTGTCGATTCCATCATCGCCAATCTCATGAGCGTTTCCATGAGCGTCATGTTAATTGGAATGGTGAGTCAGGAGGTTGTATTGGTCATTCAATCGTTTCTCGTTGTCATCGAGCTATTATTGCTGTTTACTCATATTCAAGAGGTGCGCAGTTCGAAACGTGCACAAATAACGGGCTAGAAGAACTGGAGGGTTTCTGGTGTACATCCCCAAACTATATCGTCTGGATGTAACTGAGGCAGTTGACATCATGAAGGCCAATCCCTTTGCGATACTGATTACGGTCGATGAACACCGCCCCATCGCCACCCACATCCCCGTAGAGGTTCGCGAACAAGACGGGAAGGTTTACGTCTCAGGGCACATTGCATTTGGAAATATGCAGAAAAACACCTTGAAGAACAATGCTGACGTGTTACTCATCTTCCAGGGACCGCACGCCTACATCTCATCGAGTTGGTACGAAGCAGAAAATGTGCCGACTTGGGATTACTTGGCTGTGCATGCATACGGAGCCGCAAGAATTCTATCTGAAGATGAGTTAGAAACAACCTTAGCTGCGATGCTCCAACGATATGAAACCCATCGAGAGAATGGACGCCTGTCGCACACGTTCACAGCTGGATTCATTCAAAACCAGATGAAAGGTATCGTTGGATTTGAAATCGAAATTACCTCCATAGAAGCGTCGGGAAAGATGAGTCAGAATCGCAACGACAGAGATTACAAGACGATTGTAGACCAGCTCGAACAGTCACATGACGAGAATGAACTGAAGGTTGCCAACTGGATGCGCAACCACCGCCCGCAACTGTTTTGAGCGCGGGAGACACAGGAGGCCCGGCGGATACAGCGAGCTCAGCAAACTTGTCACTCGGTTGCTGGCGCGGGGTCAGCACAGTTCTTGCTCAAACCGGATACTGGAAACACTTCTGTCTTGGAGAGCGGAGGATGTTGGCGGTCTTTTTCTGACAAGACGGGAATAGAGTACGGCCATGGTATGGAAAGGTCCGTGTCGTCCCAAGCAACGCCCCGTTCGTGCTGTGCAGAATAAGAACCATCTACCTTGTACACGACCGTTGTCTCAGCTACCAGAGTACAAAAACCGTGTGCGAATCCGCGCGGGACAAGCAACTGCCGATGATTGTCCGCAGTCAGAATCGCACTCGTCCACTCCCCGAACGTGTCCGACCCTTGTCGAACATCAATGGCGACATCGTAGATGGCGCCAGTCACGACCCGTATCAACTTAGCCTGCGCATGTGGGGGAAGTTGGTAATGTAGGCCACGGATAGTCCCCGGATGCTTCGAGACAGACTGGTTATCTTGCACGAAATTGTACAAAAGCCCAGCGTCCTTGAACGCCTGCAGATTATAGTTCTCGACAAAGGACCCTCTGCAATCTGTAAAAACCTTCGGTTCTATCAAAAGCACTCCCGGCAGCGTTGTTTTCATCACTTTCATGAGTAAACAGAGACCTCCTTAGAATCCACACACATTACCTACTACGGCCATCTGGTTGACCTGTCCGCGTCTGATTATCTGCAAGCTAGGTCCGATAGATAGTCCTGCAAGGCTGCACGCCAAGGCCGGAGCGGCGAAAAACCGCGGTCAACCAAAGCACTTCCACCAAGCATAGAGTTCTTTGGGCGCTGCGCAGGTCTGGTAAATTCCGCTGTGGTGCAAGGTCTCAGTTTTACATCTGTGCCAGCGTCGTGAAAAATTGCTTGCGCAAACTGATACCATGAACATGCCCCGCCGTTTGCAGCGTGGTAGATACCGTAAGCATCTGTGCGCACAATCTCAGCAAGCGTTCGAGCTAAGTCCTGTGTGTACGTGGGCGATCCGATTTGATCACCCACCACACTTATCTCCTCTTGCTGCTTCGCCAGACGCAGCATGGTTGTGACAAAATTTGGACCCGACGCTCCGTACAACCACGACGTTCGCACAATAAAATGATTCTCGACCATCGCGGCCGCTAAAACTTCCCCCGCCAACTTCGACTCTCCGTAGACGTTGAGAGGTCGCGGCCTATCATGTTCCTGATACGGTTTCGCAGCCGTCCCGTCAAAAACATAATCAGTGCTGATGTAACAAAACGTGGCGCCGACTTCCCTGACGGCAGCCGCGACGTTCCTCGTACCAAGGACATTCACCCGAAAAGCCTCTTCCACGTCACGTTCAGCTTTGTCCACTGCTGTATAGGCTGCTGAGTGGATAACCACATCGGGTTGAAAACGGCTCACGATGGTCCTGACTTGTTTCGTGTCGCATATGTCGAGTTGTCGCCGACTCAGTCCCAGGCACTGGTACCGTCCGTTCATCACCGAGAGCAGGTCTTGACCCAATTGTCCGTGTGCCCCCGTTACCAGTACCTTCATGAATCGTCGCCCCCATCCATTCCAGCAGCGCTTTGCGGCGTTTCCTGGCCTAACAAACGTTGCCACCACTTCGGATGTTCCACATACCATCGGATGGTTTCTTCTAATCCGATGTCAAATGGATATGCCGGTCGCCACCCCGATTCACGCCGAAGTTTTCCGGAGTCCATGGCGTAACGCCTGTCATGACCGGGCCGGTCACTAACGTGTTCTATGAGCGACTCGGGTTTGTTTAGATGACGCAAAATCGCACGCACTATCGTGATGTTCTCGCGTTCGTTTTCACCGCCAATGTTGTACACTTCACCCGCACGCCCGTGATGCGCAACCCAATCTATCGCCTTGCAATGATCGCTGACGTGCAGCCAATCACGAATCTGCCTTCCATCCCCGTAGACAGGGATTTTTTTGTGGGCCATTGCTCTCGCAATGGTTAGGGGAATTAACTTCTCCGGAAATTGGTATGGACCGTAGTTATTCGTGCACCGCGTGATGTTCACAGGGAGGCCATAGGTGTGTTGGTACGATTGAACCATCAGGTCAGCGGCGGCTTTGCTCGCTGAATAAGGACTGCTTGGAGCTAACAGCGTCGACTCGTAAAACGTACCGGTTTTGCCGAGCGATCCGTACACTTCATCGGTGGACACCTGGACGAATTTACGAACGCGATGCTTGCGAGCGGATTCGAGTAACACCTGCGTGCCGTATACATTGGTCTGAACAAACAGACCTGCATCTGCAATGCTCCGGTCAACATGGGTCTCAGCAGCAAAGTTCACGACATAGTCGATGCCGTGTTTCATGACACTATCCACTTCGTGTTGGTTTCGGATGTCACCCCGGACAAAATGGTAGTTCGGATTGTCTTGAATCGAAGTCAGGTTGTCGAGGTTCCCAGCATACGTCAATAAATCGAAATTAAAGACGCTGTCGCTGGGATGTACGTTCAGTATATGGGATATAAAATGGCTTCCAATAAACCCGGCACCGCCCGTAACGAGCCAAACTGTCATTTTGTCACCTCACGCGTTCAAACTAAATCTGTTGAGTATTTCATCGCACTTATCATATGAGTCGTGGCTCAGGCTGGTATGTATAAGTACCTACACTACATCGATGTCCTGCCTCCTAGACAAGTGCCGCGCAAAATAGACTGCGGCACATTTTAGTAAATTGCCCAAGCATTCAGGATTGGCCATCATATTGTGTGGACGTGGCGAAGAATTTACGTTGGAAGGAGATTACCAAGGTGACAAGTAGGCAGAACGTGGTTCGTATCAAGGAGGTCGCGATAGGACAGCTGAAGATTGGACGTATAGTGAATCCAAAGCCGGTGAAACCGACTCGTCCTATAAACGTCCAAAAACTCCTCGGAGAAGTTCGTAAATTCGCTCGTCAACTGCGCATATTCAGACGAGACACGCTCGCAGAAGAACAAAGGTTGCAGTCTGAGATTAACCAGTTACAGACTCAGGACGCCAATCTGCAAGCTCAGATTTCGAAACTGCAGACACAAGTTGCTAACCTGCAAACACAGGTTGCGAACCTGCAAACCGAGCTTGAGTCTGATGTGACACCGAACCCTGCACTACAGTCACTCCTGCAAAGCAAACAAGGGCAAACGGTCACTGTGGCAACGCCTGCCGGCAATGTCACTGGGGAGGTCATATTGGTTGGTACTGATGCGGTACAGATTCAAGAGCCCAACGGTGATATCGTGAATATTCCGTTTGCGAAAATTACAGCCGTACAATAATAGGAGGTGCCCCGATGACTTTTACACAGATCCTTGCAACATTTCTTGGTCGTTCGGTTGAAGTCATGGTGCCGAATCAGATGCTTGACGGCACGCTGATTAGCGTGACTGCAACGGAGTTGGCCCTGCAAGCCACGTCTCCGGTATACGGCCCCACACCAACTGCAGTCTCTGTACCACTTATCAACATCGATTTTGTAAGAATTCTTGTTTGAACACATGGGGTATCTATTACCCCATACATAGCCTTATTTTGGTCCCTCATTGTGGTCTCGTAAACCATGAACCCGCCCAACTGGGATACGCATTGCGATACCTGTTGCTGACACTGTCGTGTCGTAACAACCGATGATACACCGGCTGATTCATGCACTTTGCAGTGTGTGTCTGCAGGAGCATGGAACAAATAGCAATATCTTCAAACAATCTTCCACTCGACGCATCACTCGTTGGCCAGCCGCCAACTTTGTGAATCTTACTCGCCCGGTAGAATCTAGGTACTGGCGGTGATGGGTTTACCCCATGGATATCATAAGCCGCCGAAACGATACCTTTATAAATTACATCGCCTTGACCGACTTTCGACCATAGATAATGAGGTCCTGTGAGCAAAGCGGTATGTTCATCCGTCTCCTCCATCGAAGATACAAGCGTCTGCAATGCGTCCGGCGAAAGCCAATCATCTGCATCCAACTCGATAACGTACTTGCCTTGGACATGATGCATCAAGTCATTTAACACGTGTGCCTTGCCGCGGTTTTGTCGGAACCGTATTACCTGAATTCTTGGGTCCTTGACCGCGGTTGCGATGTCTGCAGACGAGTCAGACGAGCCATCATCACCAACTAGCAATTGCCAGTCGCATCTTGATTGGGCCAATACCGAGCGCATCGCCCAGGCGATGTACGGTTCGTCGTTATAGACGGCCATTAACACCGACACCACCGCGGAACCCGTGGTTGCCGGAGTTGTTTCCGGCTGCTGTAAGACCCGAAAGACGTAGTCGTCTCCGTCGAGTGCGGGCGGCGAAGCACGCCCCACGCGCAGAATGCCACAGTCAGTCCAGGACCACTGTTCGATGGCATCGGATGGAAGAGAAAGCAAGATGTCAGGAATCAGGTATCGCCAACTGGGTATGGCGACACGTTTCATCGACAACAGCCTTTGCTTGAGAACGCTCACCCGCCATAGCGTCGGCCATGAAGTGCGCTCCATCCGGACCCGACTCTGCAACTTATGATGGTCACCATCTCGCTCGGGCGTGAGCACAATACAATCGGTTTCCGACCCGATGCCTTGCAAGCGTCGATACAATGCATCTCGATTTCGGGACGGCCAGACCAGAATCTCCGACGAGACCAGAACCCAGGGGCTCGTACAATGGTGGAGCGCATTCACGAACTCTGACGTCCATTGTGACGGTTTTTGTGATGGCACTACTGACCTGATGTCGATAACGTCGCACACCGTCGAACCCATGATGTCGCTCCTCCATTCAGTCATCTTTGCCATCTTATCAATCGGGGCTCCTCCAGACACGGCGACAGCCCGTGGCGATGAAATCCCCTGCGCCCTTACCGGGGGACAGCAGACGACACGCTCAGGGTTGCTCGGTGCATAACATACCTCGTGACAGACAAACCAGATTAAGGTGAACAACTTTCCCATCATGTCTACGGACGCATGAATCGATGGGATGTGGCTTCGTTCACGTGCAGGAGTGTGTTTTATGAAAGGAATCATTTTGGCGGGAGGTACCGGGTCGCGACTGGCACCGCTGACGGATGTCTTTAACAAACATGTGCTGCCTGTGGGGCGCTACCCAATGATTGTTCATCCGCTGATGCAAATGGCCAGAGCTGGTATAAAGGAAATTTTAATCGTGACGACTGTTGCTGCTCTGGGTGACCTGAGTCGCACCCTCGGCAGCGGCAGCAAGTTTGGCGTAGATCTTACGTACCGGGTGCAGGAGCAGCCAAAAGGAATTGCACAAGCGCTCGCCTTGGCAGCGTCATTCGTACAGCAGGATTTGTGCACAGTGATACTTGGAGACAACATCTTTACAGCCGACCTCGAGCCATACGTGCAGGGGTTTGTACATCGCGACCACGGCGCACAAATCCTCGTCAAACAGGTGCATGACCCGTCTAGATACGGGATTGCGCAGATTGAACAAGGACGCGTGACATCCATCATGGAGAAACCACCTCAGCCAACCAGCAACCTCGCAGTTACCGGCATTTATATGTATGACCCCCATGTATTCCGTTTGATAAAAACCTTACAACCGTCGTCACGTGGGGAGTACGAAATTACAGATGTCAACAACCTGTACATCAAACACAGTGAAATGTCCTATGCGGTACTGTCGGGAGATTGGATCGATGCAGGAACATTCCCCTCACTGGCACGCGCCAACGAAATCATGGCACGGTGTAGTTATCCTGAACTCTCTACCCTCTAGTCTTGCTCAGGCGATAGGACAAAATATAAACCCCGCTTGGTCAATCTGACCAAAGACGGGGTATTGGTGTGGTCCTCTTGCGTATGCCATCTACATCTATTGGCTCTTGCCCCTCTGATTCGATAATTCTGCGCTCACAGCGAACCGCGACCTTCTGCGGAAAGAGAATTGTAAAACTGACATGTCTGCTCAATTCCCTCTGCCAAGGCCACAGTCGGTTGCCATCCTAAAACCGATTTTGATAACGACAAATCGAGTAAGCTTCGCCGAACATCCCCCGGGCGAGGCTCAGCAAAAACCGGATCAGAGTAACGGTTACACACCCTCTGAACAAGCGTGTACAGCTCAGCGGTAGACACTTCGCGTCCGCTGCCGATGTTGAAAGTACCTGTCGCATCCGGTTTCAGCGCTGCCACGTTGGCTCGGCAAATATCCTCGACGTAAACATAGTCACGGAACATACCGTCAGGCATTCCCGGGTATGTGTATATCTTTGAAACCTTACCGGCTAGTAAGTTATTAATGAATATCGAAATGACCCCACCTTCCGAATCCCTATCCTGCCGAGGGCCGTACACATTTGCATAGCGCAGGATGGTGTACGACATCCCGCTTTCACCCGCCAGCACATGGAGGTATCTCTCCCCCATATATTTCGTGATTGCATAGGGAGACAAAAGTTTGGGGTGGTACGATTCAGGCGTCGGTGCAATATCTGCATCCCCGGCAAGGGCTCCACCACTCGAGGCATAGATGAATTTCCGGACGCCGTACGCTAAAGACAGCCGTATCACGTTTAGAATTCCAACGACATTTACTTTAGCGTCGTGGACAGGGTTCTTCACGGATTGAAGGACCGACTTTTGGGCAGCGTGGTGATTGAGGACATCCGGACGGTGCGTTTTGATGACCCGTTCAACTTCCTGTTCGTCCTCAATGTCCACCTCGTGAAATACTGCATTTTCGTTGACGTTCTTCCTCTGCCCAGAACTCAGGTTGTCAACGACGACAACATCGTGTCCAAGGCCTACATACGCATCCACGATGTGCGATCCGATAAAACCTGCCCCGCCAGTAACCAAGATTTTCATATCACGTCCTCCAATGCCAATTCGTAGACGCTAGTAACCTCCTGCATCATGGTTGCAATGGACAACTTTTCTCCGCGCAGCTCTGTGCAATTCTTACCAAGGCGATATCGCAACGCTTGGTCGTCGAGCAGGCGCCGCAGCGCGTCCGACAGATGATTGACATCCCCAGGAGGTACCAACAAACCAGTGACACCGTCCTCGAGGACTTCCGGCACGCCGCCCACGTTGGACGCGATGATTGCCGTTCCCACGGCTTGTGCCTCGATGATTGAGTACGGGTAGTTCTCCGTCAGCGTGGGTAACACGAAAATATCCGTCCGTTTTAACACAGCTGGGATATCCTCGCGATGCCCTAGAAAGCGCACACGATTCTCAATATCCAATTCACGGCAAAGGTGCTCAAGAACCGGTCGGTCTGTTCCATCCCCTACCAACCAACACGTCCAATCTCTTCTGCTTTGGCTTAACTGGCCAAGGGCCTGAATCAGATACCGTTGTCCTTTCATTTCGGTTAAGTGGCCGATACAAGTGATGATATTGCGAGATAGCTGGTGCACCTCTAGGTTTGATAACTTCATAGCGCCAAGGAATTCCTCGACGTTGATGGCGTTTGGCACAACTTTCAAGTGTTCAAGAGGTACTCCCGAATTTTCCCTCATGACATTCATTAACCATTTGGAAGGAACAATAGACACCCGACTTAACTGAACTCCTAACCACTCCATGTGGCAAGCATACTTCCAGACATCTGTTGTTTTGACGGCAGCGCCTTGCTCCATCATGATTTGATGGGTTACTGACCCATGAACGGTTTGCACAACAGGCGTGCGGTAACCAATCATTTCAGCCATCACGCGCGTAGAGACCACATCTTGGGTGTGTATCAAATCGTATTTTTTGAGGTCCAACTGCAGTGCGGCCAACTCGAACGTATATCTTTCAAGCTCCCGCGCGGTTGTCCAGTCCAGTTTCGATGTGTCTCCCGCGAACTGTGGGTGCCATCTGTAGAACTCTGAGCTTCGAATTGCCTGCGTTTCAATCATTTTCGGGCCGTTCACTAAGTAGTATCCAGTGAAACTTGGATGGCAAGCAAAAATGTCGACTGTGTGGCCCTGATTTCGTAACGCCTTTGCCAGCTCCTTTACGTAGCTCCCTAATCCACCTTTTTGGGGATACGAGAACATCGTCGCGAGGAGTATATTCATGGAGATCACTCCTGACATTGCTCAATAATGCATGACTGCAAGGTCACTGCTGCGCCCCGCTTAGCGCTGCCGACCTCTTTCGAATCATCCAAGCGACTCGGTTCAGCCGCCACAGTTCAGCACGGACTCGTCTGGTATCCGGTACCCTCGCGGTGCGTTTTGCCGTATGCGTTCCCACACAATGCGGTCAACGCGAAAATAAACAGTCGGCAAATCCGGGAGAAATAGGTCGTCAAAATCCCGTCCAGAAACGAATCGAAAGCGTGCAAGCCCTGCGTCGTCGTAGTCGTTCCAACCAGTAGTACGTACCCTGTTGGGCCGTTGGTCTCTGTCTCTGTCGTGCACCGTTGGAGAGAAATCGGCCCCTTCATAGGGGGGTATGAATTGCCGATACATCTCCTCCATCCGCTCTGTCATGACGCGAAGGCTCCACGCGTCAGTCGCGAATCGATGAGCTTGACGTGAGAGACGGTCACGCAGTTGTACATCTTCGACAATCAACTTCAAATTCTCATACAATGCATTGATATCTTTCACCGGTGACAGGAGGCCGGTTCTTTCGTGTTCGACCATTTCCGGTATGCCACCGGCGTCTGTCACGACAACCGGCTTTCCGGCCAATTGTGCTTCCATCACGGCGAACGGCAAGTTTTCCTGCCAACTCGCCAACACCACGACATCGGCTTGCCTTAACAGAGCAGGAACATCGCGTCTCTCACCGACAAATACGATGTGTTCGGTTAAACCCAAGTCCTGTGACTGCTTGCGCAAAACGGGGTTCATGGGCCCATCTCCCACGAGCCAGCACAACCAGTCAGTTCGCAGTTGCTTCAGTTTGAACAGTGCAAACAAGAGGTCATGGTGACCTTTTACTTTGTCAAGACGGGCAGGGCACACTATGTTGGTTACCGTTGCGGGAAATTTCAGGTCTGTGTCCAACTCGAATTTTCCCTCAAATTCTTCAATATCGATACCTGAAGGAACAACGTGACACCGATGTTCCGAGAGGTTGAATTCCGACATTAGCCGGTTTTTCAACCACAGGGATGGGGTTATGGTACAGGCTGTTGCCGCTAAACCTAATTGCTCTATGCGACGTAGATACTGCAGCTTGGCAGCCTGGTCCGCACCCGTTTGACCAAGAGCCCATTCGCCGCTAAGCGAGCTGTGTACCGTGGCCAATAAGGCTGTCCTCGTCGATTTAGCGCGAGACAGGGCCAACGCCGCGATGACGTCCTGAGTGTGAATCACATCGTACTGGTCCAATCCGAAGTAAAGCGCAGCAACCTCAAGGCAGTAGCGATGCAGTTCCATGGACTGGACGAATGTGCGCTCATTCTGCTCATGCGTGTATCTGCATACGAATCCGTGTATCTTCGGGTGTAACAGCGTTTTGACGCTGCTAGTCGAGACGGATTCACCGCTTCGGATGAGATGATACTGTTGCAGATTGGGATGAAGCGCGAGGATTTCAACATCGTGCCCCGCTCGCTTCAACCCTTTCTCCAGCCAGGTCACGTACGTCCAGACACCGCCGAAAGTGGGGAGTGCAAACGAACAAGCGATTAAAATCCTCACACTGAACCCCCTTTTTGCGGCAATATCATTCGACCAAAGCAGACCAACGACCTCAAAAGTCACTCCTCAACCGCTTAAGTACGTGGAGTATCTTCCAGACATCGACGTGGATATTGTCAAGTCCATGCCAATACCATCTGCTGTATTGGTAGCTCGGATTTCGTTGACTGGTTCCCATCAGGCGATGATAGCCCAGATTTAGATACGAACAGATTTTCTCTGTACTGGTGATAACAAACGTCGGTGCCATCAGCTCGATGATTTGGGTCTGTGGCTTACAAAAGAACGCGTTGGTGAAGGCGGATCCCTGGGGGCCAACAATAATTTCTGCCTCAGCAAATGCCCGCACCTGCTCTTCCACCGACATTGATTCGGGTGTCACCAAAGTGAATCCGTACGGTGTCAGCGCTTCAATGACCTCTTGTTCATTGAGAACTGTGCGGCCAACACATTGCGCACGACTGATGTACAACCGTCGGTTCATGGCTTGCAGGGTTGGCTCCACTTGACGGAGCATCGACTCGCGGACAAATTCACACGCCCACTTTGCCTCGTACGGTAACGCCGGGACCACCAATTGAGACGCCTGTAAATGGAGGTTGGAATCCGCCTCAATCAGTCTGTCTCGGTTTACGCCTAAAGCTGAGAGTGTCTCGTATTGGAAGGGTGCAAGGGGATGTGGAACAATGTATTTGTCAACCTCAATCCCGCTCAAGTTCAACAAATGGAGTCGTGGTAACACATCGAACATCCAGTGGTAGTAGTTGCTGCTGCCGATTTTCGCCAACACCGCGACACGTTCGTCCGTGCGTTCAACGGGCGGAAAATCGGTTTGACGGAAAATTGAATGGCGTTCAGGATACGCATCCCACTCTCGAGATACATCCCATAGAACTTTCCCAGTGGGTGTGATAACACAGCCCGCTGCCCCCCATACTCTCCCCTCGGGAATCACGGCAACAAATCCTTCGTCTCGTTGGTCCGTGAAATCAGCGTGAAAGTACTGGACATCCATTGCACCTTGCTGCTGACATTCATCCACATAATCCTTTGTGCACCGATAGTATCCGGTTACCGTACTGTTCATTTCCATGTGACCCATCCTTGGATGTGTTGTTTTTGCGCCACCATCGGTGCTCAAAATGACGACCTTTGTTCAAACTGTATGAAATTCTGCTTCCATCTGAGTGGGGGTTTGCCGATGCCCACGACATCCATGAACCGGGCGGCGATAATCTGCGAAAGGGGGGAGCACAGACGTAGGTTTTATGGACAGACTGCCATCACGAAGAATCTTCGTATGTGGGACAGGCTGCACCGTGGGCTTATTTGTACGTGTCCAAGAACTCCTGAATGTTATCCGTGAGCAGCAGTGGCCACGCCTCTGCGATTTTTTCTAATGACCAGTTCCACCATTCAATAGCTTGTAATCCAGAAATCGTGTCTTCATCGAAGCGAAACCGAACGTGGCGCGCTGGATTACCTGCGACAATGGCGTACGGTGCAACGTCTTTCGAGACAACACTGCCTGCGCCGATAACGGCACCATTCCCAATGTTGACACCGGACAGGATGAGCGTGTCTCTTCCAATCCATACGTCGTGTCCGATGACGACGTCGCCTTTCGACTGTGGATGCCCCCGAAATACCCGCGCTTCCGGTTGAATATCACTAAATGGATAGGTTGTGACCCAGTCGACCCGGTGATTTCCACCCAGGGTGATGACGACGCCTTCGGCAATGGAGCAGTATTTCCCAATCACCAAATTCGCCTGTTCGGACCATAAAATTCGTGGGTTTCCGTAAGTCCCGTCGCCTATGTCATACTTATCATACTCCGGAAGCTGATTGGTGAATTGTACCATCTGATACACCTGCCTTGTTTGTTTTGTATATTGAGGTGTATGACAAGATGGTTTTATCTGTTACTTGGTTGGCAACAAATGGGGCCTTTGTTCTCGAAACATGCGATACAGCGGAGGAGACAGTGTGAGGATGAAAACGAGCTATCGGGTAAATTTGACAGAGGAAAAAGAAACCCTTCTGATTACTTTACAGGCAAAGGCACTCGACAGCCGTTCCAAGCGGACGATTCTTAATGATCAAAAAGCAGACAAGATTGTCCAAATGATTGATTATGACTTTGAAAAAATCAAGCGTTTCGGCAACGAAATCATGGTCCTAAGAGCCAAGCAATTAGACGTTTGGCTGCAAGAGTTTCTCGAAGGGAATCAAAGTGCCATCGTACTCAACTTGGGTTGCGGTCTGGACACAAGGGTGTCGAGAATCGGCGTCCCCCCCAACGTACTCTGGTTCGATGTGGATTATCCCGATGTCATCGAGTTACGAAAACACTTTTTTTCACCAGAAGTCGGATATGAAATGCTATCTTCTGCCGTGACGGAGTTTCGTTGGCTCGAACACGTCCCAAGAGATAGACCGGTGATGGTTGTTGCCGAAGGTCTGCTCGAATATCTCACAGAAGATGAAGTCAGAATGCTGCTCAATCAACTCACCAACTACTTCCCGAGCGGCCGAATCGCCTTTGATGTTATGAATGCATTTGCCATCAAGTCAGGAAAAGAGCAACTGAAAGAAACGACAGGAGCGGTCCACAAGTGGATCGTTCGTGACCTTGGTGACGTCGACAAACTTGATATGAAACTACACCGAATCAGCAGTATGGCGGTCTTCACGTCGAAATACGTGAACAAACTGCCACTGAAAGTGCGCCTGATGTACGGCGCACTCAGTCTGATTCCAAGCTTTAGAAATATGTTGCGTGTGTTGCTGTACGAGTTTTGAATCACTGGATGTGATAATTGCCGCCACCAGGCTCTCCTACAGATCATCCCACTTCAAGTTGACCGATTTACTGTAATTTGTAACTTTCTGTTCGAAAAAATCGGTTTTCATGGTATTCATCGCGGCAAACTGGTCAACCCATGGCATCGGATGCTCCGTAATTCGCGGGAACAAGGGAGCCATATCTAGGGACTTAAGCCGGAGATTTGCTAGATACTGAATATACTTGGCAATGAGTTCGTCGGTCAGACCAGGAATCTGTCCGGCCGTTACGTACTGGCCCCACTCGATTTCATGCTCCACCGCCTGAACCATCATCTCCCGCAGTTCGCCAAGGAGTTTGTGCGTCATTAAATGCGGATTTTCTTTTGCTATCTCATGAAAGATCTGCCGAAACAGGGCCAGATGGGTTAACTCATCGCGCTGAATGTATTTAATCTCGGATACCGTTCCTAACATCCGGCCCTGTCGTCCAAGTGCAAAGAAGAAACTAAAACCAGAGTAGAAGTAGACGCCCTCAAGAATGAAATTGGCCATGACCGTTTTTACAAGGTTTTCATCACTCGGATGGTTAATAAATTCCTCATATCGATCCGTTATGAACTGATTACGCCGCAGGAGATGTTCATCCGTACGCCATTCATTGTAGATAGCATCTCTTACGTCAACGCTGACCACGGAGTCTAAAATGTACCCGTACGATTGCGAGTGAACGGCTTCTTGAAACGCATGGACTGTCAGACACAAGTTCACTTCCGGTGCCGTAATGTATTCATTGACGTTCGGTAAATTGTGGGTTTGAATACTGTCCAGGAAGATAAGAAACGAGAGAATCTTATTAAAGCTGCGACGTTCATGTTCTGTGAGTGTTGCGTATTGCTTTGCATCATCTGCAAGTGGGATTTCTTCCGGGATCCAGAAGTTGCTCATCATTGCACGGTACATGCGGTACGCCCATTCGTACTTCACGTTATTCAGTTCAATAAGGTTTGTTGTATTGCCACCAATCATCCGCCTGTTGCCCCAATCGCGCTCACCGGTTTCGTTAAATAGTTTTGTTCTGTGGAGTTCCACTTATATCCATCCCTTCATGCAAATTGAATAGAACACCTTTGTTGAAATCCAACATCCTGCGTGATTGCATCCGATGACACTTTCACGCGTCTGTCATGAAGAACAAGCAGCGCATTCCTCTACCTCAAGCGACTTGTTTCGGACGTAGTACACAGTTTTCAACCCTAATCTCCAGGCTTCAAGATACAGATTCAAAAAGTCCTGCACGCGAATCTCCGGTGTAATGTAGAGGTTGAAAGACTGCGACTGGTCAATGTGTCGTTGGCGGATGGCCGCAGCTCGGATACTCCACAACTGATTGATGGTATGAGCCTCTTTGTAATACCAAAACGTCTCCGAGTTGAGGCTTGGGGGCGTCTGAGGGACAACACCGTTCTTCTTTTCCTCCATAAAGAAGCGGGCGAAGACCGGATCGATGCCGGCAGTACTCCCCGCAATCAGACTCGTGCTGCTTGTTGGAGCAATTGCAAACAGGTAGGCATTGCGTATGCCATGTGCCTGGACCTCGCGTCGCAGCCAATCCCAGTCTGGCCCCCCGGGTCGAGTATGGTAACCGCGAACGTCAAAATACGCCCCTGTCTGCCAATCGGATCCTTCAAACAGCGCGTAAGGTCCTTTTTCCTTCGCCAACTCTATCGATGTACGAATGGCAAAGAAGTTTATCCACTCAAACAGTTCATCGACATGACGAAGATGGTCCTCAGACTCCCAGACAATCTTGTGCTGCGCCAAATACTGATGGTATCCACTGATACCGAGTCCAATCGCACGATATCTGCGGTTGGTCACGTCAGCTTGTTTTACCGGATAGTAGTTGAGGTCAATCACGTTGTCCATGCCTCGGATTTGCGCTTCCACGATCCGTTCCATGTCTAGAAGCCCCTGACAACGCCCAAGGTTAAGCGAGGAGAGATTGCAGACAACAAATTCACCAGGTTTATAGCGAACGACAATGCCGCCATCCTCCTCGGTTTCTTCCGTCATCTGCATCGGCTTCATGTTCTGCATGATTTCGGTGCACAGGTTGCTGCAATAAATCATCCCGGCGTGTTTATTGGGATTCATCCGGTTGGCAGTATCACGGAAAAACAAAAACGGCGTGCCTGTCTCAAAGGTCGATTGGAGGATTCTCTTCATAATCTCAATAGCGGGTATTTCAGTTCGGGTAAGCTCGGCATTATCAATACACGCCTGATATCGACGTTCGAACTCTACGCCCCATGCGTCTTCCAATCGAAATCCCATGGCTCTCTCGACTTCATGGGGGCAAAACAGGTACCACAAATCCCTCGTCTCTACACGCCGCATAAACTCGTCTGGAATGCAGACGCCCGGAAAAACGTCGTGTGCTTTGAGCCGTTCATCACCGTTATTTGTCTTGAGTTGAAGGAAGTCCTGGATATCCTTGTGCCAAACATCAAGATAGACAGCCACCGCCCCACTGCGAACACCGAGCTGATTGCAGCTCACAGCAGTGTTGTTATAGTTCCTCACCCATGGAATGACTCCACCGCTGGCACCCTTGTGGTTTCTGATGGATGAACCTCTGGCTCGAATCTTTCCGACATATATCCCCATCCCGCCACCAAATTTTGATACACGCGCAAATGCCTTATCGGTCTCGTAGATACTGATGAGGTCATCGTCTGGCATGTCAATGAAGCATGAACTCAACTGATGGAATGGCTTACGGGCATTACTGAGGGTCGGTGTCGCAACCGTTGCCTCGAATTTTGACAGAATATCGTAGAATCGCTTTGCACGTTCTACCTTATCTACTTCATTCATCGCCAGATGCATGGCCACACCCATGAACAGCTCCTGCGGCAGCTCAAGGACCTCTCCGCCCTCGCCTCTTATCACGTAGCGGTCCATCAATTGCTTGAGTCCGACATAATTGAACAAATAGTCCCGCTCGGGCTTTATGTAACGTTCAAGCTCGTCAATTTCGTCCTTGGCGTATCTGTCTCGAATGTACGTTCCGTACCTTCCAATCCTCTCCAGTCTCTGCACAAGTCCGTACAATTGTGCGTATGGTGAACCCGTCAATCCACGATTGTCCGCAGCTTCCCCGTACGTATGAAACAGCAGTAAGCGCGCCGCAACGTATTGCCAGTTGGGCTCTTCAACGGAAGTCTGTTCGACCGCTGATTGAACTGCCAGCCGCACGAGCTCGTGCGCTGATGTGCTCTCGCTTGACTGCATCCGAATGATGTCGATGAGTACCTGAGGGTAACAACCGTCAATCCCCTGGCACGCTAGTTCGATTGCTGTCCTTAAATTGCTCCGTCCAAGTGGAGTCAACAAATCCCTCGGCTTGTCTGGAAGTCGATTGTCCAGCGACAGTTGCCCTGCTTGAATACTCAATGTGAACCCCTCCTTTAGTTGCCACAACAAAAACACCCCGCCCATCGAGGACGGAGTGCCGTTGAAGTCATGATTTGATAGATCCCGTTCAGAATCCTAATCACATCGCATCAAAAGCCCTACCCATCTCCTCGTGGGTACATTTGCTTGCACAAAAATGGCAGGTCTCCGGACTTGGACTCATCTGCAAAGACCCACCTTCCCCATACAGCTTGAGTGGCTGGTGATTGAACACCAGAGTCTTGCATCGTACCTTACCGTGGCGAGGACCGCTCCAGAATTTCACTGGATTCCCTTTTCACCCAACACAACTGGGCACCAAATTTGTATATGAAGTTGTGGAGAAATTGTAACACCATATATAGCGTCTATCAAGCATGCCAAACACTACAAGACACTATATTTGTGCAATTTGTTCACACGGAAGTGAACGGCCCCTGTCACCTTTGTCATGACTGTTCAAGAAATCCCGTAGTTCTCATGATGGTTTCAAGGCAGTCCAAATGGTCCATTTGTCTTTATCAATGACTTCGTCACCTTCAGGTACGCGTTCACGGATGTAAGCCGTAAGGGAGTACGCATCCGGAAATCGGTGATCAGTTATTTGTAAAATGGGAATTATGTGAACAAACAAATCGATTATTTCGATATACAAAACTAAAGTTCTGTAAGACGACATATCGCCGCCGTTATCGCATCGCGTTTGACATTAACTTGAACGGCCGTACCGTGTCTGACGTGGGGAAATCCCAGGACAGATTGTTACCGTTCACTGTTCACCGGTTACGGTCAATGAACCGAGTCACCGCCCCAAAAATATTGTCTTTATCCAGCACCACCTTAAACCCGTTTAAAACAACCTCTTTTGTGCCAGCATCCAGCGGTTCGTGAACCCATTCGTCGGAAACCAGCCCGTATTCGACTTCAAGCGAACCGTCATAATAAACACGAAGAGATGTCAGAATTACCCATTCTTCTATCTGAAACCCGATGCTCCTGTCAAACACGAAATCCTCACATATCAATTGAATGATTTTATCTTTTGCTGAGGTGATGATGACAAAATCAACATCGGACTCTGCGTGAAAGTTCCCTCTTGCAAAAGATCCGACCAGTGCGATTCCCCGAATGTCCGGTTGATTCAGTGCCCACCTGCGAAGGCTCTCTATTAACGAATCGACCGCTTGCCTTGACGCCACAACAAGCCACCTCTTTGCTTCAGACACGTCCCGCCGTTCTTCGTCACCATCGGTCAAGAACCCTTGCAATGGACTCACTTGACTTGCAAAGTGTGACGAACGTCGGGTAACTGTCCTCTCCATCTTACTCGATTGCCTAGAGTGAGATGGCTCGTTGAATGAGTTCCATGGGTCTGGCCAGCAGATTTCCATGCCCAACTGCAAGCAATGCAGGCTTGTACTCAAGTATTTTTCGCGCACTGCTGATAGCCACTTCTTTGTTCCACGTCGCCATCGCTGGAAACGGAAACAGCGGCTTCATTTGTCCTGTCACAGCAAAGCCTCCACGCGTCTGAAACGCATCCCCCGCAATGAGAAACTGAGTTCGTGTATCAATGAAGGACATTGAGCCAGGCGTGTGCCCAGGTGTAGATATCGCAAGCAACGATCCGATACGGTCACCCTCCGTCAGTAAAAAGTCTGGACGGGTTTGAATTGCGTTCGGTTTCGGCACGTCACCCTTAATCGGCGTATTGGGTTCGCTTGTATCCAGTGTTCGGTCTCCAGCCAATAAGCGGGCGTCACGGTGTGAAATGTATACGGGAACATCAGGGAACATTTGTTTGAGCGTATCAAGCGCACCGATATGGTCACCGTGAGCATGTGTCAGCACAATACGGGCAATCGACTTTTTTAACGTCTTCGCCGCGTTTAGAATCCCTTTTGCACTGTATGGCAATGCTGCATCGATAAGGGTTAGTCCATCGGCTTCGTCCACAAAATAACAATTGACTGGAAACGCCCTTGGCAGGAAGGTCAGTTGATACAAGTTTTCATTCTGAATCACGCGCATTGAACATATCCCCTCTTCATTCAATTCACATTTATTATCATTAGTTTTAAACTAATCTATTTAGTTTTGTCAAGAGGAATTTTATTTTTATGATTTACCGTTGGTCTGTGCTGGGGTTAAATTGACGGCGGCTCTTGTCCTCGCAGGCTCCACTCTTCTTTCGACGGGCCATACATCCCTGGAACCTGTAATCCAGCTTGACGCATTAATACGGTGATTTGTCCACGATGGTGAATCGTATGCTTAACCAGTAGCCCCAATATGGTGCCATTGGTCAATTCCCTTCCAAACGCATCTTGAACTTCCTGAAGGGTGTCATCCGTCCACTGCTCAGTGACTGCCTTCAATCCTTCAGCGCTCATCACGCGAAACACGTCAGCAATTACGGTTGCTGAAGAAGGCACATTGTTTACATCGACGACCTCATGCACGTCGAGACCAAAGTGCCGTAAGAATATCGAGACATCGGTGACCATGTGCCACGCAATGCGCCCCAACGTTCGTCCACCTATCGAAACGGGTTGATTCAGGCACTCATCAGTTAATGCATCAAGCAGTTTTTGGGTCAACATCTTTTCCTGCGTCCAATCCAGCGCAAACGTATTGATTGAAGTGTACATTTCCGGTCCCTCCGTTTTTCATTTTCTCTTTCAAAATGAAGTTTAATTTATAATACTGACAGCAAGTGTCATTAATTTTCAGGAATTAAGGGGTGTACAATGCCGAAATCACAACGTCTGCTAGAACTGATGTTGGTCGTCAACCGAAGGCGAAGATTCACGGCAAAAGAACTAGCAGAAGAGTTTTCCGTTTCGACGCGAACCATCATGCGTGATCTCCAGAAATTGAGCGAACTCGGCGTTCCTTTGTACTCTGAAGTTGGCCCTCACGGCGGCTACCGTATATTAAGCGATAGAATGCTGCCTCCCATTTCATTTACAGAAGACGAAGCCATTGCGCTCTTTTTTGCTGCACACGCCCTGCGACATTTTGTGACGCTTCCGTTTGACGTGGAATTTTCGTCGGTGTTGAACAAGTTCTACTTCTATACGCCGGAGGACGTACGACGTCGCATCGATGAAATGCAGCACCGAGTAGAGTTTATGACACCGGTTCGACACGTTGACGCGCCGTCCTTGTCTGTATTACTTCGAGCAGCTGTTGAACAGATGGTCGTCCGAATTGACTACACTTCTCGTATGGAAATCTCAACACGGGAGATTCAACCAATTGGAATTTATGCGCGAAACGGATTTTGGTATTGTCCCGCATATTGCTTTCTCCGTCATGATTTTCGTGTGTTTCGGTGCGACCGAATCACATCGGCCGCTTTTACAACATCAAAACCGCTGGATCTACAGCACATCAACTTAGAAAACAGAAAATCCTTTCGTCATATCGGGCAGCCAGTGGTTGATTTTTACGCTGAACTAAGTGCAGAAGGTGTAGAGAGGTGTGAAACGGAGTTGTGGCCTGCATCCGTAAATCTTCATGTACGTCAAAACAGAACGGGGTGGCTCGACGGCACCATCCCACAAGAGGACATCGCGTTCTATGCGCAGGTTTTCGTTGCGTTAGGCCAAGAGGCGATGGTCGCAAGACCACAGGAGTTGATTCAGTCCATACGAAAGACCCTGTCGGACATTGCGGATCAATATCGTTAGGCTCTTACTTATTCTCCAATTAAGCGTCCGAGCTTCGCCTTCGTATCCGTCCCTGCATCGGGTGTAAACACGGTAAGAATTAGATCCGGATTCCCTGCAACCGGGAAACCATTGTATTCGAAAGCCAACAATCCGGCGGTTGGATGGCGAAGTGTTTTCTTTCCTTCTGAGATACCAAACACTTCATGCTGTTGCCACCACTCCCTAAATTCTGCGCTCTCTTCTTTGAGGGTGTTCACCATCCCGTTGTACCAGGGATTATCCGCATTCTCCCCGTAGTACCTCCTGAACTGCGCCAAAAGCCGCTTTGCAGTGGATTCCCAATCCACAAACAAGTTGCGGTGATGAAGGTCCATGAACATTCTCCAAATCAGGTTTCTCTGCAAAGTATCCATTTCTGAATAGTCACCGAAAACCTCACAGGCCATTCTGTTCCATGCAACAATCTCCCAATGGCTAGCGACTATGTAAGCAGGACTATGCTTCAGTTCGTCGAGAATCCACTGCAGCGACGGCGAGATGGTTACTTCCCCGATTTGCGTCGGTTCTCTATCCAAGAATTGGCTTGCCATAGAGAATAGGTAGTTGCGTTCATCGCCATCAAGTTTCAATGTCCGTGCCAAACTCTCCAAAACTTGCTCGGACACGCGGATGGGGCGACCCTGTTCTAAGTACGTGTACCACGCCAGAGAGACACCAGACAAGGCTGCAATCTCCTCCCTGCGCAACCCTTGGATACGCCTCTTGGTGGACGGAGTCGACAACCCAGCCGCATCAGGCGTCAGACGCAAACGTCGTGTTTTCAGGAAATCGGCGAGTTCTTTATGTTTGCTCGATGAGTTCAACCGACCACTCCCTGTCAGCAAAACTGGTATTCAAACTACCACCATTGCGACTAGTGATACAAACGCTCTCCTTCTTATCATACAGGATTCCACTTAAGATGAACCTGACCAAAAGTTGAGGGAGGAAATGTACATGAAGGCAGCGGTTTTGAGTCAGTCAGGGCATCCCCTTGAGGTCCGAGAAGTCCCGGATCCTAAGCTGTATCCATCAAGCGTTCGAGTTCGAGTTTTGGCAACACATGTCCTATCGTTTACAGACCTTGTGTTCGGAGGGCAATTACCGTTTCCAACGCCAACCCCGTATATACCGGGTTTGTGCGCTATTGGCAGGGTGGAGGAAGTGGCGGATGATGTGTTCGATGTACACGTGGGCCAGAAGGTATTTTGCAGTCCGCTGATTACCGCTCGAAACAACGCTGAAAC
This sequence comes from Alicyclobacillus curvatus, assembly GCA_017298655.1. Taxonomy (GTDB): domain Bacteria; phylum Bacillota; class Bacilli; order Alicyclobacillales; family Alicyclobacillaceae; genus Alicyclobacillus_B; species Alicyclobacillus_B curvatus. Next base: position 2,815,953 of record CP071184.1, read on the forward strand.
ACCGGAACGCATACTTAAGGGCTGGATAGGGATGACCCCGAATTGCGAGGGCCTCCTGACACAGTGGAAAGACGGGACATTTGCGGAACAGGCTGTGTTTCCGCTCGAATGCATCACTCCGATTGACAATCTTGGTGACTACGACGATGCCCAGTTGGCCCACATGTATTACTTATCCATCGCCTACGGCGCTTTCCTGCGAGGGGAATTCGCGCCAGGACAATCCATTCTCATCACCGGAGCGACGGGCAATTTAGGTACGGCGTCTGCCTTAGTGGCTCTAGCCATGGGCGCGTCGACAGTCTATGTTGCCGGTCGAAACGCGTCCGTGATTCAAGCACTGACAAACCTACATCCCCAGCGTGTTATCGGCGTTACACTTCCAGAAGACACCGATGCCTATTCATCTACCTTGGCTCACGCTGTTGGACCCGTAGACATGTTCCTCGACGCCGTCGGCATAACAGAAGATTCATCGCTCGTGACAGCCGGAATTTCGCTGCTGAAACAAGGTGGAACGGCGGTCTTTCTCGGTGGGGTAGTATCAGATGTCCCGTTGTCCTACTTACTCACCCTCGTTAAGGAACTCACCATCAAAGGCTCATCCATGTACCCACAAGATGCGCCTGCCCACATCGCTCGGATGATTGAAGCGGGATTATTGAATCTTCGCGTCTTCCAACCAAAGACCTATCCGCTTTCTCTCATCAACGAGGCGATTACGACGGCTTCCAATTGCAAAGGACTGGACTACTGTATTTTACAGCCTCAATCGTCACTTGAGCGCATATGAACACACTACAGAATCAGGTCGTGCTTGTGACCGGTTCCACAGACGGCATTGGTAAGCAATCGGCCATCCAACTTGCGCAAATGGGGGCCACAGTTCTCGTACACGGACGAAGCAAAGAGAAATGCGAAACAGTCGTAAAGGAGATTTGCAAACGGACAGGCAATGAGAAAGTTCGTTATTATGTGGCAGACTTCGCGTCACTCTCCGAAGTTCGCCGTGTTGCGCAAGAAATCATCCACCGCGAGACTCAACTCAACGTATTGATAAACAATGCCGGCATAGGCTCGGGAAAGCTGAGCAATAAGCAAAGGGCCTTGAGCCAAGATGGCTATGAACTTCGCTTGGCAGTCAATTACCTGGCTCCGTTTTTGCTGACACACTTGCTACTGCCATTGCTGAAGAGTTCCGCACCAGCCCAAGTTATCAATGTCGCCTCGGTCGGTCAGCAGTCTATCGACCTGGACAATATCATGCTCTCGCGCAATTATGACCCATTTGTCGCCTATAAGCAGAGTAAACTGGCTCTTATCGCGTTTACGTTTCATCTCGCTGAACGGATGATCTCTGAACACGTAAGTGTGAACTGTATTCATCCGGGGTCATTACTGAATACCAAGATGGTTCGAGAAAGTATTCCGGTTGCTCTTGGCAGTGCCAAATCCGGTGCACATTCCATTATCCATCTCGTCATGGCCACCGAACAGAACGCACTTACAGGCCGATACTTCGACCAAAAAAACGAGTCGAAAGCACACCACCAAACGTACGACCGTAATTTTCGTGAGAGACTGTGGCAATTGAGCGAGCACCTTGTGGGACTGCAATAGGTTGTGTGCCACGTACTGCACGGGGAGCAAGGTCAGGGCTATTTAGCACCCTTCTTAGAAGGCATTTTGCACATCAATGAATCCGATGTCGGTCTGAATGAGTTTTTTGGAGCGCAAGACTTCGAATTCTACTTGCGCTCCCGAAAAACGCCATAAGTAAGCAGAAGGACGAGGATAACAGTGGACAGGTACGCCGTCGCCAGACGAGTCTGTCCCGCGCTTCGCAGCGCGATGAAAGCCAAGCCAAACACCAAGGCCTGGAGTACGACACGGAAGGGAACGGAGACGCGACGGGAGGCTCTCGGGGCGATAAATGTTCCCCAGAAAATGGCCGCCAGCACGGGCGAACCGATGCCTAACAAAACGCGGGTGTACAAATTGTCCCCAACTGTAAACCCCCAGTAGGCAAGTGAAGCTAAAGCCGCCAGTTCGATTAGGAAGAAGGCGGCATTCACGGCTTGTTTCAACAGGGCCATACAATCACTCCAGACCATGATGATTGTGTAGATGTATTCCCGCAACCAACCCGTCGGGTGTTACAGTCGCCTGTTTCAAGCAATCATACTGCATTTCATACCCAGTTGTTGTTCATACCTTCGCTGTCGTACAGTCGATTCACACTTGGCGCGCTGGACCCAAGTAACCAAACATCTCGTGATAGGACATTGTAGCATTTCTCAGGTATTCATAGGTTCCCTCGTGAATCAACTCATCTGCAACGCGCTTGACGAGACCCATGCTCGCGCGCATGACGCCAGGCCCGAGGCTCACTCGTGCTACACCTAAGTCGGCAAGTTCACGTATAGACGGTGTGTCGCGACCTACAAGAATGTTCAGTGGTCCCGAAATCCCTCGCACGAGCCTGCCAATAAGACCGTGTTCGTGTTCACCGAACACGTAAATACAATCGGCACCCGCCGCCCGATAGACGTCTGCTCGGTAAAACGTCTCGTGCAGTCGCTCCTCAATGTCAGTGACTCCACTCTGCAAGGTATCAACTCGGGCATTGATGACAAGGGGGATGTCCAAACGGACTGCAAGTTCCCGAATTGCAGCAATCTTTTCTGCCTGAAGTAGAGGGTCTTCCTGACGTCCGCTCACTCCGCGAATACTATCCTCGATGTTAATGCCCACAATACCCGACTCGATAAACTGCTCAACATTGTCGACGGTTTCACGGAGCGTGGTTCCATACCCAGATTCAATGTCAGCTGTAACCGGGATGTTTACGCTATTGGCAATCCGTCGGACAACGGCCAACATCTCTGCACATGATATCTTCTCACCATCCGGATATCCCAAGGTAGCAGCAATTCCTGCACTCGTGGTTGCAATCGCTGGAAAACCAACCGACGCGAAGATGCGTGCCGTAATGACATCCCAAGCGTTCGGCAGACACAAGGGTTGGGGAGCGTAGTGCATCTCACGAAACAAACGGGCTTTCTCCCTTTGCTCCAGTTCCAAACCTCCGAGGCCTACGTTCCTCATGACACGACATCCGTAAACAGAGCACGTAGCTCCGCAATCATCGCATCTTGATAACGGTCTACGTCGTGATAGAGTTGACCAATCTCGCGGTACACATCAGAGATAGCCGCCTGATAATTTGGAGACTGTCGGTCTGGGTGATTTCGCCGAAACTTGTCCATAACGGACTGAATATATGCCGGACGAGCACCCCACTGACCGACAACGTCACCGCTTTTGTCTAACAACACTGCGATAGGTTGTGGCCTCCCGCCATCGACTAAAAACAGGTCCATGGTCTCTTGATGTTCCTCCATCACCAAGACTTCCGTTGGAATCACGGCTTGTTCCAAAACACGAAATAGGACGGGTACATTCCAGATGACATCAGGACACCAATCTGTACAGAGGATGAGACAATGCATTCCTGAGTTCTCGGCAACTCCCGCGAAAAACCGTTGGTCGCTCTCGTGGCTCCAGTGAAATGCCTCATAGTTTCGGTAAAACTGCTCTTTTGTGTTCGGAATATCGCTCAGTTCCATCGTCAGGGTTTGCATGCCAGTCATAAATTCGTTCGGGGATATTCCTTCACCAATCTTGTGTTTTAAATTGCGTTGTGCTGCCACTGCCCGCACCCTCTCATCGTGGAATACCCGCAATATAACCCAATTCTGTCCTTAAACAAATGGTCAGTTTTACTGTTTTTTTAATGGTCAGATGAGAACCAACAGGAACGCAACCGTCGGATACCATCGGTTATTTGTTCCGCGCTGAGGCCGCCAAATCCGAGAATGATGTTGACTGATGGTGCATCACCCGCAATCGAGACCTCGGACGAGAAATACACGCTGACGCCTGCAGACGCTGCACGCTCGATTAATTCCGCCTGTGAATAATCCGTGCAAAGCTCTATGGAGACGTGTAATCCAGCACCATACCCCTTGACTGTGGCATAGGACCCTAATTCTGATCGTATAGATTGCAGCAATACTGCATGTTTGTGTCGATAGACTCTCCGAGTTCTGCGAATGTGCCTTTCGAAGTGTCCCATCTCCATGAATTTCTCAATCAACAGTTGCTGAAACCGAGAGACCGGCGAATCGACGTAATGCGGTTGATTAATGAACTTTTTTAGAAGAGAGGATGGTAACACCATGTGATTCATCCGAAAGGATGGTGCAAGGGCTTTAGAAAACGTGCCAATATAGATGACACGTTCGTCGGTGTCCAACCCCTGCAAAGCAGGAATCGGCCGTTCACCGTAACGAAACTCCCCGTCATAGTCATCCTCGATAATGAAACCTTTGTGAGCTTTCGCCCACTCAAGCAACTGCATGCGTTTGGAATACGACATCACCATACCTTGCGGGTACTGATGGGAAGGGGTCACGTAGGCCACATTTGCTGTGCTGGAAGAGAGGGACTTCACATCGATTCCGTCTGATTCTAACGGAATAGGGTCTATCGGTACTTGGAGTTGCGCAAAAATCGAGCGGACACGGTCATAACCTGGATACTCCATGGCCACGTGCATGTTGTGGATTCCAAGCAACCCCACCAAAAGCTGAAGCGAATACTGGATGCCACTTCCGACAACAACTTGGTCTGGGCTGCAAACCACCCCTCTCGATTGCAGCAAGTACCGGGCAATTTGTGTACGTAATCCTCTCTCTCCAAGCGGATCCCCATAATCAAGCGTAGTGTGGTCAAACGTGTTCCACACGGCGTGACTAATCTTTCGTAACGTCGAAAACGGAAAATACTCGACATCAACCCGTGCCGGGTGGAAATCAATATCGATGTTGTTCCATCTCGATATCTGATTTTGAAGGTCTTGCGGGTGGTGTACGTCTGGACGGGCAAAAGTGTGTTCCTGCGGCAACGAAAAGTAACCGACTCGGGCCGCACTGCCGATGTACCCCTCTGCAATTAACTGCTGGTACGCCTGTTCCACCGTTGTCTTGCTGACCGCTAAGGAATCCGACAAGTTGCGTATTGACGGTAGACGCGTCCCTGCAATCGTACGTCCCGACTCAATCTCTTGACGAACGAACTGATAAAGCTGATGATAATATGGGATTTTCTTCCCGTCATCGAATGTAAAAATGAATTCCATCATCAACCACCCCTAGCCATGCAACGTCTCTACTGCACATGCTATACCACAGACGCCGTGTATCTTATCGTGACACAAAACCTACGGCCCCGACTCCCATTTGGAGATCTGGGCTGCCAGAACTGGTCAATTTTTTTGAAATGGGGAGAAGGCGCATGACATTGAATCACGACCGGTTGCTTGAACTTGGACTGAACTTTGCCGGGACGATTGTAAAATACCCTTTTCGGTTTGATTTGCCCGTATTGTACGTGAAAGGGAAAATGTTCGCATTGCTTGGAAGGCATGGTGAGTTCGAAAGTGTGAACCTAAAGGCCTCTCCTGAAGAAGCGGGTCTGCAGCGCCAGGCGTATCCAGGGTCGGTCCTCCCTGGCTATCACATGAACAAGGAACACTGGAATACTGTAGTCCTCGATGGGACGATTCCCGACGATGTCATTGTGGAGATGTTTATTGACTCCTATCAACGCGTGATTGCAAAGATGCCAAAGAAAGACAGGGTTGGACTCGAATAAGACGGTGAGTTGAAGCAACTGTGTTCGTCCGTGCTTCGTCCGCGACCTAGAGTCCTAAACCTAGGGAATGACTTGATATCCAGCATCCTTCTCGATGTATCGCCGAAGACATAAGTTCAAACCATCAGGCATGCCTCTGCGATTGTATGACAGCTAACGTGAACACGGCAGCGGGGAAAAGAATCAGCAGCGTAATTTTGGCGCTCTTTCGGCCGAGTCCTTCACGGGTGAGATGCTCTGTTCTACTGCCGTGAAAGCCATCCCTCCAGGCAATAACACATATTGCCAGACAGTTTAATGTGTATCCGACAAAGTAGAGAACCACGGACCATTTCCAGATTGAATGTTGGACGTGCAAAAGCGTGAAAATCGATACGCTTACACCCGCGGCCGCCGCTAACGCGAACTCTGCCAGAATAAACGGAGGACTATGCAATTGCATATCGAGGTTCACAATTTCCCGGATATTAAGCAAAAGGCCCACCACCTAGATATCCGCATAGCTCCGCGATACGATGGTTCACTTGATGCCGTATCAAGCCGCCGTGATAACAGATGACTGCCTGAATGTCGAAATGTTTGAATTTCACCAATGATGCTGCCGCCGTCTCCATGTCAAGCGTTGCCTTGGGGTCAGGTCCGAGGAGTTCTCCAAATTCGACGCGCATGGCATCGCCAGCGATGAGTGTTCGCGACGGTTTATGATACAGCGAGACGTGTCCCGGAGTGTGCCCAGGTGTCTCAATGACGACAATTCCACCGAAATCAGACAACGCATCCCCATCTACGACCGTCTGGTCCACAAGAGCCTTCGGAGGATTGTCCCTTACGGTTTGAAGTGACCTGCGGACATTGTCGGCAAGCTCTGCAGGCATAGATTGTGCCACGCTTTCAATGACTTCGGCCGTATATTTAAGCAATGGCCTTTCACCCTGAATGAATGGTTTCTCAAGTTCACTCGCGAGTACTGTGATAGGGAAAGAAGATTGAAGCAGAAGGTGAGGCAAACCGCCAATATGGTCCAAATCCTGATGCGTAATCATGACTTTACGTAAACGATGTGGGTCTACGCCCGCCAGTTGCATGGCGTTGTGAAGCTCAGCCGTCTGCCCAGGGAATCCTGCATCCACTAACATCGCAGTCTTGTCGTCATGGATAACGGTGGGATGAATGATAATCCTCTGTCCAAAAACATTGGCCTCAAGTTCAAGCATAACAATTCCATTGGCTACGCGCATTGATGCCCCTCCGTTCAGAATCCTGATTTGTTGGGTCACCATCCTATATAGCACGCCAAAAGAATCCAAACAACACGAAAAATAATTACTATATCATTAAAATTTTTATTTGTCAATCATTGTTTTGACTATTTCTGAAATTTGTGTTTTCTGTACGACACCTTCAAATCTGGCCCTGATGTAAATTCATGTGATACATTTCCTAATCGAATTCTGTCTTTAGAGTAGCAGGCCTCATTCGGGAGGGTACGCATGATCATAAAGCTCATCATTTTGTTAGGTGCTCTCATCGCATTTTTCATTGTATTGTGGGGGCTGACATACCTTTTTCACAACCGCAGCCTGAAAATCATGACTTGGGTGATTTGGGGAACCAGTTTGCTTGTGCTTGCTCAATCTGTTTATGGACTTGTACTCACCACCGTGTATCCTCATCAGACGTCTGCCTTCGGCCATAACCTTGAAGGTGTCAGTAATTCCATTGGTATCTCCGGATTTCTTTGGGGACTCGCAGCAGTGTTCATCCTGTTTTCTAAGCGCCTGTTCCGCAGGCTACGAACCAAGCGGGTGAAAGACGGGGATGTTGTGCGACGGATTGTCCTTTTGGCGCAAGACCATCACAATCTCTTTGGTTGGGTGACCCTCGCCGCAGCGACGGGGCATGGCATCTACTTTCTATTTCACAAACCCAACACTTGGGAGGAATTTTACACAGGGGTTGGTGCATGGGTCGCGCTGGTACTGTTAGCGGCGAGCGGAATTTTCATCAGCAGGTTACGCAAGTCCCCAATGCGAGCGAAAGCTACGCGCATCTCCCATATTGCGCTTACCGCCGGATATGGGGGAGCTATCTTTCTGCACATTCGGGGCGGTGTCTTCTTGGCTGGCGTTCTGTTCGCAGCTGCCTTTGCAGCTGTTCTCGTAATGTGGGGGCTTGTACGCTTAACTGAGTCGACGATGCGCTTCATTCGCAAGTGAGCGTTTGCTGCAATATCCCCTTCGTTACACTCATGAAATATGAAATACCCCAATTTAGCGTTTAACCGTAGCCATCCCATGCGTGCGACCAGCGGAGAATAAAGTAAAATAGCAGTATACCGTGAATCAGATAGGAGCATTCATGTCGATACTGCTGATTCTTGCTGCACTTTTCGTGGTCTTCCTCGGTGCGCTGACCCGAACCACGTTTGGCTTCGGTGAAGCTGTCGTCAGCATGCCGCTGCTGACCTTACTCCCCATCAATTTGCACACCTCGGTTTCATTGATGGGGCTTGTTGGGCTTACCGTGGCATTGCTTACTGTGACAACTGGGTGGCGGGATATCCATTATCGGGCACTGATTCCACTCGTTGCGGCGGCACTTGTTGGAATTCCTGTCGGATTAATGATGGTCACTGTTGTCCCAACAAAAGTATTGACAGGTTTACTTGGGGTCGCCTTGGTTACTTATGGAGTTTACTCATTCACTCGGGATGTGTTCATTTCCACGGAAACACGAGATAAGTTCTATCACCCTCTGTGGGCCCTGTTATTTGGTTTTGCCTCTGGTACGTTTGGTAGTGCTTACAATTTCAACGGTGTACCAGTTGCAGTTTACGGTTCGCTGCGCGGTTGGCATCCGAAGCGCTTCCGCAGCACCATGCAAGCCTATTTTCTCCTCTCTGGTACACTCATTGCTGCCGGCCAGGGAATGAGCGGCATGTGGACTGTCAATATGTTGACGCTGTATCTTTTATCTCTGCCGATTGTCATTGCTGCCATCATTGTCGGTACGAAGTTACATCGGCGCATCCCGACCTCCAGGTTTCAGCGCTATGTCTTTCTCCTCATTGCAATCCTCGGAGCCGTACTCTTTGTGAAATCCATAGTTTAAATCCCCAACCGTCGAGTACCCTGTAGGTCCGCTATGGATAAATTGAAGGCATATCCGTTTATGGATAGTTCCGTCCATATACCAAGGACTGTCCGTGTCTGCACGCAGCTCTGCCACCCGACGAAAACATTTGGATTGAAGGCCGATTTTGCGCTTAGGCTTGACTTTGGAGCTTGCGAGATGCATGCATCACTTCTTCCACGGTCCAAGTTCCACCACCATCAGTCGAGATTTCGCCAACCCATGTAAATGCATCCGATTGGACATTGGTAAACTTCCAGCGCAATCGCGGCTCATCTTCATCGCTCAACAGGACAATCGTTCCGTCAACGAGTTGGCCGATGAAGCGTCGAACCCGCCCGTTAACGGGTTCAACCCAGGTTGACCTCCAGGCGCCTATGTTGTCGTCATAGAACCGAACTGTTGTTCCGTGAAATGCGAGAGGGGACTCTCCTTCTCCAGGTTGCCCCCGCCCTGGAACAATCCAAATATCCTGAACAGCGCGTCCACCGAGCACCCATCCGAAATGCACTTCTCCATCCATATGAACTTTACGACCGTTGCTATCGATTCGTGTGCACTCCAGTTCCCACGAGCCGACAAATTGTCCAAACAGCATTAGTTTGTCCGCACGTTCCTCCGTCGGACCTGCCACATGAAGGGCTTCTACGAAACCGCTGTTGGTCCACCCCATCTCCCTGCTCGGTCTTGACATGGCATCTCGCTCCTCTCGCTCCTCCATACCTCGTCCCCATCCTCTCGGTACCATCGATTCTTACATTGCAGAGCGCTGCAACGACTACCAGTTGGCACTTGTAGTAACATTGTAAGAGGGTAAATATGCCAACAGTGTGTCAGGTTTTCGCCGAAGGATGATGAATGAATGAACCGCTTGGAACGCATGTTTGGAATTCTCCTGCAACTGTATGGTGGAAAGGCCGTAACCGCGTCCTATCTGGGCATGCGGTTTGAAGTTTCAAGTCGGACCATTTACCGTGACGTGGAATTGTTAAGCGAACTCGGAGTCCCGATATATGCCGAGCGAGGTCGCATCGGCGGGTTCAAACTAATGGACGGGTACTATCTACCGCCTTTGATGTTCACGAAGGGGGAAGCGGTCTCTCTCCTTCTCGGACTGACGCTGCTCGGAAATCTAAAAATCAAGCCTTTCTCCGCCGACATCGAACTCGCGCGAAAGAAGTTGCTGGCTTCCGTGCCGGGTCCCATCAAGGCCGCTCTCCAACATTCCGAAAAGGTCATTGGTTTCGAGTCCCAGCCAAGAGACGCATTTCATCCGGAACCGGATGTGACAACGTTAGATGGGCCCCACGAGAGCCATTCTGACTCTCGTGAAACCGAAACGGTGAATACCTATCTGCAAGCCATTTTCGAATCTGCTGCGGTTCGCATGCGGTATCGTTCCCCCTACCGGAATCAGACGGAGGAGTTTTATGTGCATCCGCTGGGCCTTTTTTACGACCGTCATCACTGGTACCTCGTCGGACAAAACGTCCGTGCAGGGACTCGTGTCTGGCGGTCGGATAGGGTCATCGAGATGGAAGAACACCGTGTCCCCAGCACCGACCGTCCGGAATTTGATGTTCGACAATTTTTAGACCGCAAGTGGTTGAACTCTGCCATGAATCAGTGGCAAGAACGAGCACCAGTGAAAATTCGCGTGACGCCTGAACAGGCAGAAAAGCTGATGCAAGACTGGTATTACGCACATGCGAAGTACGACCAGATGGACGACGGAACTGTGGTGATAACTTACGGCGAGGACAACGTTTCCCTTGCCATGGAATTGCTCCGTTGGCTGGGGCCAGGCGCCGAATTGCTTGAACCACGGGAATGGCGACAGATTGCCTACGATGAACTGAAGAGCATGCTGAACGTCTATGAAGAGCCATAACAGACCTGACAGACTTGATGAGCTTTTTTGGTGCACGTCACCCTGCCAGTCTTGCGATGCGCTTTCGTCTCCAGATTCGTCGATAATAGACGTACTGCATTCCGAGGTTGACGACAAAGGCGGCGGGATATCCAATCCATATGCCTCTGATACCAAGTGACGTCATGTGCGAAAACACGTAGGCAACTGGAACTTCGACCGCCCAAATCGATACCACGGCAAACACGGTTGGCCAAACTACGGTGCCGCTCGCGCGCATGACCGATGTGAAGATTCCCGCGTTCCCAAAGATGAGATAGCTCCACAATGTGATGACGAGGAGTTCGTGTGCAATATTAAGCGTCGCCTGGCTGGTCAGAGACCACGACAAAATGTCGCTAGAGAACAAGTAGACAAGCACAACAAGGATACCGCCGACCGCGTAATTGAGGATGAGCCCCGTTTTGACCACCTGGTTCAACTTATCCATCCGGTTTGCGCCAATCATCTGCGCAGCGAAGATGGACACACTGATGCTAATACTGATTGCAGGCATCTGTACGTAGCTCGCCACCTGATTGACAGCTCCGTACGCTGCCGTCGCATTCGAACCAAAATGATTTACGAAGGTGATGACGGCTATTTCGGCCAGTGACACGAGAATCATCTGTACGCTCCCCGGGATTCCCAAACGTAACAATTGCCGCACCAGCTGCGTTCTTGGCATCAGGTGATGGAGCGCAGCCTTGTCGATGCGGAGTGGATGCTTTTTCACGTTAAGATAGATGACCATGATAACAAACGTCAAAACGGTAGACGCCAAATTGGCATAGGCCGATCCGTTCACGCCAAGCACTGGCAGCCCTAGCCAACCCTTAATGAGAATCGGCAGAAATCCTAGATTGAGACCTGTGCTCAGGATGAGAAAGTAAAGTGGCGTCTTTGAATCACCTGTTCCCCGCATCAGTGTGGTGTAGACAAAGTATAGGAACAAAAGTGGCATACTGAGAAACATGACCCTGGCAAAATGCACGGAGGTCGCAAGGACGTTCTCTGGTGTCCCCACCATCCGTAGTACATCCCAAGTGAATATGCCACCCGCAATCGCCAGAACCAGACCGATGACGAATGTGAAAGTCAGAGATGTGCCGATGATGGCCTTGATGCGTTCCTCGTCCCGTGCTCCGTACGCCTGGCCAATGAGGATAGAGCTCCCACTCCCAATGCCGATGACAAACGAAAGCAACAGAAAAAATATCGGAAAAAACGCGGATACCGCAGCCAGGGCTTCAACGCCAATCCAGCGACCGAGTAAGATGCTGCCCACGAGTTGTCCGATGGACTGCAGTGCGTTACTTATCATGAGCGGGATGAGAAACAACAGCATTGTCTTCCAGAGAGGTTTCTCGTGTTGTGCAACCCCACCGCGAGGCGAGGGACTGGTACGGGTTTCTGACAACGTGCCGTTGTGCTTCGTTTGATAGACATCTTCCGCATTTGTGTCCAGGTCTTTCACCATCTCCCTGAGTTCCTCTGCCGGCTCAAATGTCATACGCTTTCCTCCGTTCGGCGGCACTGTTCGTTAGGGTCGGCGGCAGCGACAGCTTCTTTCAGCCAAGCCAACACTTTCGGTGCCAATGGCATTGCCTTTTCAAATTCTGAATGCAGGTGTACAATATATTTGTGTATAGACATAATGAGTATACACAATAAAAAACGATAAACTGAGTATACTCAGTAAATTCATGGATTGTCAAGGAGGTCTTTACGATTCACTCGCAAAATCCCGAGGACAAGGTCACTGCTGGATATGCATTAATGACATTATTCAAATTGAGCCATCACATACATCTTCAGTTTGAGGAAAATCTGTCCGTTCATGGTATACCAGAACATCTCACGGGACCGAGGATGAGATTCCTCGCGGTTGTTGCCGAGGATGGCCCCATTCGGATGAGCGACCTTGGCGCAAAACTGGGCATCAAGGCCCGTACGGTCACCCAATTTGTCGACGCTCTGGAACAAGCCCAACTCCTCGAACGTCTGCCTGATCCAAATGATCGTCGCGCCACATTGGTCCGCATCCCGGACGAGGCCCGGCCCATTATCCGAAAAGCCGGTGACGCCATGACGCAGGCCGCTGAAAAGACACTTGCACACGTAACAGAAAACGACCTCCGGCAACTCGTCGGGGTACTGCTTAAAATCGCCGACGTACGAGACAACAACGAAGATATGTATGCCTCCGAATAATCCATCGAGAGTTCCGAACGTGTGCCCCCGCTTTCGTGCGTGACAGCTGGTATTCAAGGAAAAATCATCCGCTATACCCACTTACTCTTTCATGCTATACCAGATAATGCACATGTTTCAAAATGAGGACGGAGGAGTATATGACGAGCAATGAAAATGACGACATCGCCGAGCGGAGATTTCATATCTATCGTCACCTTAAACAGTTGATTCATGGCATGGATTCGCACAGGGACGACGCTGCGCGTAAGTTTGGACTTACGGGTGCATCCCTTTACCTCCTTGTTTCCATCGATAAAGTTCCCCAGTGCAGTTACAAGGACTTAGCGGCCTATACAGGACTTGCTCCAAACACCGTATCCGCAGTTGTAAGTTCCTTAATCAGCCAGCAGATTGTTTCGGCTGAGCAGGACTGTCAAGATAGACGAATCATCCGCCTGACCCTCACGGACATTGGCCGCAGGATTGCAAAAGACGCATACAAACTCATGCGGACAGGTGCCGATGTGAACGATGAAGCCATATGCATTCAGTGGGTGCTTGAGGAATTGGATGAAATACAGAATTTATGCCGATAAATGTAAGTTTCCGTATTGCAAATTTACTCATTGCAAAGTATGGTGAACTAAGTAGATACATCCAAATCGATGTAATAACCGAATACGTTATGAATACGGGCAAACTCGCGGAAACGCGAGGACGCAAAGCTACGGGTCTAAAGACAAGATGTCCATGATCGCCGGGTTGCTATATTCGTGCCTTTTGTGACGCCCTGTATTCAATTACGGGGCGTCTCTTTGCGTGCACAGTGAGGTGAACTAACTTGAAACCCCTATCTTTGGTGCAAAATACTCTTAAAAACATCGCACAATCTATCTTTGTAAATCCGCAAATCAAAGATGTACACGCAAGCGTTATCGAATGTCTTCGTACGCAGTATTTGCCAATGGTGTTTCAACCCATCGTTCATCACACCAAAGAAGATGTGTTCGCGCACGAATCGTTAAGCAGACCCACATATCGAGGGACAGCCATTCGCCCTGACGTTTGGTTTAGTGTTGCGCATGATTATCAACATTCGCTGGATACCGATTTGCTTGCCATTCGCAGCGCAATACAGCAGTCTTCCATTGGGGCACGACGTGACAGCGAGCAACTATTGTTCATCAACGTGATGCCGAGTTCCATCACGGCAACTTCTTTTCAAGTGGAATTGGAGTCCATCTTTAGAAGTGGTGCCTGCGATCCGACGCAACTCGTGTTCGAGATTACCGAACATTTTACATACGATCCCGCTCTCCTCGCCAATGCCTTAGGTCCACTGCGAGCGCTCGGTGTTCGATTCGCTTTGGATGATGTTGGCCTCGGCGCGTCGAACCTGTCATCCATCATCGAGCTCGAACCAGACCTGATTAAGCTGGACAGAGCCCTCATCGCGGGCATATCATCGTCCGTCTCCAAACAGAAGATGGTTTCACAACTGGTCGACTACATGGGGTCTGGTGACCGCGTGGTTGCTGAAGGCATCGAGAACGTGGATGACCTCGAGGTGGTGAAACAAACGGGGGTCCATCTCAGTCAGGGATATATTTGGGGCAAGCCGCAACCTTTTGCGCTCGTTCCTACAGCAAGGCACATCTTTCATCCACCCGCTTCATCAGAACCAGGCGAAAGCGAAATTCGGCGTACGCTGTCCCTGGTTCAGAAGTCCAAAGCGGAGAACGACAATGGAACTGTACGCATCCGGAGTGGTCAAATCCGGGTCACAAACCCACAAAACCTTGGGCACTTTGCAACCATCGAAATTCCGACGGATCCGCGAATCCTCGTTTATGTAAACGACCATCCTGCCGTCGGTCGAATTCTCGTTCAGGAACAAGACAGCATTGTTTTGAAAATGAACAACATTCAACCAACGAGCAGACTCACTACGACGGAATCACCCGACAAAATGGAAATCATTGCCGTCCGTCAGATTACTCCCGGCGAACGATACAAGTTACTGGACCACGAAGCAGCGACGCACATTGTTCTTCAAATCAATTCCGAAGTTGTTCATCCCGACCCACTTCCCGCAGGGTTCGTCGTCGAACTGTTACAAGCGGCCGGATACCAAGGGACCTTGGATGACGAGGCGATTGAACAGTTGTGCAAAGCAAAGGAAACCACTGAGTTAACTGTACTTCGCGGCACAAGACCGATTTCAGGCACACCAGACCGCTATGTAGAAATCGAGCAACCACAAGTGTACGATCCGCTCCGTCGTCGAATGCATACTTCCACCGTGATGGTTGGCATGAAGGTCGCAACGCTTGTCCGCGGGACCCCTGGACTCCCCGGCCACAATGTATTCGGGGAAGAGATTGAAGCACCTCCGCTGCCTGCATCTCCAACGGTAGGACCTGGTGTCGCTGAAATTGGCGACATCCTCGTCACACTACGTAACGGACGTCTTGTGTTCACAGCAGACACGATTGACGTAGTTCCTGAATTGATTATCGAACACAGTCTGACATCCAAAGACGGAAACATCGATTTTGACGGGGATGTCATTGTGCACGGTTCCGTGCTCGACGGTACATACGTGCAATCTTCGGGCACCATTACAGTTCACGGCAATGTCACATGTGCAACCCTGATGGGTGAACGCGGGGTATTTGTATCTGGAAGCATCGTGGGGTCACAAATCATTGCCGGTCAGTCAAAACTTTTGTATCAAAAAACAGAAGCGACACTCAGGACATGCCTAACGGAGTACGAACGCTTTCGTCAAGAGTTTAAGACGCTGTTTCATCATGCGCAAAACCATGTAAGCAAAGTCGCCAACATGCACATGATTGCTCACCTCATTTTGGAACAAAGGCATCCAACGCTGCTTCGCAGCTTCGAACAACTATCGAACGACTTCGACGACCTGTTGTCACGTGACACGCTATTTGCGCAATTGAACCATGAGTTACGCTCGAAGTGGCTTGTTATCCAGCGTACGAATATCCATGAGCAGGACGTGGAATTTCTTCATGAACAGCTCGTGGGCTTTCTGAGCCGTCTCCAGACCATCGCATCCGGAGAAGCGGCGGATATACGAGTGAACACAGTCACATCAAGCGTACTCAGAGCAACCGGCAAGATCATTGTAACAGGTACCGGAGTTTATACGAGCAGCCTCGATTCCGACGATGCAATCCTCATCAAAGGCAGCATCCGCGGTGGGTTTGTCATCGCGAAACATACCGTCCGTGCTTATGAACTAGGAACCAGGTCTGCGACGGAAACGGCAGTCAAAGTCCTCGATAACTCCGGCTTGATTGCGATTAAAATCAGGCATCCAAACACAGTGTTGCAAATAGGTAACCAACGAAATAGAAACCTCGAAGAAGAACACAACGTCTCATACCGGGGCCACACGCACGATGGTTGAAGCCCTGCTCCTATGAAAACATCGGGGTTGCCGTTCATATCCCTTAGACCTGCATCTCGAAGGTGCAGGAATTCTTGACGAAACTGGTTATAGTCCTATGATTCAAACCACCTCGTGAGAGTGTAATAATAAAGACATACGGCAGTATCCAAATTATGCATGTCACGACAATATTCGACAGGAATATACATTTCGACAGAGAAAGGATCTATAGATTACAAATCTTCGTACAGAGACGGAGATGTACTGAGTGACACAATTTTATTGCATCAGCTGTCGTGAAATGAAATCAGAGGATGAAAAGCGAGCGCTATTCAAAACGGGGTTTTACAGAACGCAGGGTCAGGACATTCCCTTGGGTATGTGTAAGACATGTGACAATAAGCGCAACACGACGCCGACAAAGGAGGGAACGAAGTGTCCGTAAGAGAGAATCTGTCTTTTGAAGTGGTTCGTGCAGGATTTCAAGAGATGCAACGTCTGGATATTGTTATTGCGCCTTGGTTAATCATTGGAGACAATACCCGACTTCAAGAATCGCAACACAAGCAACTTGAACAATTTGCCCACGAGTTATCCCGGTTGTATCCAGATGGAAAGGTGCTGTGGTTTGAGCCGTACGTTACCCCCGTGTACCTTGAACGTGCGTATTATGAGACGTTACTTTCCACTGCCGCATATCTCAGTTATCAGCGCCTTGGCACACTGACCCTCACAGATGAAATGATACTCGTAGCATATCGTTTGACGGAAAACTTTGTTTGTGAAGACCAAGGGTCAATCCTATTGTCCGTCCATGCTCGCATCATGATGTACTTGAACGGTCAGGTGCTAGATTATTACGACGGTGTTCCTGAAGAGGTATTTGTATCCGGTGCATGGCATCGGCCATGGATCCAAGGAACGCTTCTGAATGAGCTGAAACGCGGTATTGAAGATGGAATCATGCTTTCTGAGGACAAAGATGGACAATTATTTGTAAAGCTCACAGACAAAGGGCAAGCATTGTATGAAGCCTGCCGCCAAGACTTAAGCGCATGCGGGTACTTGAAACAAAGCGAGCGATTGATGAGGGCGGCTGGGTTCACCAACATGGACGACTATGAGCGGATAGTCGAACAGATGAATCCGAATATCCACCGAAATCGCCAGTCGCTATTACAGCAAAGTGGGATTACGGCCGGTATGAAGGTCCTTGAACTTGGATGCGGTGCGGGAGCACTGACCTTGGACGATGGCCTGTATAAAGTCGTTGGAACAGATGGGAGCGTGGTCGCGACGGATCCGTCGACAGGGATGTTAGCCCGCGCGCGAAACAAAGTGGAGAAATACGACGCACCAAACGTAACGTTCCTGCAGGCGACGGCTGAGAGCATCCCCTTTGCGGATGACAGCTTTGATGCTGTGGTGGGATTCTTGTTCCTGCATTTTACGGACATTCCCAAAGCATTTGAAGAAATCCGCAGGGTTACAAGGCCTGGTGGGACTTTCTCGACACTGTATGCTCTGAACCTATCGAAAAGCCAGGACTTCTTCATGGAATGGTTTGCACCTGTGTTTCAACGGGGACTGGCCGCCGAGCCCCAGAGCATCATGCCCGAGGAAACCATCGTTCCAGAAGTGGCCGGCGAATACTTTGCTCCATTTGGTTGGAAAACCGAGCAATGGGAAATTCACTTGGACCATGTGGAAAACTCTGTGAAGTTTCTCTTTGAAATCGGCACCATGGCAGAAACCAATGAATTGCCTTGGAAAGCAAGACAAGAACTGAAGAACGAGTTGATTCAACGGGGCTATTCCATTAAGGCGAAGTACGGCATCGAACAAATGAAAATGATGAATAGAGGTCAATGGTTTCACGGTGTGGTGAGAAAATAGGTGTGGTATTC
Organism: Alicyclobacillus curvatus; assembly: GCA_017298655.1. Classification (GTDB taxonomy): domain Bacteria; phylum Bacillota; class Bacilli; order Alicyclobacillales; family Alicyclobacillaceae; genus Alicyclobacillus_B; species Alicyclobacillus_B curvatus. Next base: position 2,834,236 of record CP071184.1, read on the forward strand.
TACCCGAACTTGGTTTTTCCATCGCTGCGTTCGTCTGGTGGTCATGGTACCATCTTGCTGATGATTTCGGCCCGCGCCAGACTTCATTTCGACGAGTAAAAATATGGTTGTGATAACATGTGGATACCGTAAGGGTTTGACATCAACCCGCGTGGGTTGACTCGAATCAACCCGCGGGCTGACGGATACACCCGTGTCGAGATGATACTCTTCCCCTAACAAGCGCGGTACTGCCGCGAAGCAAAGGGGAGTTATCAATGTTGTCTACACTGAATGATGTGGGAAGTCTGTTGCTGGTGCTTGCCGTATTGCGGCAAATTCGACCGCGCCCGTTGGGGTTTATTGCGTTGGCATGGCCTGTAGTGGTGGTTCTGGTCGTCGCAGCCGGTTTTTTCACAGGCGTACCTGTGAGTGGTCATGATTTGTTGCTGGTCATCGCATTGACAGTTCTAGGCATCATCTTTGGTCTCAGTTGCGCAGCGACCACTCACGTCTATGCTGCTCCGAACGGTACGCCAATCGCACGGGCCGGCGTTGCAGCGGCGGTTTTCTGGCTCCTCGGAATGGCGCTTCGATTCGCATTTGTCCTATACGTGGAGCACGGCGGCGCGCAGTCGATTGGCGAATGGAGCAGGTCGATGCACGTGACCGGTGCCGCCTGGGGTGCAGCTTTGCTGCTGATGGCCATTGGGGAGGTATTGGCACGGACGGTCGGACTGGTTGTGAAACGTCAGAGGCTAATTCGTCGCAACCTTGGATTCGGTCAACAGACCGCCAAGGAGAACATCCTGTGAATTTCCGGTCTGTGAATTTCCGGTCTTCCTTGATAAAGCATCCTGCGTGGACTCGATTTGCCGGGCTCTGCGGAATCATTACGCTGGTAGTCGTTAGCTTCTTCCATAAGGGAACACATCCAAGTTTTCTCGAATGGCTGTTGTTGGCGATTGCATCGATTACGTGGGGCTTGTGGACAACGGTGATGCGCCAGACAACTGCGAGACGTGCGGCACCCTACTTCCTCGTCGTAGCGTCACTCGCTGCGGGAGCGCTCTCGGCTTTTTCACCTTGGGCGCTGGGATTTTTCGCGGGCATCGGAATGGACGCTGGCGAAACGAGGGAACTGCCACAGTCGCTCGTTCTCACGCTGGTTGGTCCAGGGTTGGTCACTGTCATCGCGTTAACGCAGCACCACTCGCTTGGGATTGTAGGAGGTGCCCTTGCGGGGGCCCTCTTGGGGCTCATTTCAGGTACGAGCCGGCGCGAACACGTTCAAGCTTTATCCAGGGACGCAGAGCTTGGCGTGGAACGCGAACGAGCCGACCTTCTCGTCGAGAGAAATAGGTTGGCTCGTGAGATTCATGATGTCTTAGCACACAGCTTAGGCGCTTTGTCTGTCCACCTTGATGCTCTAGATGCTGTCGTACATCATACTGACAGCCAAGAATCGATAAAAAACGGGATCGAGCAGGCGCGTGACTTGGTCCGAGATGGCCTCAACGATGCGCGGCGCGCGGTGAGAGCCCTCCGCGACGATGCTCAGCCGCTTTACGACCAACTGTCACGCCTGGTGAGCAATCGGGACGTGTCATTGAGACTGGAAGGACATGCACGGTCTCTGCCGGAAGAAGCGAGTTTGGCGATGTACCGTGCTGGTCAGGAAGCGCTGTCCAACGCACACCGTCATTCCCCCGGGGCGCATGTGTCGATGTACCTCCGATTTGAGGAGAAAGGAGTCAGACTCGAAGTGATGAACCCCATCATACGTTCACACAGTGCGGCAGTAGGAAGCGGCTACGGGATTCAAGGGATGAAAGAACGAGCAGAGATGCTCGGTGGGTGGACCAATGCGGGCCCTGGGCCTGACGGATGGAAGGTCACCATGTGGCTCCCGGTATGAGAGTTGTAGTTGTCGACGATCAACGTGTAATACGCGATGGCCTCACCACCATTCTGCAGCTCTTGGCGGACGTCGAGGTGGTCGGTACAGCTGGAGACGGGGCTGAGGCAATCGAATTGGCAGGCGAGACGCTCCCAGACGTAATCCTCATGGATTTACGTATGCCGGGCGTTGATGGCGTAGAGGCAATTCGGACCATCAGATGTCGCCATCCATCCATCCAAATCGTGGTGCTGACGACGTACGCGGATGAAGAGTCCGTGGTTCACGCACTCTCGGCCGGTGCGATTGGCTATCTGACCAAAGACGCAGGTCGCGACGCCATTTATCGGGCCATCAGCGCGGCTGCATGCGGACAGGGCGTTTTGGACCCAGCAGTCCAGCAACAACTCCTGGCTGCAGCCAATCGGCGGACACAGGACCGACGGGACGGACTGACCTCGCGCGAAGCAGAGGTTTTGCATCTCATGGCTGGCGGACTGGCCAACGGTGAAATTGCTGACCGTCTCTATTTAAGCATGGCTACCGTCAAAACGCACATCAACCGCATTCTCGCCAAGACGGAAAGTCGAACCCGGTCTGAGGCGATTGCATATGCCCATAAGAATGGACTGGGAAAAGGGTAAAGGTCTTAAATATTCCTGACCACCTTTCGCCGGACGACATCTATCGCATCTTGGTAAAGCTCATCCGTATTCATGACATCACTGAGTTGCGAAGCATGTAAATCGAGTCCGTCACACAAGGCCCAATACAGCGCTGCCATCGATGTCGCATTTACATCGTCCCGAAATTCACCGGATTTTTTGCCTTCATTAATCACGTCAACAAGCACCTTTAGATACTGCTGATAACGCTGATGCATGAACGTCTGTCTAGATTCGTCGCGAGAGGATGACAGAAAAAACTCGAGATAGACTGCGTTCCATCTCTTCGCCTCGCGTGTGAGTGGTTGATGACTGTGACGTTCGAGCACATAACGGAGCTTCTCCCAGGCCGTGTTCCGTGAATGCAGGGATTCCTCAAGCTGATGCATGAATTGATTCGTCCGGTCATTTACAATCGCGAGGAAAATTTCTTCTTTACTCTTGAAGTAGGTGTAGACCATACCTTTGGATATCCCAGCTTCGCGGACAATGTCGTCGACAGTCGTGGTCTCGTAGCCTTTGTCCGAGAAACACTGGATGGCGCTGTCGAGTATCTGAGTTCTGCGCTCGGCGCGGTGCTGTTCAGAAACCTTTGGTGCCATACTCCGTCATCCCCCTAGCTCACGCATCATCACGACTTGCTTCGCAAGGACGGCGAAGCCTGCAGACACAAGTACGCCGATGACTGCACCATTTTTGCAGGAAATGTTAGACGTTGTACGTCTGCATGCTTCGTCAAGCGGCGCGTAAACTTCGCGCAGCAGAACACTAATGGCCACTTCCGGCAGAGCAGCGCCTGGCGCTATCTCACATTGAAACAGTCTGATTCCCGTGACATCCCCTGCGTCTGTGTTCTGTTCATGAAACAAAGCGTAAGCAACTGGGCTCCCCTCACCATTTTCGAGAATGATTGATTGCCCCTGATGGATGTTCATCCATTGTGTTTGCCACGGCCCAAACGCTCGGTAAAAGGGCAATCGAGCTGCGCTGACGGCGGGCCCTCTGCGCAGGACGTAAGCGGTCACTTCATCGTTTCCAGCCACGAACGAATCGGGCGAAAGTACCCCATCTCTCGACAGCACAGTGACCTCGTCTATAGTGCGGTATCCGTGACGCTCGTATAGAGAGATGGCTGCAGTGTTTTGTGCAAGTGCCTCCAAATATGCTGTTTCAATCCCGGTTTGACGGTACGCATCGATACATGCTTCCAACAATCTGTGCCCAACACCGCTGCGGCGGTACTCTGGTATAACGCCAGTCCCACCATTCCATGCGATGTTTTTGCCCTGCACAAGACGATACCCGTTTAGGATAAACCCTACCGGCCGGCCGCCTTCCCACGCTACCAGCGACAACTCTGGAGAGAGCCCGTCCCGGCCAAAACGTGCCGCCAAGGTATCGATGGACGTCGTCATATTCATGGGGTATCCGCTGAACCCCTGATTCCAAACGAGTAGCAATTCATCGAAGGTACATTTCGTTAAGCTTGTGATCTCAATCACGCGTCGTCCCCCTTGGTCGTCTTATCCGACTGAATGTCCCGCAGATCTGCGGATATCATATCATAAAACCGACTGGTTGGTTTTTTACACGGTAAAAAATGAACATGAGCTATATTTCCTTAAATCCCTTGGCTCTGCTCAGATAGTGAGCCATCATATACGTAAACGCCATGATAAAGAACGAATAATAATGTTTCCACTGTTCGGCATCATACATTTTCATCCATTCAAACAACGGCTCACCCAGGTATGCGAACAGCCCGCCAAAAACGACGGCCTTTATCCATGGATTGAAGTTGTGCTTGATTTGGATGAACAACGCGACCAACACCGGAATCATTGAAAAATCCCACGGGATATATGCAGGGATTGAGGGCACAACTTCATAGTCGTAGTGCCACAATCCTAGGGCACCAGACCCCACAAAGTCGAGCCATGACGCAATAACCATCACGAAGAACATCACGAACAGCAATCGATTTGAGCTTTCCTTTGGTCTGACCAACCACCACAATATCCATGGCCCGACTGTCAAGAAGACGCCTAGCCACCATCGCCAGGTAAACAGTACATGCTGTAACCAGAGTTCCGCCAATTGTTGATGGGTTTTATGCTGTAGATGATACAACTGCGCAATCTGATGGGTGAAATCCATGTCTACACTCCCGTCAAGATATCAAACACATCCAGTGTGCGCTAAATTTCACCACCTAAACCGTCATTGCAGCACTAATGCGTGTGGCTGCACGCAGCAATTCGAGATAATAACCTCTTAAAACAATGCCTGTAACACCCGCACCTGTTTTGTATGGTTGACAAGGCATCAAAAGTCAACTGCTCCCCCAACTGCCTCCCCAACCGTACCCACCCGCCCCCACCAGTTCCCGCCAGTTCCCGCTATGATAGCGACTCATTCCCTGACGACGAGCAGCACCGCGGTCAATATCAATACAGCCCCTACCCAAAATACCAGGGTCACCCGCTCACCGAGAATGGCCCACGCGAGAAACGACCCGACGAGTGGTTGAAAGAAGAAATACAAACCACCGCTAGCCGCATCAACCATTTGCAAGCCCTTGTTCCACAGAAAGAATGCACCCGCAGTCGAAATGATACCGAGGTAAAGTACACCACCCCACAGCACTCTGTGCGAGAAGATGTCCCCCGTCCCATGCAGTTGTCGAAGCCCAACTGGCGTAATGAGTAGGGTTGCCACGAGGATAGCGTAGGTCGTAACAACGAGCTGCGAATACTCTGCCGGCACCCGTTTCACCAACACAGACATGAGTGCCCATGTGAGGGCAGCGACAAACAGAATGACTCCACCGGTTTCATACTTTTGGCCAACAGCGCCAACGCCAACAATCATCAGAACCCCGATGGTGGCCAAGCCAACTGACATGGCTTTTCGAAGTGTGACTCTTTCGCCAAGAATCATCCGTCCGAACACGACCATAAATGCCGGGGTTGCCGATGTGATGACGGAGCCCATCTGTGCGGTAGATAGCTTCGTGCCAAGAAACTGTGCCCAAATGGAGATGGCATATCCGATGACACCGATGGCGACAATCAGTGGTATATCTCTTGAGCGGATCCGCCATGATTGGCGCGTCAAGAGAGCTGCCAACACGAGAGCTGCCAGGGCCACAACGTACCTCAGCCAGACGAGAGCGAGGGGCTGGACGGATTCCAAGACTATCTTACTGACAACATACATACCACCCCAGATGCTGGCAGCGAGCGCCATAAAGATGGCACCGAGATATTTCCGGTTCATGCGACTCCCTCCGCTTTTTGGACACGTCGTCGTATAGTCGTCGTATAATAGACGAGTAATTTGTAGCTGCCATAGACTTGGCAGTGTCATCATGAGAGGACGGATAAATACATGAGTGAAAGCGTTAACAGCATCAGTGATGCCGTACAGGACTACTACCCTGATGACTTCTCGTGGTGCTACGGCTGTGGACGATTAAACCATCATGGACTGCAGATAAAAACCCGCTGGGACGGAGACGAAACGGTTACAGAGTACATCCCGCGGCCAGAACACATGGCGATTCCAGGATATGTATACGGCGGGCTGGCGGCATCGCTCATCGATTGCCACAGCACCGGATCGGGCTCGCTTGCTCTATATCGCCAGGCAGGACACGAACTCGGTGAGGATGTCCCCGTACCTCGCTGCGTTACCGCTTCACTCAAGACAGACTTTCTCAAACCAACACCGCTCGGCGAAAAAATCGTGATTCGCGGTCGTATCGCACAACTCGGACCGAGGAAAGCAGTCGTTCAGAGCGAACTGTCCGTCGCAGGTGAAGTGTGCGTGCGAGGCGAGGTTGTGGTTGTCCTCGCCCCTGAATCGATGTTGCGAGGTGCACAAGCGTAAAGCCTTAACAGGTTCCACGCTGGTATCAGTGCCTATGATGATCTCGTTTCAATGGCACCGACAGGCCCGTAGAGTACTTGGGCACAGCGTCGATTCATTGCAAAGATCCGGAAAGCCCACCTATTCGGTGGGCCTTTTCAATATCAACGAACGGCATCCCAAACATGCTCGAGCCTAGCGTCAATGATAATTTCTTTACAAATCGTAGCTATAAATCCAGACCTCCCTTGGTTCAATTCTATACAAATCCAAAGAAGTGTCCAGCGTCCCTTACTGACCTTCCGAGTGTCCTTCAGACCACCCTTCAGACCACCCTTCGGACTAGTCTTCGGAACGGTTCGGCATCGGGACGCCTGCATCTGAGTACAGTGATTGCAACCAAGACTCAAATTGAACGTGGGCAGCGTTTGGGGCTTCCGGCTCTCCGGTCATCGGGTTGAGGAAAAGCCTCTTGTCGCTGGGTTCACGAGAGAAGTTAAACATGTTGTTGAGAGAACCTGCAATGGCATCCATCGAATTCCCACCGATACGTCCTAGATTCCAGTTGTCCTCGATGAATTTCAAGATGGAGGTTTGAGCGGTCAGTGTATGGTCGACAAAGTTTTGCTTGGCGTACGGCGATATCACCAACAATGGCAACCGTGGTCCATAAGCCGTGCGATTTGTACCGTCAGATGTGTGAACTGTTGGTGGCATCACGTGATCATACCAACCATCCGAATCATCATAGTTGATGATAACCGCTGTGCTTTTCCACTCCGGTGAAGCCTCAAGGCCATTAATGGTATTTACAATCCACTGTTGTTCGTCTAGTGGGCTAGAAGCTCCGGGATGTCCCGACCACCCGGCTGGCGGTTTTAGATAGCTCACGGAGGGCAAATTGTTGGAATCCACAGCAGTCCAAAAGTCGGTTAAATCATATTGGTGATTTGCCTCGTCGGTATGGCCAATCATTTGGGGCGAGGATGGCGGTAGGTGATTCGGGTTTGCGGTTGATTTATAGAACTGGAACGGATCGGTGAAGGGCCAAGCGTAGTCCAGTACAGATTGACCTGCGTAATTTTTATGCGTCTCACTCGTGTTACGGAATCCGCCGATGAACCAGCCCCAAGTGACGCCCTTCACATTTAACAAATCACCGATGTTTTTGCCTGTCAGCTCTGCTGTCTGGCCTGTAGATGCTTTGTCGAAGTAGGGATTCATGTTGCTCACCATCGTACCATTCACAACAGTGCCACTTGGATATCCGGTATCTCCTGGCTTCAACTGCACTGCGGTTCCGGTTGTAGAATTCGAGCTATAGACTTTGACACCTTGAGTCGACCCTGAAATCAGGTTTAAGTGGCCGGGAAGCGTCGGTCCCATCACTGTGTCAAAAGAATTGTCGTTCATGGCGTAGTGCTGTGCGTAGTTCCACAAACCTGTAACGGTATTCCCATCGTAATAATCCATCACCAGTGGGTTCCCATGACCCGTGGCAGCCACAAAATTGTCCATCTTCCCATTGTCATAAGCGGATTGTTCGGATATGTAACCGTGGTCCATATCGGCGGTAACTTCTTGTGACCTATCCAGCCGCTGCGGATTGGCGACTGTACCGTCTGTATTATGATTTGGATTGTTCGTCGGCAGGGACGGATGCGTAATGTAGTTGTTAATATCCTTCGGTGTATTCGGTGCTGGCGTAAATTTCGGCTCACCAGGCGGGTTCGTTGCGTAAGGGTAAGTGCCGAAGTAGTGGTCAAAAGAGACATTTTCATCAAAAATTACGACCACATGCTTGATGGGAGTCGTTGTCGGTTGAGCATCCTTACCGTTTGAAACACTCGAACCAGCGTTTTTCTGAACATCGGCGCGCGCGACACTCATCAGAGGGGTTGCAAAAACAGCGCTGAGTGCGAGGATGCTGCTTCCCGTGACGGCAACAACCTTTTTGCTTTTTTTCAACGCGTTCACTCCTATCTCCTACATCAAGTTTATGTTGCATCTCAAAGCTACCTGCGCTCTGTTTCGTTAATGTGACAGCGTGCTAAAGATACATTTAAAAAAGCGTAAAGGTCATGTGTAGTTCGACAATTTGCGACTACATCAGCGCGAATCCAACAAAGATGTGCGTTTTTTTGCTGATTGGTGGATTTTCATTTTCGAAGTCTTGTAGATTTATTTGGGGAGTGCGTCGATGACTTTTGTTGACGAGTTGGTTGCTGAATTCGTTGCTGAACTCGCTTCAGAGTCGTTGCTTAATTCGTCCAGAGTCGTTGCTGAACTCATTGATTAAATTCGTTGGTTAAGTTCTTTGGTTAAATTCGTTGATTAAATTCGTTAATCTAATGGGATGCGTGATAGATTGGGCAATTTGCATTGCCATTTCAGGAAAGAATACGTAATCTATTGGTAAGTATCCGGTGAAAAGGGCAAACCTGCCGAAAGGCGGGGACGCAAAACCACAGGTCTAAAGCAAACGCCATGACGGCTGGGTTACCGTTCCGACACCTCATGTGAAGGCGCACCCCTTTTCTAGACCACAGGGAGATGGCAGCAAGTGACAGGGCAGTTTAGCGGTGCGCGGGACAGCCGCATGAACCTTGCACGAGTGTATTTTATCGGTATTTCCATTGCGTTTCTGGTCTCCGTCTTCATGGCAAGGTCACCCGTTCATCACTGGCCACTGGTTTTTCTCATTGCGTTACTCATCATTGCTTTAGAAGTTTCCGTAACTACAGTTTACGCGGCAGGGATCACCCTAAGTACCACTCTCGTGCTGACCTCAGTGACCAATTTTGGATTGTTCCAAACTGAACTAAGTCTGCTAATGTCCCTAGTCTTTCTTCTCATATATCATCGCAAACATGATTTAATCGTAGTCGTTTTTAACACGAGTCAGTATGGGTTATCTGCGATGTTGGGGCTCACGGCATACACATTATGCAAAGGCGTCATAGGAACCTACGCACACCACTTTACCGCGCTGGCTGCGTGTGCCCTCGTGTATATTGCCTCAAATTTCGTGTTTGGAAGTGTAGGCTACATTCTTTACAATCGCTCTCGCATGTCCATTCGTGAACTGATGCAAATGGACTGGTTGCAGATGGCTAACGCCTACCTGCTTGATGTGGTGCTTGGGATTGCCGGAGGAGTATTCTATCAATCTTACGGAATCCTTGGCCTGATAACGATATTCGTTGCCCTATGGGTACTCATCTCTCTCTACCAAAGATATTTCAAAGTGACTCAGGCTGCGGAGACTGATGACCTGACAGGACTACTGAATCGCAAGACCTTTCAGAAACGGGTTGCGCGACAGATGCGAAGACAACGTGCCTTGTCCCTCCTGATGATTGACCTTGACCACTTCAAAAATGTGAACGATTCTCTTGGTCATCAACGCGGTGATGATGTGTTACAGGAGATAGCTGACCTCATCAAGAGCTCGGTCGGACAAGCCGGGACCGTTTCCAGATACGGCGGTGAAGAGTTCTGTGTCTTGTTATACACCGGCGACGGACCACAGTTTGCTGAAAACCTCAGAAAGACCGTGGAAGATTACCGTCTTAAGACGCCAGGAAATGTTCGTCTCTCTATATCCGTCGGCGTTGCGGCATATCCCACAGATGCTGATACGTGGGAAGAGCTTCTCGGTTGTTCGGATAGAGCACTGTATGAGGCGAAGCACTATCGGAATGTGGTGCGTACATACTGTGGAATCACGGAAACAACTGAATACCAGGCCCACATGCCCGTGGCAACGGCAACAGAACGTGACTAAGTTCTCGATGTGGGCTGTGTCGGCATGTGAAGGTAGTAGATGGGCTGAGAGCAATGGGCCCATACGGAATGACACGGGTCATAAAACGGATCAACAAATCAAGGGCAAACCACGTCTCAAGCGCAGCACCAAACAGAACATGAAGCAGAACATGAAGCCGAGTATGAAACAGGGCACCCCCGCCGGATGCCCTCCGGGGTCGACGCGGCGAACTCAATACCGCCAAGTCAATCAGTCGTTTCGGACTTCAAGCAGCCAAACGAGATAATAGATAGCCACAGCAAAATTCAGATAACCGATAAGTACTGATGAAGATATTATGGTATTTGTGCGATATAGTTTGCCTGGACCGCGCATAACAGAGTCGATCTCTTGGGGACGAACATAACTCACCTCCCAGAGACTCTTTCCTCGATACTTGATGGCCAAAACTGAGAGTTTCATCCTCATGTTCGAGGAAAAGCACAGTCAAACTCAGGCCCAATTAAAAGCATTCCACGTAGCCTGCAGCTTCCTCAACAGAACTATCTGACCGATGTGATAGGTATCGTGCATCATGATGTTACTTAGTAATCGTCTTGTGGGCTCGCCTTCGTCACGGTAAGGCATATCCAATTTTCCATCTTCCATCTCTACAATCGTGTCCCTTAGCCTTTGCATGACTCCTTGGAGTTCAGACAGCGTTCTCTCCCAACCAGCTTCATCTGCAGGATTTCCCGGCTCGCCGAACGTATCGTCGTTGTTATTTGCTTGTGCTGGATTCAATGTACCCCTCAGCCGATGAACCACGTCGGTGTTCCAGAATAAAAGATGATTTACTATCTGCCATATCGTATTGCTCTGGTTCAAGCACCATGCTGCTTCTGCAGATGTGATTCCTTCGAGTGCTACGTCCATCGAAACGAACCACTCATTCTGGTGCACATGAATATCAAATTGTTCCAAAATTAATTCAGCCGATTTCTCCATCATAGATTCCTCCCGCTAAAATTTCTGACAAGTTTAGTTCCTCTGGTCAATTCTACAATAACAAGAGGGTTACTACTCTATGATTCAAAAATCATTGGGCAATGGATATTGGGCAGTGTGCAGAGGACGAGAGCAAGCATAGTCTCAGTGCTTGATCGGATAACGCGCCCAGAGCGCGTTATTTCCAATTGAATCTATGGGCCCGCAAAAAATAGCACGCTGTGGAAGCGCTATGTTCGCGCCTTGAGTTAATAGTGACACGTGAACGCGTTATTTTGATCCGTTTCAGTGGATAACGCGTCACGAGCGCGTTATTTCCATTTGAACGTGTTTCAAATAGGGTGAATAAAGCGTTCTGGACTCGTTATTGGCGACCCAACTGAGCCAGAGTCTGAGGGCGCGACGGAATTTGGAAATCGCGTGGCAAAACGGACGTGAAATCAGGCACGCCTCCCTCCTTGCCTCGCTGCAAACGGCATGTTGTGGTCAAATGTTACAGCGCACATTCATGCTTTGGAGAAAGAGCTTGGCGTTTTATTGTTTGATCGCCTCGGAGGAAAACAAGTTGCCTTGACAGAGGCAGGGCACAAGTTGCTTCGATATGCGGAGCAATTGCTGGAACTTGCAGAGGAAGCTCAGGAGGTTGTGTCGATTGCCGAAGAACCACAAGGGATATTAAGGATTGGCGCAGCGGAGTCACTCTGTATTTACCGGCTACCGTCGCTACTCCACGCATTTCGCATGAGATTCCCACGCGTTAAAGTTGTTTTTTGTCCGAGTCCGGTTGCAGAATTACGAAATCTCGTTTACAACGGGACGATTGATGTGGCGTTTGTTTATGAGGAACTTGACCACCAAGGTGGACCAGGAGATGAAATGCTAGCCCTTGAACCGGTTTGGCTTGTGGCGGCACCTGACCATCCTTTCGTTGATTATAAGATCGTTGTTCCATCAGATTTTGCTGCAACTGACTTACTACTCACAGAAACTGGATGTTGTTATCGCGGCCACTTTGAAAGGATATTGAATCGAGCCAACATTTACCCGAAAACCATTCTGGAATTTAATAGTATCGAGGCCGTCAAAGAATGCGTGATGGCCGGCTTGGGCGTGACGCTTCTAACAGCAGTAACTGTAACCAACGAAATAGAGATTGGGAAACTCGTAAAACTTCCCTGGGGAGGCCCTGATGTTTCTGTGATGACACATCTCGTCTGGCATAAAGACAAATGGCTGTCCCCTTCTCTCGATGCCTTCCTAACACTCTCACGCGAGCTTCTGACCGTAAGATAACGTGCATCCCCCTCTCCCCCTCTCCTGCGCCCCCTCTCCTGCGCCCCCTCTCCTGCGCCCCATCGCACGCCCTGTCCCCTATCGCCCTGGCTAAATCTCTTATTTAGGCGTTGTTCAATGTATACCCTGGGTGGTATAGTTGTGGGTATGTAATTTAAATATTTAATTTAAATATATGGACTAACTCAAATATTCGCTTATAAGGATTGCACCGCTACTGACGGAGGTGGCAGCGTACGGCGATACAAAGAGGGGGTGTCAAAGGCTGTGTCCAGAATTCGGTTTTGGCGAACCGCGGTGGTGAGTGTGGTTACGGTGGCTGTGGGAGTATCTGTGGTTGTCGGAACACTCTGGTGGCACAACACTCAAGTGGAACGCCAATTTGCGCAGATGCCTCTAGCACAGCAGGTAGAAAACATTAGCTCCGATTTACGCGCACCAGACGATCCGTCGACAGTTGCCGAGTCTTCTCTTGGGAACGCACTGGAGATTCGTAAACTTGTGATGCTTGAGTTGGAGCACGGCGCATCGCGCGATGAAGTGTTAAAAAGCATGATTCAGATGTATGGACCAAGCGTTCTGGCGGTGCCTGAGTTTTATGGTTTTGGCCGCTGGGTATGGATTACCCCAGGGCTTCTTATCATTCTCTTAGCGAGCTCTGTTTTCATTTATTTGAAAGTCGCCGTCACAGATGATTCCAAACTCGATAAAACACAAACGCTGGAAGAACGCGCACTGACATCTGAAGTTGAGGTGCATTTACGAGATTTTATGTAAATATATGGGTTTGAAATCATTCGTTTCAATATATGGGTTTTATGACACACTGAGAAAACTTACTTCGAGAAGGTGTTCTCCATGCTAGTTGGCAACATCGGGGAAATTGTTTTGCATGTGTTGTTTGTCGTCGTTATTATCAGTCTGGCGATACACCTCGCTGCGATTTTTACTGGCCGTACAGACCTGCGAAAATGGAGTCGTTACTCCATGACTGCCCAATTTCTACTCGTAGCAACAGCCTCGACGTGCCTGATTTGGTTATTGGTAAGGGGCAATTTATCATACGCGTATGTAGTGCAGTATACCAGTGCGGGGCTTTCATTGATTTATAAGATTGCCGCTTTTTGGGGTGGGGATGCAGGCTCACTGTTGTTTTGGTCGCTGGTATTAACAATGTATGGAATGGTCGTGGCGTTTTCCCGGCATCCGGATAGTCATCGAATGTTGCCGATTGTTTCGCTCATCGTAACCGGTGTTACCTTTTTCTACACAACGCTTCTGAATGTGGGCGTAGACCCCTTCCTTCGTTTACCAAAACCTGCCGCCATTGGTGATGGCCTAAATCCCCTCCTACAAAATCCCGGGATGACAGTCCATCCAGTCAATGTCTACCTAGGATATGTCGGCTTCACAATTCCGTACGCATATGCAATGGCTGGCTTAATTTTGAACAAAACCGATGCCACTTGGCTTCGAGTCACTCGGCGCTGGACATTGATTTCCTGGCTCTTCCTCGGTGTGGGTATTATTTATGGAGCCCATTGGTCGTACGAAGAACTTGGCTGGGGCGGCTATTGGGCTTGGGATCCGGTGGAAAATGCCGCCTTATTACCGTGGGTCACAGCAACTGCATTCTTACACTCGTCAATTGTCCAGGAACGTAAAGGCATGCTAAAAGCGTGGAATGTGGTGCTTGTGACGTTAACGTATTTCTTATCGCTGCTCGGGACATATCTCGTGCGAAGCGGTGTCTTGTGGAGTATTCATGCTTTTGCCAACGGTCTTTTGGGGACATACTACTTAGTTTTCATGGCAATTATATTCGTATTTTCGGTAGTGTTGATGATTTTGCGGTGGCCAAGCTTGAGACCAGAACGTAGGTTTGAAGCCGTTGTTTCGAAGGAAACTGGATTTATGTTAAATAACATTTTATTTCTTGGTGTCACATTCGCTGTCCTATGGGGTACCGTGTTCCCTTTGGTGTCGGAAGCCGCAACTGGACATAAGATGATGGTCTCAGCTCCTTTCTACAATGCGGTAGCTCTACCACTCGCCGTATGTATCATTTTCTTAATGGGCATTGGACCGATGATTGCATGGCGCAGGGCGTCTGTTCAAAGTGTGGTACGTGCCATTGTGGTGCCCATGCTGGTGGCGGTCGCCCTTGGACTCGCCGTCACAGCGGCCCTTCGTGCGATGTACACGCCAGGCACCTCCCTCTTATCGACACTGGGCATTATCTCCGCATTTTATGCGCTCATCACGGTTGGAGTCGAGTATGTCCGATCCGTTTGCACACGCATGGAATTTACCGGCGATGCCTGGTTCCCTTCTCTTTTGCGCTTGTTGAATAACAAACGCAGTCGATTTGGTGGATATCTCGTTCATGTCGCCATTGCCGTCATCGCTCTGGGAATCGTGGGTTCTGGGGCGTATCAAATTCACACACAGCAAACCCTAAACATTGGTGGTACTGCGAAACTCGGGCCGTATGAGGTAAGGTTTGTGGGGCTCGGCGTTGGGCAAGGTCAAGCTGGGACCACGAGGCGAATGTACGCCAACTTACTTGTCAGCCGCAACGGACAAACGCTCGGTGTATTGCGTCCCGCGGCTACTTTCTATGCCAATGGGCAATCGCCGACAACTGATGTTGCGTTATATTCTCGGCCGATGCGGGATTTGTACGTCGTCATGTTGGGGACTGAAGGACAAAACAAGGCAATTTTTGACATTCACGTCAATCCCATGGTGCAGTTTATCTGGTTTGGTGGTTACCTGTTTATTTTTGGGACGTTGATTAGTTTGTGGCCGGCAAAGCGAAAAAAGGCTGACTCAGCAACAGATTCGTTAGAAAGTCTTGAGAGCTGGTATGAAGAACTCGCTGATTTGGAATACGACCGCAAGATGGGGAAAGTAGACAAGCATGCGTATGTCATACAGAAAAACGAGCTACTCGCTCATATAGAGGCCGCACAGGAACACGCAAAACAGTTACAGCGACAGTTGCGCTCTGAAGTAGACGAAGCGCTCTTGCATTTAGGTATGGCGGAGAACGCAGGGGGAACAAATCGATGAAACGGGGGAACACTCGCTCATCTCTGTTCAACTTTAATCATCTCCTTAATCATCTCCTTAATCATCTCCTTAATCATCTCCTTAATCATCTCCTTAATCATCTCACGAATCATCGACGGGTCACGCTCGCCGTGCAGACTCGCACCCGCGGCGCGGCTCTCGGCCATCGCCGTTCAGTGCGACTAATTTTAGGAATTCTATCGCTGATGGCGGCGCTTCTTTCATCTTCGGCAACGTCTCTTGCAGCGTCTAGCTCGTCGGGTCTGAAAGTAGTGACCGAGAACATCATCTTTGTTCCAACAACGAATCAAAGTGTGCAAGTCATCAATGCCCTAGATCTGAACAACGACGCTTCTGAAGCTCGTGATGTGCAACTACGTTTACCGAATGGTTTTCAAGACCTGAAAGTATTGGGTCAGACAAATGCCAATCAGGATATGCACAATGGGTGGCTCATCTTACCTCACGCCGCTAAGCCGCATTCAACCACACCTATAACTGTCACATACACGCTTCCGTTTCAGGACGGAACAAACGTACAGTTGCAAATGCATAGCAGCTATACGGCGAACTTGATTTATATTTACATCCCTATCGGGAATATCGCTCTGTCTGCTACAAATTTAATGCCCCAGACGCAGACCACTGAAATCTCGGGGAGCACTTACCGTGTTTTCACTCATTCCGGAGAATCAGCTGGAGCGGACTGGAATGTCAGTTTGTCATTGTTGCCACAAGCGACACCTGAGCAGACCGTGAAGGGAATGCCAATCATCGGGATGAACAATGAGAGTAAAGGGAATACCCTTCAAGCGATTGGCAACCTTGCCGTCGCTGCTCTGATTCTAGCGATTGGATTAATTGGTATCCGTTCTACATTTTACGGGAAGCGAAAGGAACAACGACTGGATTTAGATGAAGCACTGTATTCCAGTTGGGCGCGCATTGAACGAGAGTATCAAAACGGCGCACTCAGTGAGGCAGATTATCAATTCAGGCGAAATGCACTCAAACGGAAGCTCGTAGAGCGCAAGATAGCCACTCACCAGCCACCCGTCTGACGGCGGTTTGCAACGAAGGGTGGGTTCCGGGTTCCGGGTTCCGGGTTCCGGGTTCCGGGTTCCGGGTTCCGGGTTCCGGGTTCCGGGTTCCGGGTTCCGGGTTCCGGGTGCGGGATGCGGGATGCGAGACCCATCATCAAGTGGGCAGGTCATCAGCACATGGAGGATAAGCATGAATGTCAGCAAAATTCGTGTATGGACGAGTGTGATAGTTGGGTTGATATTGGTCATCTCGCTGGGCTACTTTATTTGGAACGTTGCCCGAAATGAGAAGATTGCACAGGTCGGTACTACAGTTCCCAATATCCAGTTGCCCTCGTTGTCAGGTAAAACAGTTTCGTTGGCAACGATGCATGGAGAACCAATCATCATCGATTTTTTCGCGACTTGGTGTCCCCCATGCCAAGCAGAAGCTGAAGAACAGGCCAAACTTGCTTCCGCGTACAAAGGGCGTGTACACCTCGTTCTGATTGACCGTATGGAAGGAGTCGGGGCAGTTACGCTCTTTGTCCAAAAATATAGACTCAATGCCGCCACAGTATTGCTCGACTACAACGATGAATGGGCACCCAAGCTTGGTGTCATCGGTCAGCCAGAAACATTTTGGATCGATAAGGCGGGTATTATTCGTCAACATTTTAATTCCGAAATGTCGGATAGTCAGTTGGCCGCTCTATTCTCGCGTGCTGCGTCGAGTTCATGAACGTGCTTGTGTAGAGCGCACCAAAATAGAAAGGGAGGTGATGGTACTTAAGCTACCCAATGTCGCTAGTTATGGGAGCGGACACCTAATTTGTTGATGTTTGTGGTCGGGGGAGGAGTTAGCTTGGCAAAAGTAAAACGCAATACTTATCTTAAATTTTCATTGGCCGCGAGCTTCCTTGCAGTTTTCGGGTTAGTCAGTGGTTGTGGAACAAACAGTGCAGATGCCAATGCGGTAAAGAGTTATGTTCCTGCACAGACACAAACACTTGCCTTTAACCCACCGCAAGGCATGCCAACCGGCAAAGACGCGTCGGCGGTTAAGTACGGACAAGAGCTGTTTATGAACACACACGCGATGCTCCCAGGGTACAATCTCGATGCTCTTTCGTGCACGTCGTGTCACATTAATGGGGGAACGGATGAAAAGGCTTTACCGCTCGTAGGGGTGACAGCTCAGTTTCCGGATTACACATCGCGAGACGCGCGTGTAATTAACCTCTCACAGCGCATTAATGAATGCTTCCAACGAAGTGGGAACGGCAAGCCTCTGCCACCGCAAGGAAAGGAAATGGCTGCTATTGAGGCTTACTTGGCCTGGATTTCCAAGGGGGTGCCGGCAGATACGAAACCCCAGTGGATTGGGAACGGATCGAAAACGGAGTTAAAGACATCTCTGCCGACACCGAATCTTTCGAATGGAGCGGTTATCTTCCAACAGACGTGTGCTGTATGCCACGGGACGGATGGCCAAGGGCAATCCGCACCGCCTTTGTGGGGACCGAATTCATTCAATAGTGGCGCAGGAATGCACAATCTCAATACGATGTCTGAATTTGTCAAAAACAATATGCCTGCCTCAAACCCTGGTAGTTTGAGTCTGCAACAAGCAGCGGACGCATCCGCCTATGTTTTATCTCAGTCACGTCCTGCCGCACCCAAAACACCCAAAGCACCCAAATAGGTGTGGCGCGGGCAGGTTTCTACGGAGTCTCCAGATTCTGCAGCTCCTTGCGAATCGCAACGTGAGTGAGATTGGAGGGGTCATGTGCAACAACCTGGCTTACAAACTGGTAGACAAACGAATGTAGCGTTCAATCCACTTGAAGTATCTTTTTTGGCTTTTTTTACTGCGTGTTTTATCCTTGTTTCCGTCCTACTGACGCAACAAATCAGTCAGCAGCAATCACAATCTGATTCACAAGTGGTGCAAGCATTCGCCAAATTGGATGAATACACTACCCCACTTGGCCTAAGTACACCCGTAGAATGGAACAATCAAATCTACCACGTGGTAAACAGCAAACAATTGTCCATTGGGTCGAAGATTGGCGAAGCTCTCGTGTTTGGGCGTCAGGTTCAGATTTATACGGTCAAAGGGACAGCCTCGAGTCGGGAAGTTGCCGTGATGTGGGGAGCATATTTCTATTTGGCACAGGCTTAATAGTTGCTTGGTGAGCGTCAAATGGCGGATACCATCGACAGCCGCGCAATAAGAAGGAATGCAGGGGCAGTTCACTGCCCTGAGTGTGTGGCTGCCCCGCCCACACATAAGGTCGAGAACTACACGGTGTACACTGTGATGGAAATGGTCATGCAAACGCAAATGCGCGATGTGGTAACACTTGGATAACTAGTATGAGAAGATCAATTTCCTAATCGATGCCGAATGTGATCTGCAGTGCGAATCGCCACGGCTACAATCGTTAAGGTAGGATTTGCTGCTCCGATGTATGGCAGGACACTGCTATCCGCCACAAATAAGTTTGACACCTGATGAAGCTCCCCGTATTGATTCGCTACTGAAAAATCCGGATGCTCCCCCAATCGACATGTTCCTGACTCGTGAGAAGCACTGCCTGGCGGTTTCAGACGCGGTCCTCCAAGTAATCGTAATCCGAGTCCGTGAGCTTGATACTGCATCGTCGAGATCATTTTGCGAATGATTTTACGGTCACGGTCGCCAAAAGTAAATTGGACGCTTAATTTTGGAATTCCGTATTCGTCTAAATCATTTGGTCTAAGATACACGCCATTGTCGTATCTAGCTTCAACAGCACCAAAACCGTGCATATAAATTTTTAAGTGTTGTGGTTCGTTACTTGGGATTTCGTCCGAAACGCTCGCCGTAAGTTGATATGGATGATGTTGATAAATGCCTACCTGATACGGCCTACGGCTCTTTCTTGGAATGAGCACTGCCACGTTTCCTACATCACGGACACTAGCCAATCGTGCTTCTATCTCCACGGACGAATGAGTAGTTAAGTATCTTCCGATGGCGTCATTTTGAATGCCTGACTGAAATAGAATGCGTGGATTCTCTAACGTGCTGGCAGATAGAACAACGATTTCCCCCTGTACGACGTAAACTTTATGGTCTGGACTGAGGACCTTCACCCCTGTCGCTACCCCTTTTTGTGTTACAACTTCCACGACACGTGCATTAACTGCCAAATCGAACAAACCCGTATTTAGTGCGTAACCGAAGAAATTGATTGAGCTGAAAACGGCACTTACGTGTAATCCGTTCTTCCTTGTGGAGTGGTTGATTGCCAGCGGAAAGTCCGTGGCTTCCGGAAAGCCAATACCGTGAAGCCGTCTAATCAGTGTTTGCTGAACACGTGAGCCTTTTGCATAGCTTTGGCTCACTCCCATCACGTGTTCTGCGATTCTATAGTAGGGCTCTAGCTCTCGATATGTGAATGGCCATGTTTGAAAATCCGATGGATGAAAGCGAGGGCTGCCCGCCCCCCAATGTAACGTTCTTCCGCCAAGACCGAGATACTGGGCAAACAACATAATCGTTGCCGACGAAACACTACTATCTATCGTGTATTTCAATTTTGGATTGTTGATGAATCGCATCATGCGTTCATAATCAAACGTCGGCAAATTCATGGCGTGCGTAGGTAGCACGAGATCCCCACGTTCAATGACCGCAATGCGTTTCCCCGATTTTCTCCATTTGTCACACAACCGCCACAGGACGGTACCTCCCCCTGCACCGGTGCCCACAATAATCACATCATACTTCGTCCTCTCCATTTGCTCGAGTGTCGTCAAGGGTATCCAATGGTCCAAGTAACCCCACGGAGAATTCAACGAACGTGTATGGGCATCTGACTCGCGGGCAGCCTGAAAATCCTTGTGTCCAGAGCTCAAGGTTGCACCTCCGTCAAGGCTAGTCACGTGGTCAAATCAGACACCTGAACCCATAGAAAAACCATCTTTGGAACTCAGCGTAACTGAACAATGAGATTATTACGCCTTCTTCTAAATCACAATTTCTCGGTGCTCAAAAATCTTAAAATGTCATCTTTCCTATCCATTACATACTGGTATCCTAATTCCAAGCTACGCATCATAGTTTTTTGGCTGGACCACCAAGACGTTTGATTCAGTTCCGGGTTGATGACGAAAATACTATCTCCCGATAAATCACTGCTTTCAACAGCTTCGTCCAGCAAGACGTCCAATGAACGCTTTAAAATATCGGCAATCGTGACCGGATACCAATCTTGCGGTAATGTCATAACGTCAACAGCAAAAATCTTGTCGCACCCGACTTGTTGAAGAATCGACACTGGGACGAGATGTCGGACTCCACCATCAACTAGCGTCCATTTTCGATGACGAACTGGTGTCAACAAACCAGGAATGGTACAACTCCCAACAATCTCCCGAGGCAGGTCTGTACTCGTTTCCGCATAGCCTCGTTTCACAGCTATGTCATCATTTGTGAACGTAACAGGATTTGTTGTGTTCAAATCCGTCGCGACGACATAGAGGGGTATCTTTGGCAATCGATTTTGATGGAGTCGTTTTACATATCTCTGCAGCTTTTCGCCGCGAAATACCCCATTGGGGATAGGAACAGTACTGCCCAGCCAACTGTGTCGAACCAGATTAAAGGCTGACGACACGAGTGGGAATCCGTAATCAAAGAGCCATAGACCCGGAAAGTTCCGGACTGCCTCGCGAAATTCATCAAAAGAATAACCGTGAGCATACATGGACGCAATCAACGCGCCTGCACTTGTACCAGCAACCATTTGTGGTTTAATTCCGATGTTTTCGAGCGCAAACAGGATTCCGATGTGGGCGCTACCTGTAAGTTCAGCGCCGCACAGGGCAATGCCGATACGTCTACGCTGCACTCTCATCACCACCGCTCCAGCCTTTTCCACTACAAAACCATATGCATGAAAAATGCCTTTGAGTTCCATCCAGCATGTCTAGATAATCTACTTTTAAGGGAGAGTAATCGACCCAGGAGTTGATTGAAGACTGAACTTAAGTTTGATTTTTTTGACTGGAGCACCGCCCCATAACACACCTTACGGGATTAATGGGCTTCCTCTCCCTCTTTACACGTGACCAAGAAGTCACATATTATGCAATCATGAGCGATGACAACAAGGTTTTTGAGGCACTTTCTGACCCAACTAGGCGCCATCTTCTTGACCGGCTATTTGAGCGTGACGGCCGCACGCTCACTGAACTGTTGGCCGGCTTTGAGATGACACGATTTGGCATCATGAAGCACCTTCGGGTTCTTGAGGATGCTGGATTAATCACAAGTCGGAAAGAGGGGAGACAAAAACTACACTATCTCAATCCCGTGCCCATCCAGACTATCTACGAGCGATACGTTCATAAGTTTTCCCAACAGCACATCGCCACTTTAACCGCACTCAAGGCGGCACTTGAAGGAGGAGAACACGGAATGTCTAGCGCTGAGTCCAGACAAGTTTACCAAGTATTCATCAAGGCCACCCCAGAAATGATATGGAAAGCCATCACGACACCCGAATTTACAAGACAGTATTTTCATCAAGCAGCCATCGAAGTTACAAAGGACCACTATATTTCACATGGGCCGAATGGAGATGTATGGGGAGACGCCGAGGTAATTGAGTTTGACCCCCCACGACGACTCGTTCATGGCTGGCAATCTCTTTATGATCCTGAAATGGCTCAGGAACAACCGAGCAGGGTCACGTGGGAGATTCAACCAGATGAAGCAGGTGTGTGTATACTCACTGTGATTCATGATCAACTTGAAGGTGCACCGAAGACTGCTGAAAGCGTCTCAGGGGCTGGTTGGATGTACGTCCTCAGTGGCCTGAAGACATTGCTGGAAACTGGCGCATCTCTAGCGTAAGGAGTGGTGAACACATGAGTTATATATTCATGGCTTACCACAGCCCGAAACCGCAGCACCGTCAGGAACTGCTACAAGGGATGGAAGAAATGAGAGACTCCATGGCGAAGCATCCCGGATTTATCGATGCAGGGCCCTGGGAGGAAGTCGGAACAGACCGTGTGATAGGCATCTCGATTTGGGAATCCCGTGAGGATTTCCTAGCCGCCACGCCACCCGGATTTGGAGAGCAGAGTAACGCGATTCACGAGTGGGAGACAAAGCCGCGTCAACGACTCCATCTCCAACGGTGGGAATCAAACAAGGTCGAAGACTAATCTATACCCAGTTCAGGGGGCGTAACGTCACGTACGCTCCCTCTATTTTGCGGGCTCAAGACTTTGCTTGAGACGGGCCAACTGCTACCATTTCAAAGTGGCCCGGGCCGAAGCACCTAATGCATTCGCACTTTTCTCCTAAAGACCTGGTCGGTCGAGCCAAGTTTGACGGACCAGGTCCTTCCATAGGGCACGCCGCAGCTCCTGAGGTCTTGTTTGTATGTCTATCTGAATACCACTCCGCACATGGGGGCATCTTGGTCTATTAAAGAGTGACAAAATTGGATGCCCTATATGTCCCACATGAAGTACAATGGTTTTACAAAGTTTTAAACGGAGTGGACCGATTCACCCCTAAAACGGAGAGAGCACCGTACTAGAGCCACATTTGTCAGCACCGTCTTTTACAGTATGACTCCTCAAGTTCACAGAAGGGGGAAACGGAATGTCGGTCGAACGAAACATTTCATCCGGACTCATTGAAGCTGGTTTCGCTAAAATGACTAGACTTAACGTCGTAATCGCCCCTTGGTTGACCATTGGAGAAACTGCTGACAGGTTAAAAGAAAGTCAACAGAGACAACTTGAACGATTCGCTCACGAGTTATTTGTACTGCATCCAAATGGTACAATCTTCTGGTTTGCGCCAGACATAACGCCGCTGTACCGAGAGAGGGCCTTTTTTGAAACATTACTTTCCACGGCATCATATCTTAGCTATCAACGTCTCGGGACACTCGTAGTTACAGATGAAATGATATGGGTTTCTCATCGATTGGTCGAAGAGTTTATTCGTGACGATGATGGCTCCATTCTCTTGTCCGTACATGCTAGAGTCATGACCTATTTGAATGGACAGGTATTAGCTCATTATCACGGGGTGCTTGAGCAAGTTTTTATATCTGGAGCTTGGCATAGACCATGGATCAATGGAACACTAAAGAATGAGCTGGAACGCGGCATCGCTGATGGTTTATTTTGCCGGGAACTGCGTGACGGTGAGTCATTTGTAACTCTTACGGATAAGGGATTCCAACTCTATGAGGCCTGCCGAGACGACCTTGAGCAATGTGGGTACCTGAAGCTACGCGAACAGCTGATGAGGACCGCAGTCTTTACAAATATGGATGATTACGAGCCAATGATGGATCAAATGAACCCGATTATCCATCAAAATCGTAGGCTTCTCTTGAACTTGAGTGGAATCGACAGAGGAATGAAAGTGCTTGAACTCGGGTGTGGAGCCGGCGCACTCACACTTGATGACGGTCTTTGCAACTTGGTGGCGCCTACCGGGCATGTAGTTGCTACAGACCCATCAATCGGAATGTTGGAACGGGCCAAACAAAAGCGAGAAAAATATGATGCTCGAAATGTTGAGTTTCGGCAAGCTGCTGCTGAAGATCTTCCCTTCTCAGACGAAACCTTTGATGCAGTCATCGGATTTCTCTTCCTACATTTTACTGATATCCCCAAGGCGCTTAGAGAAATACAAAGAGTGACGAAACCTGGGGGGACTTTTTCTACACTCTACGGACTGCATTTTTCTTCAACTCAATCGTTCTTTATGGAATGGTTCGAACCGGTTTTCACGAGTGCTCTCATGGTCAGGATGCCTCATGTAATGCCCAACGAGGATTTTGTTCCAAGTGTCGCAGGTGAATATTTCACAGAGTTTACATGCAACACGGAAGAATTTGTGATCGATTTAAGTAACGTTGAACATACCGTCAAATTTTTTGTTGAAGCCGGGCCCATGGCTAACCTAGGACATCTGCCCTGGAGAGCAAGACATGAATTGTTTGATGAACTCATCCGGCGAGGCTACATGATAAAAGAGAAATACGGGGAAAACTCCATGAAACTCATTGATAGAGGTCAGTGGTTTCACGGAGTTGTTCGAAAGTAGCTCCACGTTAGGAGTGTCCCAACATGTGTAGAAACACCTTATCTGCCACGAACGCCCTGTGCTCACCGATGATTTGAAGAGGGGCTTGCTCGCAGCCCTGTTTGCATGGATTGCGAGCAAGCCCCCGACAGATGGTCCCCTCTGAGTCAGCGCACCGCGTGACGTCGTGCATTCAGTTACTCCTGCATCTTGTCGCCGATAGCCATCCAATGTATGCATCCTGAGACGTTGGTATATATCCTCCTGCGAACAATCGTAATGGTTGCCGCATTTGCGACCTGTTCTTTCAAAACAGCATAGCAGTCTGGTCTGTTGGTCATCGCAACCACTACGTAAGCGTCGTTTGCAAAGGGCTCGTGTAATGGAATGACGACATCCAGCGACTCCTGATCCTGTTGGAATTCAAACAGAAATATACCAAACTGTTGTATCGTCTGACCTGGTCCCGACACAACTTGAATCGGTCTAAAAGAAAGTTTCTCCGGAGACACAACCCCATCTGCCAGGTGTCGATTCATGACCGAACTGCTGCATAAATGGCCTGTCGTCACTGCGCCTTGCGTAATATGCTGGGATTCAATGGTGGCATCGGCAATGATGCGCCCGTCTACTGCCTGCGGTGCAATTTTCTCTCTGGTCACTGCTGCAGGCGCCAGCTTATCTGATTCCACCGCACCGTCAGCCAATTTTGATGGCGTGATGCATGCGTCATTTAGGTGGTTTCCATCAATCGAACCCGGTGCCACTTTATTGCCAGACACAGCACCATCCGTAAGTTGATCCGCTGTCACACATCCAACAGCCAGCACACGTGTATCTACCGTACCGTCCGCGAGGTGCTCATTCGACACAACATGACTCCCTAGATGTACCGAACTGATGGTACCAGGAACAATGTGTGGACCGGTAATGGCCCTGGGAGCCACGATGTCGCCATCCACCGATTTCGGAGCCAACTTCAGGTTGCTGACAGATTTGTCAGCAATCTTTTCTTCCGTTACACTTTCTGCTGCAAGATGGTCCGCTGTGATAGAGCCACTGCTGATATGTTCCGTCGTTACTGCCCCATTGGCAATATGTTGTCCGCGTACTGCACCTGACGCAATTGAATCTCCTACCACCGCGCACGATGCAATCTTGCCGCGCGTGACTGCTTCATGGGCCAGCTTTTCGCTTGTAACTGAACTGTGAGCGAGTTTTGATTCCGTCACGCAAACATCCGTGAGATGCCGGGCGTTCACCGCTCCGAATGCAAGCGTCCGCGCATCGACACTCCCGTCTGACAAGTGTTCGTTAGAAACACTCCCTCCGACAAGATGCTGCGAAATGACCGCCCCACGGGCAATATGCCTACTTTCCACCGCACGGTCGGCAATGATGCCCCCGTCGACGGCAGCCGGGGAAAGCTTTGCATTCGTCACCGCATTATCAGCGAGTTTTCCGGTACTGACAACACCATCGGCGAGTTTGTCAGTCGTTACGCTATGGTTCTGGATTTTCTCTTCGGTGACAACTGACTTTGCAAGTTTCTGGGATGTAATGGCTTCGTCTGCTAGCGTGTCGGTAGTGATGGACCCTTCAGCGATATGTTCCGACGAAATGGTGCCTCTCTTCATCTTTGAACCGGTAACGGCGCCGTCTGCCAACTTCTCCGCTGTCACAGACGCCGTAGCCATGTGCTGGTTCATGACCGCACCGTGCATGATGTGCCTCTCTTCAATAGCGCCCGATGCGATGGTTTCTGCTTGAACGGCTTCTCTTGCAATCTTACCCGTGGTTACACTCTGCGGTGCAAGGTGTTCCGTTGCGACTGCCTCACGCCGCAGGTGGCCGCCTGTAACGGAACCGTCCAGAATCTTTTCTGCCGTAATGCTGTAGTCCGCGATTTTTTCAGTTGTCACCGCCAGGCCTGCCAGTTTTTCTGTAGCTACAGATTCCAATGCAAGCTTTGAACTGGTAATGACCTCGTCAACGAGGTGCCTATTTTCCACCGCCTCGTCGCCAATATGTTGTGACAACACGCTCTTCGCCTTTAAGTGTCCGGAGCCTATTGCGTTTGCTGCAAGCTTATCCTCTGAAACAGCGTACATGCGGATTTTCGAGCTCGTCACAGCCTCATCGTCAATCTTTGCTGTCGTGACGGCTCCATTGGCAAGTGCGTTTGCGTCAACCGCACCACTTTGAATTTTGCTCGACGTCACCGCGTGGTCTTGTAACAGCTCTGTGGTAATGCTCTGTTCATGCAAATGTGACGTACGGATGGAGCCTTCAGCAATTTTCATGGCGTCTATCGTCTTGTCCGCCATTTTGTCCGATGTAATACTTCCGTCCATCAACTTTTCGCCGGAAATCGACCTGTTACGCAATTTATTCCCCGAAATTTCATTCTCCGGAATGTGTCTGTCTTCGATAGATTCTGGAGCAATTTTGGCAGAATCAACGCTTGCGTCTTCCAACTTTCCAGTCTTAACAGCATAATCTGCGAGGCATTCTGTGGTTACAGTGAGCGGCTTAATCTTCATTTCTGTAATCGCATAGTTGGCAATCTTGTCACTGGTAATCGACTGATCCGCGAGATCATCTGTGTACACGGTGAGTTTATTTTGTACTCCCCGGCGTTCCTCGAGTATGTCTAGTGCGTTTTCTACCTCAGCCTCGTCCAGTTCATCAATTGACTCTGAGTCCTCTGTGTCCTCGTCCTCAATGAGATCCCAGTTCCACTGCGGGGCCGGAATCACCCCCCGGGTCCGCCTCGTCCGATCCTTCAATTTTCCCTTAGTCCTCGGCATTTTACCACCTCGCCAAACTTTGTTGACGCATCATATTCAATGTCGGTGGGCCAAAAGGCTTGTCCAGACCAAAATTAGGCGAAAAATCAGAAACAAAATAAACACCGTATGGTTTGCCGGCTTGGAAAACGAATTCGGCTATAGATGCACAATTATTCTTGGTGGACGTGCTCAAAGCCAAAAGACCATCCTTGTCGATGGCCCTCTGGAACGTGGGAGGTATTTACATTGGCGTGTTCTACTGTATGTCGCAAGAGGATGGATTGCACTGGACAGATGCCTGCTCCATTCTTCTGTCTGCCTAACTTTAAACGTAACACTTCTCTTTCACGCTGGCTCAACGCGTCATACAGCGTGCGCGGACTGTGTTGCTTTACGAGCCTGGTCGCTTCAACGCCATTCATTTCCGGGAATGGCGCAAGACACGGACGATGCCAAAAGCGAATGGAATGACAGCCGCTAGACCACCTTAACGTTGAGGTGGTGGATGGCATGAAGGGTCTGAGGCGATTTATTGGCTTGTGCGTCACCATGGGTAGTACACTCTTGGGGAGTCTGGTGTTCACCCAACCGGTATCGGCGGCAACAGACAAATACACGGTGCTGCCAGGAGATTCACTGTGGAAGATCTCGCTCACATACCATGTTGGCTGGCCGGAGATCTACAATTCCAATCGGGGCCTCATCAAGGACCCTGCCCTCATTTACCCTGGACAGGTTCTTCAGATTCCCCTCGTCAGCAGCACGGTAACCAACTATGAGCAACAGGTGCTTGTGTTATGTAATCAGATTCGCGCAAAGAATGGATTGCCAAGTTTAACGATGAACTGGCAACTGGAACGCATGGGTCGAATCAAGGCACAGGAGATGGCGAGCAAGAACTATTTTTCCCACACCTCGCCAGTCTACGGAACGCCATTTCAGATGATGAAGTCGTTTGGCATCTCATACACCTATGCAGGAGAAAATATCGCTGCCGGACAACCTACGCCTCAGGAAGTGGTCACCAGTTGGATGAATAGCCCTGGTCACAAGGCCAACATCCTGAGTAAGAACTATACCCAAATCGGCGTCGGATATGCTAGTGGGGGACCATATGGTACCTACTGGACACAGGAGTTCATTCGACCGTAGAAGGGGTGGGTTGTCCGGCGCATCTGAATGATGGGACGTTAGCCCATCATTTCCAGACGCTGCAACAACTCCTGTGCCTGCGCCACTGTGGGAACTGTCAATACGTTATCCTCCACAAACTCCTGTGCGTGGGGATGTCCCCCCGCCCGTATCTCGTGCGCAGCCGCCTCCAAATCATATGTGGTTCGGCGAAATTCGTATCCATCCGGACTGAGCATAAGCCAACAGGCGCCGGGCGTGTCGGCAAAAGGCATTCCTACACTCCCTGCGTTCACAATGCGCACGTCACCAACTTGCAACTCAAACTGTAAATGGGTGTGTCCACATACCACTAGCTTTTGCTCAGTAGCCCCAAAGATGGTAGTGAGTCGCTGATGAGAAGACAGCGGTGTGAAGATCTCTTCATCGCTGTTGGGGGTGGCATGGCAGAACAAGATTTCACCCGAGTCTATGCCAGACATGACGAACTGTTCTGGTAGTTGAGCGAGGAAATCTCGCTGGAAACTTGTTAATTGTCCAGCCTCCCACTGCACTTCCTGTCGTGCGCGAGGAGACATCTTGTCGGGCAGTGGAACACCGTCAAAAGCCATGACGACTTCGCGGTCATTATTACCGCGAATGTATCGAACCCTATCACCATACGCTGCGAGTCGTTCCAGTGTTTTGCCTGGCAACGGGCCCGAGACGATGTCGCCGCCAACAACGATGAGGTCTGGTTGTATTTCCTCGAGCTGCCGAAGCACTGCATTTAGCGCCGGCAGGTTTCCATGAATATCGTAAAGCGCTGCAATCTGCATTTGTCATACCTCTTTCAAAAGGATTCAGTCCTCGCCGTTCTACCAGGATTGATGCGGGTCATGCAAGAATACCATACTAACCCCTTGATAAGAGTGAACCTTCATGTAAATGAATGGCAAATGCATGCGAATCGTTTTCGACAAAGCGTGAGCATGCGATGATTTGACCATTTGACAACTTATGTATGGGGATGACGGTTCGTTAGATGACCGTCACTTTTGACAATTCAGCCCCGATGCCTTTAAGCGCTGCATAGGTCAACTTATCCATCGTCGCGTGGTCGAAGCAGACGGTTTTGAACTGGCGGTAGTATTTGTTTGTCATGGAGAGAGGCAGACGGAATGACACGTTCTTCAGCGTTGCTCCCTGAAACGAAGCGTCCTTCAGGTCCGACCTGTCAAACTTGACCCCGATGAAGGTCTGTCCGTCAAAGCACATCCCACGCAAGTCTGTGTATTCGAAGTCGACACCGTTAAAGCTGCAGTTTTCAAAAGTTGTCTTTGTCAGGTCGGTCTTCGACACCTTGACATCGGTCAGTCTGATATCCACGAACTTCGCACCTTTCAGGCTCGAAGCGTTCACGCTTGTGCGTACAAGAACGGATTGACGGAAACTCGCATCTGTGAGGTCAAGGGTTGAAAAGCTGCAGTCTGTAAGGTTTGCACGGTCGAAATTTGCTCCCCGCATATCGTTGCTGGCAAACGAACTACCGGTTAAATCGGCGCCGGCAAAGTTTGCTTCACGCAGCGCGCTCGCTTTGAACTTCCCTTGGTGAGCCGTCACACCGGCGAAGTCACTCTGTCCCAGATTACTTGCACTGAAGTTGATGACCACCTGACGTTCCAGTGAGCGAGAGACGTTCGCCACCTCTTGCACGGTTTCTTCAATGTCGCCGATGCTGTTGACCGTCATTTCAAATGCGGTTTCATCGTCTTTGCCTTCAGCCTTCAGTTCGCGGAAGCGCTCCTGCAAATCGGAGAGCAGGTCGCCTTTGAGTTCGCTCACACTCTTAATCCCGTCGTACGGTGCAAATACCTCGTTCACGTAGACCGTCAATTTCTCATTCATCCCATTCAGCTCCTTAGAGTAAAGTGTCGAGGACGCCTTTGGCGTACTCCCAATTGCGTTTATTGCTTTCATACGTGGCCTTGCCCTTGTCTGTAATCCGGAAATACTTGCGCCGTCCGCCCTGAGATTCATCGCCCCAGTACCACTCAATGTCACCGTCTGTTTCAAGCCGCCGAACGCTCGAGTACATCGTAGCTTCCTTCAACTCGTACTCGCCACCTGAGCGCTCGGCAATCAGTTTGACAATTTCGTAGCCATAGCGATCCGCTTCGGATAACAACCGCAAAATCATCGTATCGGTGTGTCCACGGAGCAGGTCGGATGTAATCTTGTTCTCATTTGTTTTCACGCATCTCGTCACCTCCACACCAGCATGATACATTGTATTACTATGACTGTCAATGTAGTTTGTTAAACAAATTACATTGATTATTTGCAAATAAAATTATGCCAATACATAAATACAAAAACCCATTGTTTGCTGGACAATTGCAGCAAACAATGGGGCTTGGGGATGTATCCCCAAAGTCACTAAACGGACCTAGCTATCAACTCGAGTAAGACGGAACAAGATGACTCAGTCCACCATCCCTAACGAAAATGAACGATATCTGTGACGCTAGATATGTCTCGTGCAACAGCCATAGAAACGGATCAATGAAACGGAAGGGATGGTCGTGAGGGGGCGAATTATCCGCAATCTGAACGATCCGATATGGGAACAAACACGATGCCCCTTCGGAGAGGAGTTATCCTACAGCTTTACCCTGCACTCGGCGAATTGACGATAGTTTGTTGTTTTAGCCACTCTCTGGCTGCCCGACAAATAGTCCCGGTCAGGAGCCTTCCATGTGTGGCTCTGCTTATTTTTTCTCCTGATATACACGTAGTTGTAAGCCGAGGTTGCATAGATTTTAAATCCTCTATTGCGAGACATCCTTAAAAAGGTTACATCTTCACCTATTGAAGTATTAGCAAAGCGCACTTGTCGAAAAACACGCCGTCGGAATAAAATCGTTCCTCCCTGTACGAGCGAAACAAATTTATTCTTCATCCAAGGACTTCTGATAACAAGTTTCCTTGTTGACTCCAAGTATACTAGGCAAGCATGTTTGCCAACGATGTGGCTCCGTTTTCGAACGAGTGCCTTCACTTGTTCTCGTAGATAATAACGTGAGTAATAATCATCATCATCAAATTTCGCGATAAGAGGATATTTGGATTTGCTGACACCGTAATTTAAACAATTCCCCAACGATGTTGCCTTGGAAACCTTGTAAATCTTAACACCTCGGTATTTTCTGACCCTGCGGCGACATTTGCTAAGATCCATATCATTTCGATTCAAGATGATGATGAGTTCTTTACGATGATATTTTTGCCTGCGGTAATTCCGCAAAATGTTCTGGAAGAACCTCGGTCTATTTGTAGACGTAACAATTGAAACGCCATATTTGTGGTCCAGCCTCCTAAGCCTCCTGGTCAAATGCCATCACTCCCTTTTGGTTCATCAATGTATGGGAGTCTAAGGGATGGAGTTCGGGCATTTGCCAGGGCACGGATAGAAATAAATCGCAATTCGCCATCGGAAGCCGTCCCTTTTTTCGTGATAAACTCATTACACTGACTCTTGGGGACCGAGTTTTAGTGCTACGGTGAGTCAAATGAACTCGCGGGGAAGAAACAGTCCCAACAGTTGTGACGTCGCCTTAGACTGGCTTCAGCTTTTCGAACAAGTTGTTTTGTCAGGAGTCATGCGTATTGAAAGGTTTTAATCGATGCGGATATTTTTGGTTACTCGATTCATTGAGCCCTTGCACATGGGACATAGGGGGGTTGCAACGTAGATGAATTCGTCTCTCGACCAGCAAACGCAGTTCGAGCACTGCCAAACAACTGAATCGGCGTACACATGTTCAGAAACTGGCTTCCTCCGGTTACCATAGCTCCACATCAAAATTACCCCTTCCTATTTGGTAGTAAGATGGACTACTGATGCCAGGTCAGCGATAAAAAAAAGGACTGCCCCACAAGGAATCAAAGTGATACCTTAGAGGGACAGTCCGCCTGTTCAAAAAAAAGTTATGCTACGTTTGCTGCTTGTGGACCCTTCGAACCCTGAACGATATCAAAGGTCACTCGTTGACCTTCTTCAAGACTCTTGTATCCATCGCCTTGAATGGCGCTAAAATGAACGAAGACATCTTCTCCGCCTTCCATTTCGATAAAACCGAAACCTTTTTCCGAGTTAAACCACTTAACTGTACCTTGATTCAATTGAATTCCTCCTGAAGTGCTCATCGAGCACAATATTTGTTCAATTCGCTCAAATATAAAACCGTTCTACACTGCACCCACAATGAGGCGCAGAAAGAACGGCTCAACATGTTTACACACATAGACGATCACGCTTGAACACCTAAATGATACAGCAACGTGACTGAAAAGTCAACCTTTGCGCAAATTTGTGCGGAAATTAAGGCTGTGTGCGAACTATCGCCCCTTTGTCAATAGGACTTGACGTTGCAATTCAACCTCTTAGCTGGGCAATAGATAAAGCAATATGCAAAAGAAGTGACAAGCGCTTCCCGCTATAACAAATAGATGCCATACAGAATGATGGTACTTAAAGCCTCTCCACACATAGAATATTGCGCCTACGGTATAGCAAATCCCGCCTGCCAGCAAAAGCACGATGCCATGCGTATGGAGATTCTCAACAATTCGATGCCAACCCATGACTATCATCCAACCCATGACAACGTAGAGAATGGTTGACGTGAAAAGATATCTTTTCACATAAAACGCTTTAAATACAGTCCCAGCTATGGCAAGACCCCATACGATTCCAAAAATAGTCCACCCTAAAACGCCTTGTATCACAAAAAAAGTAAAAGGGGTGTAAGAACCAGCTATAAAGAAGTAAATTGAAGCGTGATCAAAAACTTCGAATAAGTCCTTACCCTTTCCGGGCGGCAAGGCATGAACCAATGTAGACGATGTGTAAAGAATCAGCATTGTCGACCCGAAAACTGTAAAACTCACCACATACCACGCTGTACCATGTTTTGATGAAAAGACAATCAATACGACCAGTGCTGCAATGCTGAGGAGTGCCCCGACACCGTGCGTCACTGCATTTGCGATTTCCTCGCCTTTTGAAAACGTATGTGTCTGCGCCACAACAAGTCTCAGCCCCTATCTGATAGGCGTATTGTTTACTGTTTATCCAGAATAGACGATACGGAGTCCACAGCACAACAGAGTCAACATGTCGGAGATGTGTGCACCTGATATCGTAACGCACACAGATGGTACGTTTTCACGACTTAAACTGGCCCCATCGAGGCCATTGTGAGATAAGTGAATTTTGTTAAAACACTTGGTGGTTTCTTTATCTGGCGGGGCTGAGGGCCATGGTCCGGGGGACAAAACTCTTCGCCAGTAGGCTCGGCTGCCAGGTCATCGTGATGGTATGATGAACGGAGTGAGAGCTACAGGAGACGTTAGGAGTCGAATGATGTTGAATCAATCAAGCCATGTCAGTCGGATAGAGTTTGCTGAGCAAACACTGAAGCAATATTTCGGCTACGATGGATTTCGCGAGGGCCAGTCACACATCATCCGAACCGTGCTCGAGGGCCGCGACACAGTGGGAATCATGCCCACCGGGGGTGGAAAATCCATCTGCTACCAGGTCCCCGCAATGGTCATGGACAGAATTACGATTGTCATTTCACCGCTCGTATCGCTGATGAAAGACCAAGTGGACAGTTTAACCTCGATTGGCATTCCTGCAACGTTTATCAACAGCACACTCGATATGACAGAGATGCGACGGCGTGTTCGCGAGACCGAGCAAGGCGCCTACAAACTTCTATACGTGTCGCCAGAACGGCTGGAATCTGAGTCCTTCGCACGTTGGCTGAACCAACTCCATCCATCTTTGGTAGCCGTCGATGAAGCACACTGCTTGTCTCAATGGGGCCATGACTTCCGGCCAAGCTATCGGTCAATTGCCCCGTTCTTGGAGCAGCTCGACGAGCGACCTGTCGTGGTGGCACTCACAGCGACGGCGACCCCTGAAGTGACCAGGGATATCTCCATCTCGCTGCATTTAGTCCATCCCGAGGTTTACGTGGCCGGCTTCAGCAGAGATAACTTGTCGTTCTCCGTCCTTTCCGGGTGGGACAGACGTGACTATATTACGCAGTATCTGCGGCAACATCAGAATGACACCGGCATCATTTATGCAGCCACTCGTAAAGAGGTCGACAGCCTTTACCAGTACCTGCTGGGGAAAGGGTATTCTGTCGCGCGTTACCATGCAGGGATGGACGACAGTGAGCGAGCCAACAGCCAGGATGAATTCCTTTATGACGATGTTCAAGTCATCGTTGCCACCAACGCGTTTGGCATGGGGATTGACAAATCCAATGTGCGATTCGTCATCCATCACAACATGCCGAAAAATATCGAGGCCTATTACCAAGAAGCGGGCCGGGCAGGACGGGATGGCGATCCGAGCGAATGCATCCTCCTCTACAGCCCAGAAGACGTTCGGGTGCAGAAGTTTTTGATCGAGCAGAGCGTTGGCAGCGAGGAACGGCAGCGAATAGAGTTGAAAAAACTCTACGCCATGGTTGATTATTGTCAGACCACCCAGTGCCTGCAGTCGTTCGTTCTGCG
Organism: Alicyclobacillus curvatus; assembly: GCA_017298655.1. GTDB lineage: Bacteria > Bacillota > Bacilli > Alicyclobacillales > Alicyclobacillaceae > Alicyclobacillus_B > Alicyclobacillus_B curvatus. The sequence continues at coordinate 2,869,408 of CP071184.1, forward strand.
CTACTTTGGCCAGGAACCGGAAGCAGACTGCCAGCGATGCAGCAACTGTACTCAGACCTTTGACGTGGAGGACATCACCATCGTAGCGCAACAAGTCCTCTCATGCGTACTGCGATTGCGACAACGTTATGGGATAAAGGTCGTAGTTGGGGTATTAAGGGGTTCGAAGGACAAGAAAATCGTTGACGCCGGATTGGACAAACTGTCCACCTATGGGTTGATGCGCGGACTGTCAGACAAGGTGGTGACGGGCTATGTCCGGCATCTGATTACAGAAGGCTATCTGAGCCTGAGTGATGGACAGTACCCAGTTCTCCAGCTCACGTCAAAAGCAGGACCGGTTTTAAAACAAGAGGCAAGCGTATTGATGAAGGTGTTGCAGGTGAAATCTGCGACGCACACGAATAGCAGCACCGTGGACAGCGGATTGTTTGAACGCCTTCGCGAGCTGCGTCGCGAGCTCGCTGTAATGAATGACGTTCCACCATACGTTATTTTCCCGGACACAACGCTGCGTGAATTGGCTTCTCTGCGTCCTACCGACAGGTCGTCGCTGTTGCGGATTAAAGGCATCGGGGAAGTCAAGGCTGAGCGCTACGGTCGCCAATTTTTAGAGATCATTCAGGACTATGTCGACACGTCAAAATAGGCTACAGTAGCCTAAGGAATGTACGAAGGACATACAGAGTCTGTGACCACGATGGGTTTGACAATGCAAGTCGGGCAAGTCATAGTTAGGTAACAGATCTATTTGCCGAGGAGCCCAATAGAATGCCGAGAGCAGAGAACCGTAAACGTCCGCCAAATTCACTTGGTAATGTACCAGGTAGCAGAAGGCACAATACCTTTGAGGGAACTCAAAGTGGGCATGGACATCCAGCTGCCAAAGACAAAAAGCAAGAACTACTGGAAAAGATGCGCAAGATCCAAAGTAACAAAAAGCTTGACACCAACGAATAGTCATAAGTTCACGTGCACAAAGTCCTCACTCCTGACAAAGAAGTGAGGACTTTGTCATTATTACTTCTGTTCGGGCTTACTTAGGCCTGGTCTTGGCCTGGTCTTGGCCTGGTCTTGGCCTGGTCTTGGCCTGGTCTTGGTTTGCTGTGAACTGGACTGGAATGATACGCAACTAAGCTTTTGAACGTCCGCCACAATCTCCCTCCAGCCGCTCGCTCGTTCTATGCCTTCTCGTCCCAGTCCCCGTATCGACCGACGTATGCTATTCTTTGTCATGGGATAAAATGTAATTGGAGGTGAGGTTACAGTGGTGCTGTTCAGAACCGCCCTTGTACTCGCTATCATTGGAGCGTTGAACTGGCTTTCCATCGGACTGTTTCGATATGACTTTGTGTCGGACCTGTTCGGCGGATGGGACAATGCAGGCGCCCGAACAATTTTTACAGTGGTTGGGATTGCTGGGATTGTACTCATTTACTATCTGCTTGACCGAAATGCTGTAGAGCACAACAAGGCGGCAAAATGAACGAACATGAGACACTTGCAGCTAAACACTACAGGTGTCTCGTCGTTTATGTCTGGAATTACTTCTGCCTTACTTATTCATCCCCCGTTCGCGTTTCCTCCTGCTAGAAACCAAGCGCTGGGTACGCATTTGCCAGCATTCGGACGAACAACGGGATATCCGAATCAGGCAACATGCGCACATTACAAGATATTCCACTCATGAAAGACACCTCCGCACTTCTGTGCTATCCAACAACAACTGGTGTGCATACACAGTACAGTCCTAAACAATGATACGAGGTTCGTCACCTGTTAGGAAGTCAAACCAACGCTGCCGGAACCGAATTTGTGGCCCGTCCGCCGGAACGTGTGCCTCCATTCTTAAAGCCTCGGGGATTGGACGGGGATGTTGGCTTTCCACAACCCCCTGATCTTCCCTTAAAATACGTCGACTGTAATGAGAAAAAATGCGATTCATCCCTGGTATATGTCTGGCAAAAGTACGACCAGCAAATCCAAAAATTTTGGTATGACCACTGTCAATCGGTGAAAAAACGACGTAATTGACAAACTGTGGCCCAGTCGTCTTGGATGTACGCAATATCCATTGTTGCGGAAACCAGTACTCCAAGTACCCGCCACCGTTGAGGATGGAAATCTTGTCAGGGGTCTTTGCATCAAAGTGCATCTCGCTAATGTCTGCTGGCACTCTGCGTCCAATCGTCCGCTTGTGAACAAAGGCTAGATGTGCAACGTCAAGGACACTCTCTACAACCCGTGTTAAGTGGGCTTGCCACTCCTCATCATAGCCAGATAACACAAAGCGTGGGTCCTCTAGTTCTGGAAACACTCGTAAGTCAGGAAGTTTTTGAACGGGGCTCTCATGAGGATAAACCCAAATCAGTTGTGCCTTTTCCATTACGGGATATGCTTTGACTTTTGCAAATTCGGGAATGGGTCTGCCAGGATGTGCGGGGATTCGTTCGCAGCGTCCACTCTCGGAAAATTCCCAGCCGTGATAAGGGCACTGCAAACGCCCATTTACGGACTTCCCCAGCGACAAATCTGCCCCACGGTGCGCACAATACGCCTCTAGACAGCGAACCCGCCCGTGTCCGTCCCTGTATAGAACTAAATCCCGACCGGCTAAACGCCGCTTGATTGGCTTGTTTCTCAGTTCCTTGAACCATGCAACAGGATACCAAGTCATGGGGAACACGCTTTCGTCGCTCGGAAGTTTTTCGAAGGGCTGAGACTCACGGTTCGTTTTTGTGTACATGACCATTCCTCCAGTCATATCACGCATTGAGGTGCATCGAACTTCGTTGAAAAGACCAGTGCAACACTACACTAATATGCAGTCATTCAACATCGACATGCAATCTCTCGCAGCAACCATCGTACCGTTAATTTGTCTGGCTCGATCCGCTTGAAACGGTATCTACGGGCCATAATATGGGCGTCTCATCGCTGGCGACGAGCGCTGGCCCTATCGCCACAAGAAAGTTGTAACCACCAGTTTATACCAGTTTTCATCAACGGGGCGACGGACGATATTTACCGTTCGATAAGTGAAGCATTCAATCGATTGATGGCGACCTATTCCGTTGAAGAGCTCAAATTTTTTGGTGAGGTACTCCGAAACGTCTATTGAAATCACTAAGCAAGAAATTGCGAAGTTGGCAGATTGGTAAATCCAAAAATATTTTCAAAACTGTGTACTCCACATAAAGATAGGACCAGAGTCCTGGTCCTTCTTGCATCTAGCTATGAATATGAACTGCCAATCGGTTGGCCGAAGGCGGCGGGAGTGGCGGTCTTCCTCAAGTTGTTCCTCCAAGTGCCATCTGACGGATATCAGTATTCACCTTTAATGACGAAAAACGAGCCTCGAATTGTCCCGGCCAGTTTAGACTTCTGCCTGGCGAATTTAAACTTCCCTTCAAGCTCCCGTGGTACCTCCATCCCCTCAGCAAGCTTAAAACCAACGGCCCGTTTCTTTGGGTCATCGACCGTATACATGACGTTAACCCCGAGACCGTCCTCATAAAAAACGTACGCGAACTTGACATTTTCCACTTGAAAGCGCGACGTTTCTACAGGCTTTGCGGCAAACTCAAGATCACGTTCCTCCCTCAAAATGCGGTTCACGTACTCAAGAGTCTCCTTGCTTTCGTTCGCCGGAACCACCGCAAATTCATGCTTATATTTGTTCATAAAATACCGAGCCTCGTTTGCGCGTAAACCGGCGAGCGCTTCTGCAACAGGTGACAACTCTAAACCAGCGGTTGTTACGTTTTGAAAGTCAACGATATGGGACACTTCCACATCTCCTCGTCTCATTCTATTTTCGAAAATTTTGTTATTCACTGCTTCGTTTACGGCAAACACGTACTCATTTGCGTCCATAATTTTAAATTGTCAAGCCTCCATCATGACTCACGCCCTGCCCTGTCACTTCATAGGTACATAATGCGCATAAATCATGTCAAAACGTGATACCATTTAGGAGCTCATCGGTGAATTAAGGCCTGGCGATGACCTCCGAAGGCACCGTGTTGAACACCCTAACCACGCGGGCATTCGTTGCAAGTCGAATGACTTCCATACCAGCTGACCTGCCATCCGCAAGGTTTACGCTGTTCATCACTACTTTGTTCTGGAAATCCACTCCTTCAAGTGCGCGTTCCATCTCGGTGCCTGGTATAGCCAGCAAAACTGCCTCGCCAAAATTGATGGCATCCCTGACAGAGCCTGCTTTGGCGCCATCCCCAATGGCTTCGAGCAATGCGCATTTTGTCGCTCTTGGGGTCACGCGACCCGAACATGACCTCATGCCCGCTTTTCGACCACATCGTGCCCTAAGTTCCACCAATAGAGCCCGATCCAATGATCGCAATTTTCATGGTAATTCCTCCTGTTCAGCATCTATGCGGGACTGTTCCGTATTTTCCGCGCTACTACTCGCGTGGCGATGCGCGGTTGCATTCTAGAAGCTGATCTTTTTTTTGGTTATATGGATGACGTTGTCCAGTTCCCGGCGCTGATGTTCCATTCTCGACAGATGTTCTGAAGGGATCCTAACGCGGTTTGATACGAGCGCACCGTCCAATGCACTGGAGGTCAAGCCCGTTAATTTGGCGACATGTCGGATTGTGTACAAAGTTCTTCACCACCTGTCTCCGGGATTATTTCGTAATTCTAAGTGCTGGAGTTGACTCCAAGTCAATCAATTTCACATCTATACCTCCACTGAGATGAAATCTCAATTGTGTTTTTCAATTGAACATCGCTAAAAAGCACAGTTCTATCCCGTGGCCCACGACTTAGAGGTTGCTACAAATTCCGTACTCAGCCCTTCTTCGGGCCCGCGCGCGGTCCGAACTCGTGGCGATTTCTCAGCCTCATCCCTTCTGCCACCATAACAAAAGGGCCCCCCCGTTCGGGTGGCCTTCTCATGGTGGTGGAGGCGATCCGCATCAGCCTAAAACCACGGCCAAGCCCGTTGTTTACAGCCCCTTTGAGGCGTTTCTAGGGGCATTTGAATTTTTTCAGTTAAATATTCAAGGCGTTTACGCTAAAGTATGTTATTCTTAAGGTGTGTAGCGTCATGGCTACCATAGTCGTAAGTGAAGGTGGAATAGGTTAATGACACAAGGGACAGTAAAATGGTTTAACGGCGACAAAGGTTTCGGGTTCATCGAGGTTGAAGGTGGCAACGACGTATTCGTACACTTCAGCGCAATTCAAAGTGACGGCTTCCGTACCTTGGAAGAGGGCCAACGCGTTGAGTTTGAGGTCGTTGAAGGGCAACGTGGTCCTCAAGCTGCCAACGTCGTAGTTGTTCGATAATCATAAAGAACTCGGCCCATACTATGGGCCGTTTTTTTAATTTGAGGAGGCGCGAAAATGGCATGGAGTAAACCGGAGCCGGAATACGCCGACGAAGTTGTCTGGCAGTGCACAGAGTGCAACTGTTGGTCACGACAAGAGTTTGTGTCTGAATCGGAGCCACACTGTTCTGTTTGCGGTGCTAAGATGATTAAAGAAACAAGGAACATTCGTATTAAATAACCGAACTTAACAATAGGAGACTGAGAATCAGCACACTGGTCAGCAGACCAACAGGCTCGTAGATCATGTAGTTTCCGCAATCCACCGGTGCCTCGTTGTGATCGGACGGAGGCTATACAGAGCTTTTTCGCGTTTACTGCTCTGTTGCACGGTGAACCTTTAATAGCTTCCCTTTAATGGTCGTGCTTTTCATGGCATTGAGCACGAGTGGCCCTTTACCATTCAATATATCAACATATGAAAGATTGTCCTGTATCGTAATAATCCCAATATCTTCTACTGTTACGCCTTCGATTTTAGCAATGGTACCCACAAAATCTACGGCTCTGATTTTCTTTTTCTTGCCACCATTAAAATATAACTTCAAGATGTTGTGGTTTAGATGCTCATCCTTATTCCTTTTAATGGTTGGTCGAGCCAGTAGTTTTTCTTCAAAAGCCGCTCTCATTGATGTCACTTCTTCTTTGGAGGGAAAATCTGGCTTAGAGATTTCGAACCCAATGAAGCCTTCAATATCTGATAAGAATTTTTCTTCATACGGTGTAACAAAGGTAATTGCTTTTCCGGTCTTGCCGACCCGTCCCGTTCTACCGGTGCGGTGCACATAGCTTTCCTTCTCTAAAGGAAGGTCATAGTTAATCACATGTGTGATATTTTCAACATCAATTCCTCTCGCAGCGACGTCCGTCGCAACCAGATACCGAAATTCCCCTCTTTTAAACTTGTTCATGACATTAAATCGTTCGTCCTGTTCCATACCTCCATGAATTTTGTCACAGGGATAAGAAAGGCGACTTAAATTTCTAAATATGTTTTCCACATGTTCTTGGGTTCGACAAAAAATAATACAACTATCCGGATTCTCAACGACTGTTACATTCGTAAGAAGGTTGAATTTATCTTCTTCTTTAACGATAAACAGAGCATGCTCGGTTTGCACTGTCATTGCTGCATTCTCTTCAATCTTGATCTCTATGTCAACTGGATTGTTCATGTATCTCTTAGATAAATCTCTAATGTCCTCTGGCAACGTAGCGGAAAATAACATGGTTACTCGGTCCTTGGGCAACTCACGGATAATAGCTTCTACTTGTTTGATAAATCCCATGTTCAACATCTCATCAGCTTCATCAATCACAAGATATGTTAGTCGTTGCAGGTCCAATGTCCCTCTTTCAATATGATCGAGAACACGTCCCGGTGTGCCCACAACAACATGGCTTTTTTGCTTTAATTCGGCCTGTTGTCTAGCAAAAGGTTGCTTCCCATAAACAGCTGTCGCTTTAATTCGCTTAAGTCTCCCGATATTAGTGATATCCTCTTTCACTTGTACTGCGAGCTCGCGTGTGGGGGTTAATATGAGCGCTTGAGGTTTATTCTCTACCCACTCCACCAGTTCACAAATCGGAATTCCGAATGCAGCCGTTTTGCCACTTCCTGTTCGGGATTTTACAACAAGGTCTTTTTTCCCCAAGGCAATCGGTATCACTTCACTTTGAACGTCCGTGGGATGTTCATAGCCCAAACTATCCAACGAGCGGACGATGTCCTCACTTAACTGATAGTCTTTGAAACTTTCCTTACTCATAAAATACCCCTTTTCATGTAACACAGTGGCTAAGAAAGCATTCTTACTTCTGGCTGCCAAACTGACGTATGACTCGTTCTACAGATTGAATAAAATCAGTTTCCTGTTTAAGCTCGCCGAAGGCTGGAAAACGTCGTGCCAACGCCACACGAAGAGATTCAAGTTCGATATCATTTAGTGCATTCAATTTGCGCAACAATACAGCAGCCTCTTTAGACAACGTGCCCACTTTCTCGGTTCCTTCGATCGTTGGAATGCATCCATCACATCGTGTTTCTAATTCTTTTACAATCGTTTCCGGTACCTTCATTCCCCATTTTATACGTAGATTCGTAATTTTCTGTTTCGTAACATTGAATAATTTAGCAATGTCTCGGTCTGAGTAGTCTTCTTCCCACCACAGGTGATGAAGGAACTCATATGTAAGCTCCTTGATATCGAGCCTTTCTCCATGTTGTTTTTGTTGAACCAACTTGTCGTATGCATTCATTGTTTGCTCATATCCCCATTCCCTAATGGTGTCCTTTTGCCGTTCCGCCAAACTCATTTACTCGTTGAGTTCACATATGAATGCGACCCCATCCTTCTAACTGACAGCTATGACTCAAGCCCGTTTGACATAGCACGGCTTAATTGTCACTAATTGCGGAAAAACCCAGCCCCCAAAGGGACTGGGCTTCAAACCACAGTTGTGGTCGTGGTTTTGATTGGTGGAGGCGACGGGAGTCGAACCCGCGTCCGAAGACCTCGCTACATGAACATCTACGGGTGTAGTGCATCTTTTGAATGTCCCATTCGCACGCGGACACACGCGCTTACGAGATGGTCAGCTCGCTAAGTTTCGCCGGTGGCCCACGAGCGCGTGCCCCCGACTATCCCGCTAAGTTGACGTCACCAAGTCTGCACGGGCGACAGACACGATGACGGCCTAACTACAATTAAGCAGCTAGGGCGAGGTTGCTGTTTGAGGTAAAGCTCTTAGCTTTGCCAGTTAAACTTAGGTCTGCGTTTTTAACGTGGCCCCGCAGCCCCACGACCCGCCGTGCATGCTCGAACAATCCCCGTCGAATCCAAAACGCCCCCGCGTTTTGGGTTGACTCTGTGGTCAACGATGACGCAAGTGCAGATGATGCCAACAGGCATCGACTCGGTCACCAAGGACTGGCTAGCAATTTAAAGGCAACTTTACGTCACCGACTACTCATTCCGACTACTCATTGCCGACTACTCATGGCCGTCTATACGTCACCGTCACCGACGACTCATTGCCGAGTACTCATTGCGGTCTAGCTGACTACGCTATTATCATACCAGAGCCGCACATTATCAACAATGGTTGACTCGTGGCGCTGTTTCCATGGAACTGTGTTCCTTTGCCAGTTCGGAGTCATTCTTAGCGGTTCCTGTCTCGCAGCGCACGTTGAATCTCACGGTTTGCATCGCGCGCCTTGGCCGACTCACGCTTGTCGTACTGCTTTTTACCTTTTGCCAAGCCTAGTTCCACCTTGCAGTAACCGTTCCTGATGTACAGCTTGGTCGGAATCAGGGTATAACCTTGTTCCTTCACGGCCCCAATCAACTTCGCAATCTCGCTCTTGTGCAGCAACAGCTTGCGCGGCCTTGTCGGGTCGTGATTGAAGCGATTCCCTTGTTCATACGGGCTGACATGCATGTTGTAGACCCAGACTTCCCCATTTTGGACCTGGGCATACGCATCACGCAGATTGGCGGAACCTTTGCGAATGGACTTGATTTCAGTCCCAGACAGCACAAGACCGGCCTCAAACGTATCCTCGATAAAATAATCATGATACGCCTTGCGGTTTTGTGCCAGCGACTTTCCATCCTGCCCTTTGCCCATGATTCCACCCTCAATCGCACTTCTGCATCATCTGACGCCTCACTCGATGAGGGGCGCGTACCCCATATCATACCCAACTCTGGGTTCGCATTCAATCGATAATCTGTAAGCAGCTTACGATTCTTAGTTTGACCCTCGATTAGGTGTTCGGCCTGCGACGTCTCTTCGTACCTTTTCTGACGCCCCCTGTCATGCCTTCGCCAAAGCTACCGCCTGTTCGCGTAGCAGGCGTGCTGGGGTGACGCTTGGCTTTGCCGCTGCTTCTCTTTCCACGCTCGCCCGGAAGGTGTCCCGAGAGTTCGGTGGATCCGCCGGCAAACTCGTCCGATCCGCGCCACAACTCCGGAGTCTCGCCCCCTGGTTCCTGACTGCGCCCGTTCTTTGGACGGTCGGTCTTGTTCCAGCCCCTGGAACCGGAGCTACTGTCACCGGCTTTGCCCTTGCCGGCGGCGGATGAGTAGCCGGTGTCGTCCATTTCGCTTCGGCTTCTGCCCTTACTGGCACCGGCTCGGTAACCGTTGTCTCGACTTCTGCCCCCTGCATAGCCGCCCGGCCCAGCTTGCGCGCCTTTATCCCCGTTGCGTCGCCCTTGGCTGCTGCGTCCCGCGCTGTATCGCCGCTCACCGTTCGTCCGGTCTTTGCGTCCCCGGTCCTCGCCAAACGGACCGGATGACCTCCCGCCTTGTCCGCGTCCGTGGCGCTCACCTCCCCGCTCAACCCTGTCAGCTATCTGCCGCCGCCTTGCTTTTGGAGCCAGGTCCTCGTCGTAGACGACGGACTCAACACCGCCAAGGCTCACCATCGTCCCTTCCCGTCGATGGGCAACGAGCTGGAAGTCAACAGTGAGCTCCTCCTTGTTGGCGCCGGAGACTACGACGGTCACCGGATCGCCAAGGCGAAACACACGCCTTGTCCGCTCCCCGACGAGCGCCATTTGCTTCTCGTTCAGGACATAGTAGTCGTCTGTCAAATAACTGATGTGAATCAGGCCCTCGACCCCGTTGTCGAGCTGGATGAAGAGACCAAACTGCGTCGCACCGCTGATAATCCCGTGAAACTCCTCACCGACGTGGTCAAGCATGTATTCGACCATCTTCATCTGATGGACTTCGCGTTCGGCGTCCTGCGCGACGCGCTCACGAACACTGGAGTGGAGCGACGAGTCGTGGACAAACTCGCTGAGGGTTTCCTCTCGCTCCTGCGACAGTCCCCCACTCATCAGGACCTCACGCATGATGCGATGAATAGACAGGTCCGGATATCGTCGAATGGGCGATGTGAAGTGGGTATAGTACTCGGCCGCTAGTCCGAAGTGACCGACACAATCGGGCGAGTATTTGGCTTGACGCATGGACCGGAGCATCAGGCGCGAAATGACGGTCTGTTCTCGCGTCCCGTCGATGCGTTTCAAGATATCCTGCAACGCCCGCGGATGGATCTTGTTGCCGAGACCTTTCACGTGATACCCGAAGTTGTGAATGAACTCGTTAAAGTCCATCATCTTCGACAGATCCGGTTCTTCATGGATCCGGTAGACGAACGGCACCCCCATCCAGTAGAAGTGTTCGGCCACGGTCTCGTTGGCGACGAGCATGAACTCCTCAATCAGTTTCTCCGCAATTGACCGCTGTCGTGGCAAAATGTCAGTCGGATGACCGAGATCGTCCACTACAACCTTCAGTTCGTCAAAGTCAAAGTCGATGGCCCCGCGCTCCATCCGCCGGGTGCGGAGGATGTCTGCGAGTCCAGCCATCTTCTCAAAATCCGCGATGAGCTCGTGGTAACGCCCGCGGACCTCTTCATCCTTATCGACCAGAATCTTGTTGACGTTGGTGTACGTCATACGCTCGGTGGTCTTGATGAGACTTGGGAATATCTCATGGGCAACCACTTCGCCAAGCGGTGTGATTTCCATGACGCAGGACATGGTGATGCGGTCCACTTTCGGATTCAGGGAGCAGATGTTATTTGACAGGCGCTGTGGCAGCATCGGGATGACCCTATCGACCAAATAGACGCTTGTCCCGCGCTCAAAAGCCTCTTTGTCGAGCGGGCTGCCTTCCTTAACGTAGTAGCCAACATCCGCAATGTGCACGCCCAGTTCATAGTTGCCATTGGGCAGCGCTTTGACGTGAACGGCGTCGTCGAGGTCTTTTGCATCCTCACCGTCAATCGTAACGATGGTCTCATGACGCAAGTCACGGCGTCCTTTCAGGTCCTCCTCCGACAAATCGAGAGGTATGGCCTCCGCAGCGCGCAGCACATCCTCCGGGAACTCCTCTGGCAGTTGGTACTTGCGCACCACAGCGAGGATGTCGATGCCTGGTGCATCGGGGTGCCCGAGCACTTCCACCACTTTGCCTTCCGGCCCCCGGGTCTCCGTTGGAAATGTGGTGATCTCGACGACCACCACATAGCCGTCATGCGCGTCCATCATGTCTTCAGTGGAGATGTAGATGTCCTGCGGGAAACGCTTGTCAAGCGGTGTCACGAAGGCATGGCTTTTGTAGCGGGTGAACTTGCCTACGACTCTGTCGGTCCCGCGTTCGAGGACACGAATGATTTTTCCTTCGCGGCGGTTGCCGCCGGAAGCGGATCGTTCGACGCGGACCATCACTTTGTCACCGCTCATCGCGCCGTTCATGTCGCCGGAGGCGACGTACACATCGGGATCGCCGGTCGTTTCAGGGATAACAAAACCAAACCCGCGGGCTTTCATCTGCAGGGTTCCGACCACCAGATTCATCCGTTCAGGCAGCCCGTAGCGGTTGGTGCGTGTGCGGATGATGTCCCCGCGCTCCTCCATCTCGTTGAGCAACCGCACAAAGAGTTTAAAATCGTCCGCGCCTTCGACAGTAAATTCCTCAACAAGTTCATCGACCTTCATCGGCCGGTATGCATCGAGTTCCATAAAGGTAATTAAATCTTCCCGTCGTACATCCATTGCCTCACCTTCCTAAATGGCGGGGCCGTCGCTTTGCCGCCGTAAAATACACTCCCTTTAGTATGGACTATATGCAAATGGATTGATACGGGTGGGTCGATGGGCGAGTGAGTGGGTAAGAGGGTGAGCACGGAACGGGGCTTGTGGGCTGGCAGGGCTCGGAGGGGGGCACGGAACTGGCCGGAGGGTTGGCGGGTTGGCGGGCTGGCAGGCTGGCACGGAACTGGCCGGAGGGTTGGCGGGCTGGCGGGCTGGCAGGGAACTGGCCTGAGAGCACCTAAACGAGTCCGCATAAGGTTGGGGACCTCCGGTCCCCTCCAATTGTGAAGAAAATCGCCGTTTTCGAAAGTTGATGGTCCTCCACTTCGTCGCCACCTTGGCTTTACGTCAGATAACGCGTCACCAGCTCGCTATTTCCACTACGTCCAACTTGGCCCGCCAACAATAACGCGTTGTGAAAGCGCTAAGTTATCGACCCCAGCAATTAGCGCTATGGGAAGGTGTTATTCCGTATGTGTTCAGTTGTTAACGCGCTCACAGCGCGTTATTTCCACTGAGTGGGCTGATAGCGGGGGTGAATAGCGCGTTTTCAGCTCGTTATGCAGCAAGGGGAAGCAAGATGTGAAGGGGATGTGAATAAATCAAAGGGGACCTAAGGTCCCCTGCCCGTTATCGGTTGTCATTTATCGGTTGTCATTTATCGGTTGTCATTTATCGGTTGTCATTTATCGGTGCGGTCCACCATGTGTCAGGGGCCGCGCGTGGTCAGCGACATGCCCACCGCCCGCCGCGCACTCACGCGCCCTATTCGGCCTGCGCGTGATGCAAGAGGGGATTCTGAGAATCTGGGTGCCTGCCGAGAAAATCCACGAGCAGTTGTTTCAGCGTCTCCAGCTCAGGACCGTAACAAAGCATGTGACCGGATTCATCTAGCCAATGCAGTTCCTTGTCCACGGAAAGCACGTTGTGGTATGCGAAGGTAGCACCCCGAGGTTCAACGACCTCATCTTGTGTCCCCTGGACGATGCACACCGGTTGCCGAATCTCCGACACTGCAGCCTTGCCGAGTTGAACAATGCGCCGGAACTGCTTGACACTGCGCATTGGCGTTTGAGAGACGCGCTCAATTCGCTCCTTCAAGTAGTTTGATGCGAGCGATCCCCTATCCCAAGACTCCTTAATAACCCCGGCTATCTGCCGAAACAACTGCTTTGTTCCGACGTAAAAGATGGCGGGTGCAAGCATGGTAACAGACGTCACAGGATACTTGGCAGCCATGACTGCTGCAATCATGGCACCCATCGAGAAACCAATCAGGTGGACCGGTCCTTCAGCCACACCTGCTTGAATCACAGGTTCCACGCTGTTTAGCCATTGGCTGGCAGTGGCCGATTCGAGATCGGCTTTGGAACCGCAATGCCCCGGCAGAACCGGGACCTCGACGTCATAACCTGCGGCGTACAGGGCGTCTGCCAATGGAGCGAGTTCTTCGGGTGTGCCCGTAAAACCGTGAATAAGCACGCACAGTCCCTTCGCCATTGCAATGAAACCTCCTCTATACTTAACCATCGCGTCTTGCAACGATGGGTGATAACCACGTCAGGTAGAAATGACGGCTAACGAGTTTCACCAACAGAATTCCACGATAGGATCTGTGGACAGGATTGGCAACTGAGATGCGCCAGGTTCGTTAGCTGGTCTTATTTGCTTTGTGCCATAACCGACTCGAGAACACGATTCACAGGCAGGGTTCGCGACTGGGCAAGCAGAGTTCAGTAGCAAGGTTCAGCAGCAACGTTCGACGGCGGAGTGCGGTAGCAAGGTTCAGTAGCAACGTTCGACGGCGGAGTGCGGTAGCAAAGGTTCAGCAGCAACGTTCGACGGCGGAGTTCAGTAGCAGGATTTAGCAGCAGGATTCATTGGCGGGTTCATTAGGAGGATGATTGGCACGGCTCGGTCGCAAACTGTCGGAATTGTCCATCTTTATCCTCGGCAGTAATGGCGTCGTCCACCGACGACGCCACACGACAATTACACGAGGTTTACCCCCAGATATGCGATAAACAAAGTCACCAGCAAAAACAGTGTTGCCAGTATGACCGTGACCTTAGCCAGAAAGGAATCCATTCCTTTCGGTCGACGATTCGTAACCTGGTCTGAACCACCCGTGATGACACCGGACAACCCAGCACTGCGTCCTGACTGGAGCAAGATGACCACAATCAACAAGACTGACAGCACGACCAGAGAAATCTTGGCTGCTGCAAGCATAAAGCTTTCACCCCCACACACGTGGGTCACAAGGGAACCACAACTTACGACCCGAGACAGACTTACTCGAGATGTGCAACATGAGGTCCCTAACCCGATACTGACTCTGCCTGAAGTTTACACGGATCTACTCCAGTGTGCAACACTCTGAAAGTTTACATGGATATAGTCTAGTGCGCAACACTCACATAGTATACTCCAAGAGCCAGCGCGTATGACAGATTTGCACGGCAGGGTGGCAAACGGGTACCAACTGTAGCCGCGGCTAATTGCCAGACCGGCCAACGGCTACCATCTGCTGCCGCCAGCTAACGGCTAGACGGCAAACGGGCACCAACTGTCGCCGCCGGCTAACTGCCAGACACGGCTAATCGGGTCCCAACTGCTGCCGCCTGCCGCCTGCCACACGCCATACGTCAAATGGGCGCAAACGGACGTCGCAAAACGGGCGTCACTTAACCCCGATTGCCGAAGATGATGGGGCCGGCGTAGACGGCTTGTGCGCCCAACTCTTCTTCAATGCGGAGCAACTGGTTGTATTTCGCAACCCTATCTGTTCTGCTCGGCGCACCTGTCTTAATCTGCCCTGCGTTGGTAGCAACGGCAATGTCAGCGATGGTTACGTCTTCGGTCTCACCGGATCGGTGGGAGATGACAGAAGTGTAGGACGCTGTCTTTGCCATCTCGATGCAAGCGAAAGTCTCCGTCAGAGTACCAATCTGGTTGACCTTGACGAGGATTGAATTCGCGACGCCGGTATTGATGCCCTGGCCGAGGCGTGCGGTGTTGGTCACGAACAAATCGTCACCGACCAGTTGCACCCGAGACCCGAGCGTCCGAGTCAATTCGCCCCAATTCTCCCAATCGTCTTCTGAAAGTCCGTCTTCCAGTGAAATGATAGGGTACTTGTCAATCAATGACTCATAATATGCAATCAATTCTGCAGCGGTGCGCGTTACGCCCTCGCCCTCGAAGACATATTTTCCGTCCTTGTATAATTCAGTAGCCGCGACGTCCATCGCAATGGAGGCGTCTTTGCCAGGTCTGTAGCCTGCGCGTTCAATCGCCTCGACGATGAGCGCAATGGCTTCCTCGTTGGTGTTCACGTTTGGCGCAAATCCGCCTTCGTCGCCAACGGTCGTGGACATGCCTTTCGACTTCAAGACCGTCTTCAGGTTGTGGAACACTTCTGCGCCCATCCGCAGGGCTTCCTTGAACGTGGATGCGCCGTGCGGCACGACCATGAACTCCTGGATATCAACCGTGTTGTCTGCGTGCTTGCCGCCATTCAGGATGTTCATCATCGGGCATGGCATCATGCGCGAGTTGAAGCCGCCAAGGTAACGATAGAGCGGCATCCCAAGGTCTGCAGCGGAAGCCTTCGCAACGGCCATCGAGACGCCAAGGATGGCATTGGCGCCAAGTTTGCCTTTGTTGGGAGTGCCATCTAAATCGAGCAACTTTTGGTCAATTGCGACCTGGTCCCCGGCTTCTTCCCCAATCAGCTCAGGTCCGATTTTCTCGATAACGTTCTGGACAGCCTTCGTCACACCTTTACCGAGATAACGCTTGCTGTCGCCATCGCGAAGCTCGACAGCTTCGTGCGCTCCTGTCGATGCACCGGACGGTACGATGGCGCGACCGATGGCGCCTGTCTCAAGCTGCACTTCCACTTCGATGGTCGGGTTCCCACGTGAATCCAGAATCTCACGCGCGTGTACGTCGAAAATCTCAGCCATTTTGTTAACCTCCCGCTACAAGTCGCTTCAGAATTTTATTCGTGTTTGATGATGGTGTGACCGGTCATCTCCGCAGGCTGTTTGACGCCGAGGAGGTCGAGCATGGTCGGAGCGAGATCGGCCAGGACCCCGTCATCCTTCAAATGAACTCCCGGCTTCGTCACAACGAGCGGCACCGGATTGGTGGTGTGCGTGGTACAGACGTCACCGGTATCCTTCCAAAACATGATATCAGCATTTCCGTGATCCGCTGTCACCAACGCCACTCCATTCACACTTTCAATGGCGTCAAGCACTTTCCCGAGACACTCGTCAACCGCTTCAATTGCGCGAACGGCTGCGTTGTAATCACCGGTGTGACCCACCATGTCTGGGTTGGCGAAGTTCAGAATCATACAGTCAATGTCACCCGTGCGCATGCGCTTTGCAGCAGCATCCGCCACCTCGTAGGCGCTCATCTCCGGTTTCAGGTCGTAGGTGGCGACTTTTGGCGACGGCATGAGGATGCGCTCTTCACCAGGGAATGGTTGCTCGCGTCCGCCGGAGAAGAAGAACGTCACGTGCGGGTATTTCTCTGTCTCGGCGATGCGCAACTGCGTGAGGCCGTTTTGCGCCAGCACCTCACCCATGGTATTGTCGAGGTTCGCAGGTTTATATGCAACCACGCCGCCAACGAGTTCGCTGAACTTGGTCATGCAGACATAGTGGACGTGCGGGAAATTCGGACCTCTGTCAAAGTCCCGGAAGTCTTCGTTGGTGAATACGCGCGATATCTGAATGGCGCGGTCAGGACGGAAATTGAACATGATGACGGCGTCGTTGTCATGAATCTGCCCGACAGGTTTTCCATTCTCGTCGACGATAACCGTCGGCAAGATGAATTCATCGGTGATGCTTTTCGCATAAGAGTCTTCAAGGGCTTGCAACGGGTCTGTCGCTTTGTCCCCGTCTCCGTACACCATGGCCCGGTACGACTTCTCTGTCCGCTCCCAGCGGTTGTCCCTATCCATCGAGTAGTAACGACCTTGGATGGTGGCAATTTTTCCGACGCCGAGCTTCTCCATTTCATCGAGAAGTTCTTTGACGTCTTTGCGGCCACTGGTTGGTGCAACGTCACGTCCGTCCATAAAGGCGTGAACGTAAATGTTTTTCAGTCCGTACTCTTTGGCCATCCGAAGCAGTGCAAGCAAGTGGCGCATGTGACTGTGGACACCGCCGTTTGACACGAGACCGTACAGGTGAAGTGCGGAGTCGTGCTCGTTGACGAAGTCCATCGCACCCCTCAGTGCGGGATTTTCGAAGAAGTCGCCGTCGTTTATGGCCTTGTCAATTCGGGTTAAATCTTGATACAGCACGCGGCCTGCACCAATGTTGGAGTGTCCGACTTCGCTGTTGCCAAACTGGCCATCTGGCAGCCCGACAGCATGTCCACTGGCAAGCAAATGCGTGTGCGGATAGCTCTTCCAGAGGTTATCAAAGACCGGCTTTTTTGCGCCTGATACAGCATTGCCCACGGTTTCGGATCTGCAACCAAAGCCATCGAGAATGATGAGCGCCACCGGACCGAGTCCGGATGGACGCGACTGACGTTCAAATGAATCAGACAAGGTGGTTCACCTCCTCAATACTTCGCTCACGTCGGCATCGTTGTGGATGCTAGGGTGAGCAGTTGCCAACATCTGAGTAATTGCCATTGAATAGGGAGGCCGTGCTTACTTCTCTGCCGTTGCCATCGCGTCTGCCATGGCGACAAAGGACTCTGGGTCAAGGCTCGCCCCGCCAACGAGTGCACCGTCGATGTCAGGCTGCCGCACGAATTCTGCGATATTACCAGGCTTCACGCTGCCGCCGTAGAGAATCCGAACCTGCATTGCAACGTCTTGACCAAGGACTTCTGCCGCGATTTCACGGATACCTTGAATCACGGCCTGTGCGTCTTGTGCGCTCGGGGTCTTACCTGTCCCGATTGCCCACACAGGTTCGTAAGCGATGACCATCTTGTCGCCGTCTTTAAGGGCCTTTTCAAGCCCTATACGGGTTTGGCGTCCCACAACCGCCATGGTCTGTCCGGCTTCGCGCTCGGCATCATTCTCGCCGACACAAACGATAGGCACAAAACCTGTCGTCTGCGCAGCTTCCACCTTGTCTCTTACACCGCCGTCGGTTTCTGCAAATAGTTGACGCCGCTCCGAGTGTCCGAGCACGACGTAGGTGACGCCTAGCTCTTTCAACATCGAGGCCGATATCTCACCTGTATAGGCGCCACTTTCAGATTGGTGCATGTTCTGGGCACCCGTGAGAATCTGGGCCGGCAAAACCACCTTCGCTACTTGCAGGGCAGTATAGGGTGGGCAAACGGCAAAATCGATGTCTGTGGACAGTTTGCCCACGTTCCTGCCCATCACTTGCGCAAACTGACGGGTTTCGTTGATAGTCTTGAACATCTTCCAGTTTCCTACGAGCATCTTTCTTCTCGTCATGGGAATATTTCTCCCCTCTCTACTTCAACTGGAGCGTGGCATCTCCTGTGTGGGTCTATGTCGGCGTACACCGGACGTGTGCGGACGCCGCGTGCTCCGATACGCGAACCCACAGAGCCCAGATGAAGGACCCTATTTCGTTTGCAGCGCCACAACACCTGGCAATAATTTTCCTTCTAGGAACTCGAGCGACGCGCCACCGCCAGTAGACACATGTGTCATGCGGCTGCCCAGGTGTGCCTGTTCAATCGCCGCCACGGAATCACCGCCGCCGACAATGGTCACCCCGTTGACCTTGGCCATCGCCTCAGCTACCGCCAGGGTCCCTTTCGCGAAAGCGGGCATCTCGAACACACCCATCGGTCCGTTCCAGACGACGGTTTTGGCATGTTGAATGACTTCTGCATAGGCGGCAATGGTCTTCGGCCCAATGTCAAGGGCCATGCCGGACGACGGAAGGTCATCGAGATCGGTTATCTGATGCGCGGCGTCAGCGGAAAATTTGTCGGCAAAAACGAGATCGGTCGGAAGCAACAACTGCGCGCCTGTAGTCTTCGCCTGCGCGAGCAGGGCCTTCGCCGTATCGATGGCCTCCTTTTCGACCAAAGAATCGGCCATCTGGTAACCTTGCGCGGCGAGGAACGTGTTGGCCATGCCGCCGCCAATCAAAAGCGCGTCGACTTTTGGCAGGAGGTTCTCGAGCACACCGATTTTATCGGAGACTTTCGCACCGCCGATGATTGCGACGAACGGATTCACGGGGTTTGCCAAGGCGTCGCCCATGATGCCAATCTCTTTCTCCATCAAAAAACCAGCGACAGCAGGAAGATAATCGGCTACGCCAGCCGTCGAAGCGTGCGCCCGGTGCGCGCTCCCAAAGGCATCGTTGACATAGACGTCACCCAGTCGGCTGAGCGAGTTGGCGAACGTTTGGTCGTTTTTCTCTTCCTCAGCGTGGTAACGCAAGTTTTCAAGCAGCAACACTTCCGAGCTACCGAGACGTGCGGCCATCGCTTCAGCGTCTTCGCCAACACAGTCGTCGGCGAACAAGACCGTTGTGCCATTCAACAACTCTGACAGATGATTCGCTACTGGTCGCAAGGAGTACTTGTCGTTGCGCTCTCCTTTGGGCCGCCCGAGGTGACTCATGAGCACGACTTTCGCGCCCTGGCCGAGCAAATACTCGACGGTCGGAAGTGCAGCGCGCATCCGCGTGTCATCTGTGATGACACCATCTTTCATCGGCACGTTGAAGTCTACCCGTACCAATGCCGTCTTTCCCGCCCACGCTACGTCGCGAACAGTTTTCTTATCCATAACGGCTTGTACCTCCCTTATGTAACAGTGCTGTCGAAGCAGCGCTATGCACATGTGATGCTAGCAGTCGGCAACGGCCGTCCGCAACGTAACCATGCCAACAGTCATCCTCACAGCAGTCATCCCCACAGTCAGGCAAAAGGCCACGCAAAAACGACTGCAGCAGGACGCAACCTTTGTGCACGAAAGTGATGTAGAACTGCGTCTTTGCAGGCAAAAGGGGAGAATGTCATTCTCCCCTGACATGCCTATTGTATCACTACAACAGCCGAGTTATTTCGCTGTGACGGGCAATTTGCTTCCGACAAGTGCGGTCAGGTCAACAACGCGATTGGAGTAACCCCACTCGTTGTCGTACCACGAAATCACTTTTACCATGTTGCCTTCCATGACCATCGTTGACAGACCGTCAACGATGGAGGAACGTGCGTCGCCGTTGTAGTCACGGGACACGAGCGGCTCGTCGCTGTACCCAAGGATGCCCTTCAAGGAACCACCCGCTGCTTCACTCAAAGCATTGTTGACATCTTCAATCGTTACGGACTCGCGAAGCTCTGCCGTCAAGTCAACGAGCGAGACATTCGGGGTCGGCACGCGCATTGACATACCGTTGAGTTTTCCGTTCAGGTGCGGCAACACGAGGCCGACAGCCTTCGCAGCGCCCGTCGTCGTCGGAATAATGGAAAGCGCTGCTGCACGAGCACGACGGAGGTCTTGATGTGGCAGATCGAGAATCTGCTGGTCGTTCGTGTACGAGTGCACCGTCGTCATCAAACCGCGAACAATCCCGAACTTCTCGTCGAGGACCTTGGCAAGCGGCGCCAGGCAGTTCGTGGTGCAGGAAGCATTCGAGATGACGTTGTGCTTCTCTGGGTCGTAAATGTCGTCATTCACGCCAAGCACGATGGTGGCATCTTCATGTTTCGCCGGCGCAGAGATGATGACTTTCTTCGCCCCGCCGCTGGTGATGTGTGCCTCCGCCTTTGCCTTGTCCGTGAAGCGTCCGGTGGACTCAATGACAATGTCGACGCCGAGTTTGCCCCAGGGGAGATTCGCCGGATCGCGCTCAGCCAAAACCGCAACCCTCTTGCCGTCGACGACAATTGCGCCCTCTTCCGCCTTGACTTCCGCATTCAGTCGGCCATGAACGGAGTCGTACTGAAGCAGCATTGCGAGTGTTTTCGCGTCGGTCAGGTCATTGACGGCCACAATCTCCATGTCTGTACGTCCAAGAGCTGCCCGAAACACGTTGCGCCCGATGCGACCAAAACCGTTAATCCCAACTTTAATTGTCATGTGTTATCCCTCCATATACGTTTTCCAGGATGGCTCGAGCGGCTCCCTCATCGGTGACCAGAAGGTCTATCCGATATGCCTTCGCTACGGAAGCTATCGCAGGCGCCTTGCTTGCGCCGCCAGCGACGCCCATGACCAACCGCATGCGATCTAAATCGCCTAACTTCAATCCAACAGTCGTCATGCTGTGAACCGTTTCTCCCTGCTGGTTGAAGTAATACCCGAATGCTTCTGCGACTGCACCACGTTTGACGAGCATTTCATATTCTTCGGGACTGAGTGCTCGGCGTTCAGCCATCTGCAGCGCCCCGCCAATACCGTGGACAACGAGATTGGACTGGCGGATCTCCTCAAGCCGCTCCTGAACCATGGGTTCATCATTGAGGCGCTTAAGGGTTTCTTCGCTGAGTCTGTCTGGTACGTGAAGCACACTGTACGATCCGCCCAGCGCCGTCGCGAGCTGTTCCGCGATTGTGTTTGCCTGGATTGACGTTGACTCTCCGAGTCCGCCGCGTGCAGGAACGACGCGCACCGGAAAGGGTGCATTGTGACGCGGCATCATCTTCGCCAGCGTGGCCATCGTGCTGCCACCGGTAACTGCTACTACATCTCCTTCGTGAAGAAGGGTTCGCAGTTCGGTAGCGGCTTGAAAACCTAGCGTATCCTTCACCCATTGTTCCACATCGCTGTCGCCGACAACCACGACGACGCGAGAAATCTGTAGCACTTTCTGGAGCGCACTCGCCAATTCTGTACGGCCTTCCAGCGAAGCTAGCACAGAATCAAGTTCATCGAGCAATGCCTGACCCTCGTCGGAAAGCATCATGCCTGCCGGGCCGGCGTCAAGCAGTCCTTGCTGGCGGAGAAATTCAACCTCGCTGCGAAGAACCCGCTCCGTTGTTCCAAGTTCCACAGCCAGCGCCCTACGTCCAATCGGTTGCAAGAGTCGGAGGCGATGGAGGATACGGTAGCGTGAAGAAAGCGTCTCAAGTAGCTCCGGAACAATCCGACGAGCAGCGGATAAATTGATGGAATCCAAGCCAATCTCACCTCCCGGCCCGCGAACAAACGCTGTATCGCTGCGTTGAGCTACAGGGACTGAATTAGTCCCGCAGCAACATATTATGTCCCACCCGGGTGATAAAAAAAGTCGTCGCTGCATTCTGATTTAGTTTTCGAGTCTATTGTAGATCACTTGCACGCCCCGTGCAACGGGCCGCCGTACAAAAATCCGTCACAATATCGGCAGCGGACGTGGGTGGCGTGGGTGGCGTGGGTGGCGTGGGTGGCGTGGGTGGCGTGGGTGGCGTGGGTGGCGTGGGTGGCGTGGCTGGGTGGCTGGGTGGCTGGGTGGCTGGGTGGCTGGGTGGCTGGGTGGCTGGGTGACTGCGTGGCGTGGGTATCACAGCAGTCATCGATGCTGATGATAGCCGACGTGCAGGGGTGGCATGAGTCTCATACATGCTGGTAGGCAAGCTTATGTGGGCGGCATCCCCCGGGGCAGGGCCACTGGGCTAATTGACGTACAGTTATTGGAAAGAGCAACCTTGCCAGGTTGCTCCTCCATTTAATAAAGATACTTTCTTGCGTTACGAACCGGCGGAAGCGGCGGAACTGGCGGAACTGGCGGAACTGGCGGAACTGGCGGAACTGGCGGAACCAGCGGACGGCGGCGCCAGCCACTGAACTAAGCCCGCTCGGTCAAATACCCCACTAGGTATGTGTCAAAATGCAGATATCAGATTTATACTTAAACCCATACCCACAGGGGTATGGGTCAAAAATAACGCTACCTTTCGTATCCTTATTCATGAACCCCCGGGGGTATCGTAAAGATGGTAAGTATCATTTTGTACACTCGGTCGATTAAGATACCCCCTGCCATTGGACCGTAACGATACTTTTGATATCTCCAGATGAGGGCATACCCCGCCGTTTTGGCACGTAGCTATCATTTTGTGCGCTGCATTCGGCGGGGTACCCCTGTTTTGGGGAATGCCACCGAATCACCGGGCAGTCGCGGCTAAACGACGTACAGTTAAGCGTACAGTTGGACATACAGTTATTGGAAAGAGCAACCTTGCCAGGTTGCTCCTCCATCTAATAAAGATACTTTCTTGCGTTAGGAACCAGCGGAACCAGCGGAACCAGCGGACGGCGGCGCCAGCCACTGGACTAAGCCCGCTCGGTCAAATACCCCACTAGGTATGCGTCAAAATACAGATATCAGATTTATACTTAAACCCATACCCACAGGGGTATGGGCCAAAAATAGCGCTACCTTTCGTATCCTTATTCATGAACCCCCTGGGGTATCGTAAAGATGGTAAGTATCATTTTGCTCGCTACGGTCAACAGGGTACCCCCCTGATTCTACCGATAGAGATAGTTCGGTATCCTTAACCGAGAGCGATACCCCCGCTTCTGAAGAGTTAAGGCTCATTCTGTATGCTACGTTTCGCCCGATACCCCGGGGGTCGTCGATGGATAGGGCCAGTTCTGTGCGCTACGGCTCGTCCCATCCCCATACCCGATACCCCGGATGCTGAAGGTCTAAGGCTGGCCGATCCGATGCTGGCCCTCACCGTGCCCTCACCGTGCCCTCTCGGGCCACTCAGCGCTGCCTCCGCTGCCTCCGCTGCCTCCGCTGCCTCCGTTGCCTCCGTTGCCTCCGTTGCCTCCGTTGCCTCCGCTGCCTCCGCTGCCTCCGCTGCCTCCGCTGCCTCCGCTGCCTCCGCTGCCTCCGTTGCCTCCGCTGCCTCCGCTGCCTCCGCTGCCTCCGCTGCCTCCGCTGCCTCCGCTGCCTCCGCTGCCTCCGCTGCCTCCGCTGCCTCCGCTGCCTCCGCTGCCTCCGCTGCCTCCGCTGCCTCCGCTGCCTCCGCTGCCTCCGCTGCCTCCGCTGCCTCCGCTGCCTCCGCTGCCTCCGCTGCCCCGCTGCCTCCGCTGCCTCCGCTGCCTCCGCTGCCTCCGCTGCCCCGCTGCCCCGCTGCCTCCCCCGCGCGGCGCGCCACGCTACCTACCCGCCCATGGGCGCCTGCATGCGCCGCGTCATCGATCCCGGTATCCCCATCGCCTCACGATACTTCGCGACGGTGCGGCGGCTGACTTTGACCCCGCTCTCCTGCAGCTTATCCGCGATGGCTGCATCGGTCAACGGATCGTCGCGCGACTCCGAGCGGATAAAATCGCGAATTTGGTGTTTGATGGCTGCCGCCGAGACGTCACCGCTGTCAGCGTGCAACGTCGAGGAAAACAGCTGCCGGAGCTCGATGGTGCCTACCGGTGTCGCGACACTCTTATGACGGATGGCCCTGCTGACAGTCGACTCGTGGATCTCCAGCACATCCGCGATGTCCCGCAGCCGCATCGGCCGCAGGTGTTCCAGCCCATGCAGAAGAAACTCCGGCTGCAGTTGAACAATGGCCTCGCCGATCCGCTGCAACGTCATCTGCCGTTGCACCACACAGCGGCGGATCCAACGCGCTTCGCGCCACTGTTCGGAGAGATAGCGCCGAACATCCATATCCGCATCGGTGTCGCGCATCATCTCCTGATACGACTGGTGCCTGAAAGACATGTCTAAAAGTGTGTCTGTGACGACGACCGCAAACCCGAGCTCCGTTTCGACAACACTTAAATCCGGGCGGGTATAGTTGACTGAGACCGATCCGTATCCCGAACCCGGCCGAGGATTCAATCGCCGAATGGCATCCAGGCCCATGCGGACCTCGTCCGCTGTGACTTTCAGACGTCTCGCCACCTGTACAATGCGCCCACTGGCAACATCTTCGAGATGGAGATGAATAATGGCGCCCGCTAAGGGACGGATGTCGCTTTGCACACTGACACTGTCGCTGTTCAACTGCAGCAACAGGCATTCTTGGAGGTTGCGGGCGCCGACGCCAACGGGATCGCACCGTTGAATACACGCCACAGCCGCCTGCCACTGGGTCTCATTCAAATTCAGCCGCGCCATCAGTTCCGGACTAAACGGGCCCAGGTAACCGTTTTCATCAAGGTCCTCAGCTAAACGCAGCGCCCATGCCCGTTCCTCAGCCGTGCAGTCGAGGAACAACAGTTGTTGCTTGATATCATCAATCAGCGTCCAGTCTGCAACCAGCATGTTTTCAATCGGCGGCCCATTTCGAGGACTGTACATTCCGGAAGCGGAAGGAGCAGATACGCGCCCGTTTTTGCGATGCCGATCTCGCTTTCGCAAGGTCCCCAAAAACACATTCTGTTCTGCGCGCTCAGTCACGTATTGATGGAGGTCCTCACTCGACATCTCCAGCACGGATAAGGCTTCCCGCATCTGTGTCGTCATGACCAATTTTTGGGTTTGTTCTTGTGTCATGTGAAAGGCCAGATCCACAGTGTTCACCCTTTCCGTCATGAGGTGCGGCCGATATGCATCGTCACCGAGCGGTCGCCGAGCGGGCACCGAGCGGTAGCCAAGCGGTCGCCCAGCGGTTGCCGAGCGGTTGCCGAGCGAGCGCCAGGTACGGTATACCGTTTCTGTCTTACATTTTAACAGCAATGGCATGATTCCTGCTAGAGAGATGTTTACTGCATTTTATGCCAAAGACCACGAGGGAATGACTCTGCCCCCTCAAATCGGGCGACCCAGTATGGCGGTGGCACCCGTATCGTCGATGGCGCTCGTGTGCCCCAGCGTACCCCAGGTGCCCCGTCAGCCCCAACCGTGGCTTCGTCGCCCCGCCATACATGGCCGCAACTGCCCCATCGCCACGACTTCGTACATCCGTTGGCACATCTGTGGTACAGAGACGAGCCCATGCAGAGTACACTTAAATAAGTGACCATGAAATAAGTGGCCATGAAATCAGTGACCATCGACACGTGCGGCACTGGCAAATCGCATAGTGACACATTGATTAGGAGGGGAGCCCATTGCGGATTGGCATCATCGGAACCGGAAACATTGGCGGTATGCTGTCGAAGGCCTTCGCCACGGCACGCCCCGAAGCACAAATCATCATTCACAACCGATCTCGAGGAAAAGCGAACCAGGTTGCCGCAGGATTGGCAAATGTTGATGTGGCAAGCTCACCGATGGAAGCAGCGCAGGGGTCAGACACCATCTTCTTGTGCACCAAATCTACGGACGGCTGGTCTGTGCTGGACGAGGTGGCCCCGCGGCTGACCCGTTCGCAAACCCTCGTGACGACCATCAGTTCGATACCGATGAGCGAGATCGAGCAAATCACAGATGCTTCTGTGGCAAAGGTCATTCCTAGTATCTTGCAGTCGGTGCAGAGCGGCGTCATCCTGGTTACATATGGAGCGAGGATGTCCCAAAATGCGCGCGAACGACTCACCCAACTACTTTCGTCGATTGCTCATCCGCAAGCAGTTTCTGAATCCCAGGTCCGAATTTACAGCGATCTGTCCAGTTGTGGACCCGCGTTTATTTCCGAGATGCTGGTGCACTGGGCCGATGCAGCCGCAAACACCGGGAACATCACGACTGAAGATGCGCAGTCTATGCTCGTCGATACTGTCATTGGTCTCGCCCATCTCTTCGAGTCGGGAAAATCTCTCGGCGAAGTCATCACTCACGTAGCTGTTCCTGGGGGTGTTACAGAGACAGGCATTCTCTCACTCCGACAATCCGCACCCCAAGTGTTCGAGCAGTTACACCAAGCTACACAGCACCACGGCATTCGAAACCAGGTGTCAATCATGCCGTCGAACGCGACAAAAGCAGATTTTGTCGAATAATAGGAAGTTGTGACACGATGCTTGTTTGATTGTTGGAATGAGGTGATAATAGAGAAAATAGTTGGATGACATGGACGAGCTTTTGTGGAATAACGCGTTATCCGCGCTCAGATCGGGTGTGATACACATGGCAGATACGATCCCATCACATTTTGCGAACGCTTCGATTATGCAATCGCTGTCTTTTGCGGGTCCTGTAGACGCCTCGTGCCCATCCACTTCTCCGTTTGCTGCCAATCATCTGGAATTCACCAATCGATATAGCGTTGCAATGAAACATGTTGTGCGCAGCCACGTCATGGATCTTATCAATAGCGGCGGTTTCCTGTCATGGTCCGTTGTACTGCGCGACGCTGGGCACACTGTGCTTGACATTATTGGCGATCGCGCTGTGAATGAGGCCCTACGCCGCATCGGCGTCAAACCCGGAGCTTCTGTCACAGATGAGGAATTGACTGGTTTGGCAAGTTCTGTGGCTGACAACCACCCTCATGAAGCCAATCGCGATATAGATAATGACCATCGTAGTGGTAGTGATCATGGAGCTAGTGGTCATGGTGCTAGTGGTCATGGTGCTAGTGATAATGGTTACAGCAATGAAAAAGAAGAGCGGTTTGGTCCTCGAAGGCGACTCTATGCGTCAAGCAGCCCCGTAATGATTCTTGGTCGGCGTACACTCGGCGATGTCTCTGTACTCGTGCACGAAACCGCTGACGTTTCTTGGCTGGGATTGCTGGCGAAGTCAATTGCGTCAGCCGCTGCACGCGATATCGAAGATGATTTGTTTCTTCGCGACAACACGCTGATGCATCAGGCACTGCTTAGCCATCTTGATTATCACGTGGTTCGCATCGACACAGACGGGAACATCAGGGCCCACCATCCCATTCCCCTGCAAGACTCCGTTCACGATGAAATGCTGGACTACACCAAGAATCATGCTGATGGTGACTGCGAAATCACCATTGGAGAACGGCTATACACCTGCGTCTTAAGGACCCTCTCCTATCCCAACGGTGTACCCGCCGGACGGCTTGGACTGTTTCGCGACATCACGCAGCAAAGGCAGATTGAGTGGAGGGTGCGTGATGCTGACCGCATCTCCATACTCGCATCGCTCGCTGCTGGAATTGCGCACGAGATAAGGAACCCGTTGACAACTGCGAAAGGTTTTCTGCAGCTGTTCTCAGAACGTCAAATTGGGAACCCCGACAGAAGATATATCGACTTGACCATACGGGAGCTCGACAGGATTCAGCAGTTGGTCACGGACTTCATGTCTCTTGCGAGACCTGAGTCGCCCCGGTACCAGTACATTGAGCTGAACAATGTCATCGGTGAGGTCATCAGTTTTATGCACCCCGAAGCGACCCTGCACGGTGTGACAATGACTCAGGTGACAGAATCCTCGCCGCTCTACGTGCACGGTGACCCCAACCAACTCAAGCAAGTATTGATGAATGTCTTGCAAAACGCGTTACAGGCTTGTGACGCGAAGGGTGAGATAACGATACACACAGGACGCAAGTCTGCATCCGCCGTCATTTTGGTGCGGGACACGGGTGTCGGGCTCAGTAAAGAACAATTGACACGCGTGTTTCAGCCGTTTTATACCACGAAGGACGCGGGCACGGGACTCGGTCTCGCAATCTGCAGGCAAATCATGCAGGAACACGGCGGATCGATTCATATTTCCAGCGACGCCGGAGTTGGGACGACGGTGACACTGCAATTGCCCGTGTCTCTTCCCCCAAGCGAGGCGGATGAAGAATAAAAGAGCTAACCACTCCCTTTAACGGGGCATGGTCAGCCTTCAATGGCGCTTAGTGCGCCGATGGCTCCTGCAAACTCTTCGTTAGTGTAACTTTTGCTTGCCCGCGTATGGAGTCGTCGGTGCGCCCGCCTGCGGACGCCATACCGACCGACTGGTAGAAGCGCTGACCACGCATGTTCGTATCAGACACAGATGCAACGAGCGTGTTTCGCGACCCCAACAGACGTGCGAATTCCTCGACACGCGCAAACGCACTTTGACCAATATGCTGTCGACGCACATTCTGCCGCACGTACATCAGCAACAACTCGTAGGCGTTCTGTTTCGCAACCAGAACCACGACCCCGGCTGCCTCGTCACCACAACCGATGACAAAAACGTACATCGCGTCATTTCGCAGCCACGCATCAACATCAAACTCTGTCATCATCTCTGTTGTCGGCACCTCACCGTCCAGTGCCAGGACTTCCTTCACACAGTCGTTCACCATACTCTGCACAAACCGTGTCGATGCAGCATCAACACGCGTGAGACGCGTCTCACGTGCAAGGTCTGAAAACTCCCCCGAGCCGATTCCCGACCCGGCTCCTGCCCCACCCCCTGCCCTCACTCCTGCAGCCCCGGGCAGCGGCATATTCGCTTGCGGTTGCGGCCGCGGGCGAACAGAGACCGTTCGCTTTGCAGCCCCGATAGCTGCAGCACGGCGACCAATTTCATCAAAAGCGAGAAACACCCAGAACACACCACAGTATGTGAGAAGTGCTCGGTTCCACACCGGGTTGCCGCGGTGCGTAAACACCGCCGTCACATAGACGGCAAGTGTCAGCACTGTGAGTACAACCGTGATCCACATGATAACAACACGTGCACGGGCCTTACCGGACATGAAACGACTCCCCTTAGCCTTCGAGAATTGCGGCCAATTCGTCAACCATTTCCGAGAACTGCTTTAATGTGGCACGCACCGGCTCAGGCGACTCCATGTCCACGCCTGCCTTGCGGAGAAGTTCAATCGGATAGTCCGATCCGCCGCTCTTCAAGAATTCCATGTAACGCGCCGCCGCATCCGGTCCTTCATGGAGGATCTTTTGCGACAACGCTGTAGACGCTGAGATTCCCGTTGCGTACTTGTAGACGTAAAACGGTGTGTAGAAGTGCGGGATGCGCGCCCATTCAATCGCAATGTCTGGGTCCACGACACACTCTGCACCAAAGAATGCTTCATTTAATTTGTAATAGGTGTCAGACAGCCAGTCGGGGGTCAGAGCACCGCCCTCTTCGGCATGCTGATGCGTCAGTTTCTCAAACTCTGCAAACATCGTCTGCCGGAACAAGGTGCCGCGGATGGTTTCCAGTTGGTGATTGAGGAGGTATGCCCGCATCTGCTTGTCGTCCGTGCGCTTCAACAGATAGTCCGTTAAGAGGGCTTCGTTGCATGTGGATGCAACCTCTGCCACAAAGATGGTGTAGCCGGAATAGACGAACGGCTGATTCGCATGGGAGTAGTAGGTGTGCATGGCGTGGCCGAGTTCATGCGCCAAGGTGAACATGTTGTCAAGACTTTCTTGATAATTGAGCAGGATGTACGGATGCACCCCGTACGCGCCCCATGAATAGGCTCCGCTTGTCTTACCCTTTGTCTCGTAGACGTCAATCCAACCGCTTTGCATGCCTTCACGGGCAATGCGCTGATACTCCTCACCGAGCGGTGCGATGGCCTCGCCAACGGTTGTCAGTGCTTCGGAGTACGGAATGTTGACCTTCATTTCCGATACAAGCGGCGTGTAGATGTCGTACATGTGCAGCTCATCGAGACCGAGGACGCGCTTGCGTAAGCGCAGATACTTGTGAAGCGCCGGAAGTGATTCATGCACCGCTGCAATCAGGTTGTCGTACACAGACACCGGCACGTTGTCGTCGTCAAGTGCCGCTTGCCGTGCAGATTCATAGCTCCGTACGCTCGCATAGAAAATGTCTTTTTTAACGCTGGCGCCGTAAACCGCAGCAAGCGTGTTCTTGTTTGCACCGTAAGTCTGGTACATCGCTTCGAAAGCCGTCTTACGGACCTCTTGATTGGTGCTCTCCATCAAGTGGATGTAGCGGCCGTGGGTCAGTTCAATTTCCTCACCGTCATCGTCCTTGACCATGGGGAACTTCAAATCGGCGTTGTTGAACATGGTGAAAATCTGGCTCGGTGCACTCGTCACTTCACCCGCAGCAGCCAGAAGTGCCTCCTGCTCTGTCGGCAGGACGTGGGCTTTTTGGCGAACGAGATCCGTAATCACAAATTCATAGAGGCCAAGGTCGCTGTTGGTTTGCAAATAAGTCTGCAGTTGAGACTCAGGTAATTCGAGGATCTCCGGCACCAGGAACGCCTTTGCACCTTCGACGCGAACAGCAATCGACATCGCCTTGTCGGTCAACGCCTGATATGTCGCATTGGTGTTGTCCTCGTCACGGCGCATCCTTGCAAAGGCAAACATCTTTGACAGGCGTTTGCCAATCTCATCCTGCAACTTCAGAGCCGTGAGCAGGTTTTCTGCCCCGTCTCCGAGCCTGCCTGCAAGGGTCGACAGTTCTTCACTGTCCTTTAAGACGGCTTCCGCATCGACGTTCCAAGCTTCAATCGAGCTGTACATGTCTTCGAGCCGCCACTGATACTTTGCGTCGATGTCAGCTCTTGACGGCAGCCCACGCCCGCCCTTCGCATCACCTTCGTCTGGTGTTAACGGAAAATCTGCCGAGGACAATCCCTTCCAGTCCATCTTGTAATTACGCATGCCAATTACCTCCCTCGTTATCCTTCGAGTATGTTCGGACTTCTCGACTTCTCGACTTCTCGACTTCGCTTGCCAGATGCATCCCGGTTCTTGACGACTGAGGCCCCGGTTTAAAGCCCGGTTTCTTACCGCTTCGTTTCGCCTTTGCGGCTTTCATCCGGCCTCTCTCTATCGTCCATCTGCCGCGAATCAAAGGCGTACGGCAACAAGTCACCCACCGTTGTATGTAGTTCGTCTCCTTGCAGGTCTGTCAGCACGACGGGCACACTGGCCTCGCAAAACTCGGCCATGACCTGACGGCATGCTCCGCAAGGAGAGATGGCGCCCTCACTGTCCGCAACGACAGCAATGGCTACGATACTTGTATCGCCCGGCAAGTCATGGAGCATTCGAGCGCGAAAGATAGCTGTTCGCTCTGCACAATTCGTGAGTCCGTATGAAGCATTTTCGATGTTCGCTCCCGTCACGACTTCACCATTCGACAGTTGCAAGGCTGCCCCGACAGGAAAATGCGAGTACGGGACGTACGCCTTTTTCATGGCCTCGCGCGCCGCCTGAACCAAGTCACTGGTGGCAGATGCGTGCGTATGTTCATCGCCGACAGATGGGCCCGTCGTGTCCTCGGCCGCGGTCTGAGCCAAATCAAGTTGTCCAGCTCGCAACACGTCTGTTTCGGAAGTCTTGTGTGTTTCGGAGGCCCCACCTGTTTCGGGAGTTCTGTGTGTTTCGGAAGCCTCGTCTGTTTCGGAAGCCTCGTCTGTTTCGGAAGTTCCGTGTGTGTCGGAAGTTCCGTGTGTGTCGGAAGCCTCGTCTGTTTCGGAAGTTCCATGTGTTTCGGAAGCCCCGTCTTTGCCGGTGGCCTCACGGACAATGTCTAACAGCAAAGGGGGCGCTTCAACGGCATGACCGACGATTTCGATACACCCATCAAGCTCCTTCGCGGCTTGCGCTGCTTCCGTTTCGCTGCGAGCGTAAATCTCGACGACAGCCTCCCCTTTCCGCACGGATTCACCTACTTTTCGCTGCAAGACTAGTCCAACCGCAGGATGGATATCCGCATCATGCGTCGTCCGGCCGGCCCCGAGGCGCATCGCAACCCGCCCAATCTCCTCTGCATGAAGCGTTGCAACATATCCATCTGAGGATGCACGCCAGGTCGTGACAACGGGAGCCTTCGGTAACAGAGATGGGTCATCTGCAACGCGATGGTCACCGCCCTGAGCTCTCACGAACTCTTTGAATTTCTCGATTGCAGCGCCGTTCTCCAGTGTCCTGCGAAGTTTGTCACGAGCCTCGCTAACACTCGTTGCGGCACCAGCCAGCATGACCATTTCTGCGCCAAGTGTGAGACACAGCTCGGTGAGATCCGCTGGACCTTCTCCGCGCAGCGTGGCGATGGCTTCGCGGACTTCGAGGGCGTTGCCAATGGCGTGGCCGAGCGGTTGCTCCATCGTGGTTAGGACCGCTACCGTCTTTCGTCCAGCGTGCTCCCCAATCGCGACCATCGCCTCAGCCAGCGTTCGCGCTTCATCAAAATCCTTCATAAACGCTCCGTCGCCGACTTTGACATCGAGGACGATAGCGTCGGCGCCACTCGCCAGTTTTTTACTCATGATGGAACTCGCTATTAGTGGAATGGACTGCACCGTGTCGGTGACGTCTCGCAGTGCATACAGTTTTTTGTCCGCCGGGGTAAGGTTGGCGGTCTGACCTGCTACAGCAAGGCCAATGTCTTTCACTTGCGCAATCAGTTCATCTCGTGACAAATCTGTATGAAAGCCAGAAATCGACTCCAGCTTGTCGAGAGTTCCGCCCGTGTGACCGAGGCCCCGACCGGACATTTTGGCGACAGGCACACCCAGCGCCGCCACCATGGGACCGAGCACCAAGGTCGTTGTGTCGCCCACGCCGCCTGTACTATGCTTGTCTACCTTTATCCCGTCAATCCCAGAGAGATCGACCTTGTCGCCGGATTCCACCATGGCTTTCGTCAAATGGGCCGTCTCTTGCGAGGTCATACCCTGAAAACATACAGCCATCGAGAACGCACTCATTTGATAGTCCGGGATGCTATCTTGAACGTACCCCTGAATCAGGAACTCTATCTCGTTTGCGGTGAGCACTTCTCCGAGGCGCTTCTTATGGATGACGTCAACTGCTCTCAACTCTGCCGCCCCCTGCGTATGAACAAGGTGTTGTGTTGGCCTTCCGTGTTGACCTTCCGTGTTAGCCTTCCGTGTTAGCCTTCCGTGTTAGCCTTCCGTGTTGACCTTCCGTGTTAGCGGAAGAATAGAGAAGATCTTACCACATTTTGAACCCGACTTCCTCTTGGCCGAGACGGAGGCATGTCATGTCGGGTCGGGCGGGTGAGCGTGTTGCGTTGCCGCATTTTTTGTCTGCGATTCACAAATCGCCTGTTGAAGGCGATGCCCTGGCGTGATACTGTCGAATACGTGGCACGGTCTGTGCCCTGTGACAAGTGGATACGAGGCCTGCATTCAATGACAAGCGTGCGTGCCAACTGGCGCAAGCTGTGGTGTGTCATCTGCGCCTCTAACCAGCAAATAAAGACGTTTCACAGCGGAGAAGATAAATCGATGAGTATGTCAGGCAAGACCTTAGTAACTTTTTTCTATAAAATCATCCTGTCATTCGTGAGCTTCGTCAATGGAGCATTGACCGCCAGGTACCTTTTAAGTAAAGGGGACCGTTTTGACTTTCAGTTTACAGGTACCATCTCTGGTACTGGGACAACCTATATTGGTGGTTACAATGGGTACTGGGCTTATGCGCTTTCGAAACGCCCCCAAGACCTCGAAGACATCACGCAAATGGGGAACCTGTTTATCTTTTCGCTGAGTTTCATCGTTTGGGTCGGCGCATTAAGTGTGAAACTGATACTTGGCCCCCAATTCAATTCGGTATGGCTGTGGGCATTCCTCGTCATGCCATTTACGTTCATGTTCAGCTACGGGTCGTACCTGTTGCAGGGTTCGAATCAGATGTCGTGGTTAAACCGCGCAAACCTGGCGCAGCCTCTCCTCTTTCTCATCATCTACTTACCTATATTTTTTGACCACCGCATCCCTGAACATCTCCGCCTTACACTGTCCTACGTTGGCTGGACAGCATCGTTTGCCATCGCGGGAGCTGGGGCCATCCTTGTGGCGTATCAGCTGTTTGGCAAACACAAGGTTCGGCGCTGGCGCTACTCAAAGCGAGAATGGTCAGGTATGTTCCATTACGGCGGATGGTTGTCCATCTCAAATCTGGTCAACATTGCAAACTACCGAATGGACTTATGGTTGGTCAAGATCTACATCCCTGCGGCAATTGCTTCCGATTACGGCATTGCAGTCGTTGCCTCTGAGGTTTTGTTAAACATCTCGCAGTCGATTACGCAGGTCGTCTTTACGCGGATGACAGGCGGTTCTCGCGGAGATGCCATTGCCATTACAGAACTGTCTGCACGGCAGACGCTGGTTTCGACAAGCATCGTTGCAATTGGCATGTACATATTCTTTCCCTGGCTCATTGTCGCTGCGTACGGTCACCGCTACGCCGGTGCACTGTTACCGTTTTTCATCCTCCTCCCAGGTCTGGTCGTCAAAGCGGCGAGTAACGTCGTTTTACAGTACTACACCAATCAGCTCGGCAGCCCCAAGACGACCATCGTCATGAACGGGCTATCAGCTGCCATCAACGCGGTGCTATGTGTCATCTTCCTGCCAACACTCGGACTGGTGGGGGGTGCGATTGCTTCAACGGGATCGTACGTGCTGTCATTCATCGTGTACGTGTATTGGTTCGGTAAGGTCAACCACATCTCGGGACTGGGGCTCGTCCGCATTCGACGCGAGGACATCATGGCCTACGTGGACTTTGCAAAGCGCATTCTGCGGCGCGGCAAATAGTGAGTGCCGCAGGCTTGCGGCAGCCTTGCGGCAGCCTTGCGGCAATGGAAGCGGGGTGTGCAACGTTTCGTCGTTGCACACCCCGCTCATTACAATCCTCTGATGGCGTTGCTTGCTTAGCGCCGCCCATCTGATGAAGGTTGGTCTCAGGCCTGGCGCTGCCTGCCTGTCGAATGACATGCATGCTTGTTACGCAAATACTGGATCCTTGAGGTCCTCGAGTTTTACCATCGAGGCTTCCGCAACATCCTTATGCAAGCTGTTTCCGTGTGCGTCCATGGTCACAATTGCAGGGAACGCATCCACATCCAAGTGCCACATCGCTTCTGGAACCCCGAATTTGTCGAGGAAGTCTACACCGTTCACTTTCCTGACCGATCTCGCGTAGTACTGCGCCGCCCCACCGATTGCGTTGAGGTAAACGGCGCCGGATTTCTGCAGCCCGTCGAGTGTCTTTTGACCCATACCGCCTTTGCCGATAATCGCTCGCAGGCCGAACTTCTCAATGATATCCGCCTGGTATGGTTCTTCGCGCGAACTCGTCGTCGGGCCCGCCGCCTTTACGTGCCACTCGCCAGATTCATCCTGCAGCATCACCGGTCCGCAGTGATACAGGACGCCGCCATGCAGGTTTACCGGTGCATCGTTATGCATCAGGTATTTATGCAACTCATCGCGGCCTGTGTGCATCTCACCCTTGATGAGGACGACATCGCCAACCTTGAGTGAGCGGATGACTTCTTCCGAAACCGGCGCTTGCAAAACGATGGCCTTATCGACGTCGAAACCGCCTGCCGGGCGCTGCATTTCCTCGGGTTTGTCACGGTACAGCCAGTGTTTGATGGATCCTGACAGCGGATCGACAACCACACCCAGACGGCGGAAAGCCCAGCAGTTGTATGCGACGGAGACGTAGAAACTTGCTGGGATGCGGTTCATCACACCGACCTTGCACCCAAGCAACGTCACCTTGCCGCCAAAGCCCATGGTGCCAATTTCGAGGTGGTTGGCGTTTTCCATGATGTATGATTCCAGTTCTGCCAGGGTCTCATTTGAGTTCGTGTCCTCGAGGTTGCGGAACAGTTGCTCCTTGGCTAACTCGTAGCCTGTGGTCCGGTCCCCGCCGATGCCTACACCAATGAATCCTGCGCTGCAGCCGTAACCCTGGGCCTGGTAGACGGCATGCAAAATGCACTTGCGGATGCCTTCCAAATCACGACCCGCACGGCCAAGGCCCGGGATGTCCGTAGGCAGTGCGTACTGGATATTCTTATTCTCGCAGCCACCACCCTTGAGGATGAGGCGGACTTCCACGTCGTCTTGTTCCCACTGATGGAAATGAACCACAGGCGTTCCCGGGCCGAGGTTGTCGCCGGAATTCTTGCCTGTCAGCGGATCGACCGAGTTGGGACGAAGCTTACCTTCCTTTGTCGCCCGTACAACAGCCGCTTTGATGTCCTTCTCAAACTCAATCTGGTTAAACCCGACCGGGCACTTGACGATGAAAGTCGGCATGCCGGTATCCTGACAAATGGGCTGAACATCTTCTTCCGCAGACACAATGTTGTCGACAATGGTTTCGAGTGCGAGTGCAGCCCGCGAGCCCATCTCTTCCTGCATCTCCGCGCGCTTAATGGCCCGCCGTACATCAGGCGGAAGGTTGGTTGACGTCTCTGTAATCAGTTGGTACAAGCTCTCCTGCATGGTACTCACTCTGTCATCTCTCCCTTGTTTCACGCTTTCTGGCGCAAAACTGTTTGTATCCATGACACGCAAGGCCACTTGTGATGCACGCTGTTCGCGTCTCGCTTGCCGTCGCTGCACGCGGGCGCAAGGAAGCCGTCCCGAGAACAGACGCTCCCGTTGTCGCTGACCCACCCCGTACCGCAAAAGGATCCGACAGACGGCAAGAAGCGCGGACAGACGTCCTTTTATACTGTAACTATTATAACATCAAGCATCCTTAGCAGCCTCTCGCGGAGCCCTCAATCGGGTACGTTTGCGAAAACTCATGAGTCCAGTGCCTGCGAATACGAAAGCAACGGCAATCCACGTCCACACCGTTGGCGCGTGCCCAATCCAAATCCACTGCAATATCCCCGCGAAGAACACCTGTGGGTAAAACGTGATGGCGGATGAAACGGCTGCAGGCAAACGACGCAGACCATAGCCGTAAAACACGTATGCAATCGTACTGACCGCTACACCGATGTACACAAACTCCCACAGCCCGCCCTTCGACAAATGTGTCAGTTGCAGCGTAACCGCGTGAGCCTGTCCGGTCACAAGGGTAAGAACCCAAAGTGTGATGGCTCCGAGCAGCGTTGTACTGAACAGGACGTCAAACAGCGCCAACTCCTGAAACAGCCGGCGCGACAAGACGGTATATCCTGCAAATGACGCGGCTGCGAGCGCTGCGAACCCGATTCCGGTCCACGAGGCAGCAAAGCTGATCCGGTATCCCGTCAACAAAACGACACCGAGAAACGCAACGAGAATTCCAGTCCATTCGCGTCCACTCAGGCGTTCCCGCAAAAACACGAATGCGAACAACGCCGCTAGCAGCGGAGCGCTGTTGACGAGGAGGAGGGAATCGATGGGGGGAACGGATCGGAGCGATTCATAGTAAAACAAAGGATAAAGGATGCACCAAAACGCTGCGGTGCCCAACAGCCGCCAAAGTGTCCGCGCAGGCAACTTCAGAATCCGTGTCAGCGATTTTGACAAAGGTAAGTAGCAGATGGCGCTCAAAGTGAAGCGCCAGACCGTCAGTGCAAAGGGAGACATTTGTTGTTCCACCAGTTGACCCACGACCGGATGGCTGCCCCAGATGGCACTCACGAGTAATAACGCAAAAATTGGCTGAACCATCCCATCGCACCTCCCTCTCAAACACGTTACAATAGTCGAAGAGAAATGGAATTTCGTCAAGAGGAATCGGATGGCGAATATGCCGTGGCGACAAGACGCGGCGAACATGCCCTGGCGACAAGGTATGGCGAAGAGATGCGGCGAACATGCCCTGGCGACAAGGTATGGCAAAAACGCGGGGCAAAAACGTGTGACGAGCGGCGTGGAAGTTGGTAACACGCGCGCATCAGCGTGGGGAGGCATGACGAATGCAGACCAAAATTGGAATTCGGTTGACGGATGGTGCGAGGCAGCACTTGATGGCATGGCAGGCGGAGGAACCAGGGTGTCTGTTTCGGATTCAGGCCAGTCCAGCGTGTGGTGTGTCGGGAGGCGCCAGTTGGACCCTGGCCGCAGTGGATTCTGCGTGGGATTCAGACACGGTGATTACCATAGACGGATTATCGTTTGTGTATTCTAGTTTTCTCGAGTATTTGATGGACGATGTTGAATTGGACTGGGATGACCATCCGGACTTCGACGGACCCATTTTCCGTGTGAGCGAAGACCATCCGTCAGCGTGCCCGTAAACGGCGAATCATCGAATCGATAAGTCCCCGCATTGCGAATAGGGACTTCCATGCTAACTTCAGATTAACTACAGAAAATAAAATGCGCAAAATAAAATGCGGAAGACTGGTGCAGATTCGGAAGACTGGCGCAGACGCGCCAGTCATACCATATGAGCGGTTTTGATGCTGGTTTTCCGAATAACGAGCTGAAAACGCGCTATTCAACCACCCAGAAAGTGAGCTTATTGGAAATAACGCGCTGCGAGCGCGTTATTCATTGAAATCGCGCAGGATAACGCGTTCACACGACGCTATTTGGCCTCACGGGAAACTTAACGCTTCCACAGCGCGTTATTTCTTGCCCGCTACAGTGAGTTCAGTGGAAATAGCGCGCTGGTGACGCGCTATTCCATTCCGTGACAAGACGCGGACCCCTACCTTGCTGGCTCACCACTCACCCACTCACAGCAGGCCGCTCACGCCGCTCCCATCACCGCTACCGCTACCGTCATTGCTATCGCAACGGCCGATCTTGACGCACCATATCGGCCCACGTCTCCCGCTCCACCACAACTCTTGCCTCACCGTTTTCGACAAAAACCACGGCCGGTTTCGGATTGCGGTTGTAGTGGCTGGCCATCGAATAGTTGTACGCGCCGGTCGAGAAGACAGCTAGGATATCTCCTGGATTGGGATGCGGGAGGGTAGCATCCCAAATGAGCATGTCCCCTGTCTCGCAACATTTGCCTGCCACTGACCAACGCTCTACTGCACCCGAATCTCCCGGCTGCGCCAAGCTATGGCCAACTGCTTCTTGCATGCGATTTGCAAGCACAGCGTCGTATTTCGCACCGTACAGAGCGAGCCGCGGGTTGTCCGTCATCCCGCCGTCTACAGAGACGTAATTGCGCACGCCCGGGATGGATTTTTGTGTACCGACAGTGTAGAGCGTTGTGCCGGGAGGGCCGACAATGACCCGACCAGGCTCCAGCCAAATGTCAGGGATGGACATTCCAAGCTCTCCGCAAACCGATGTCACGGTGGACTCAATCGCACCCATGTACACATCGAAGGACAACGGGTTATCCTCGGCTGTGTAACGGATGCCGAAGCCACCGCCAACGTTCAAAATTTGCAGCGGCACTCCGAGTTCAAGCCCAGCCTGGTACAGCCCTAGCATACGTTCGACGGCTGCAGTGAATCCTTGCGGTTCGAAAATCTGCGATCCGATATGAGAATGCAGCCCCACACACTTCAGCCGAGGATAACGGGACAACTCTGCAAGTGCTTGCGCTGCGTGCCCGCTTTCCAGATCGAAGCCAAACTTACTGTCTTGTTGCCCAGTAGAGATGAACTCGTGCGTATGCGCCTCAACCCCTGGTGAAATGCGCAGCAGTATGTCGACATTGCGGCCGAGTCGCTCTGCAACGTCTGACAGCATGCCGAGTTCGACATCGTTATCAACAATAACGAGTCCAATGCCGGACGAGACTGCGAATTCAAGTTCTGCCCAAGACTTGTTGTTCCCGTGCATATGGATCTCCGTCGGCGGAACCCCGGCCTGCAGCGCCGTATATAATTCGCCGCCAGATACCACGTCCAATCCAAGTCCCTCTTCATGCACCAACTGGCAGATGGCTGTCGTACAAAACGCCTTCGAGGCGTAAGAAACCCTTACTTTCAACCCACTCTTACGGGTTGCCGTAAGAATTTCTCGAATGCGTCCGCGCAGCCACCCAACATCATACACAAACAGCGGAGTTCCAAATTGTGCCGCCAAGTCTACGCTGTCGCACCCCCCAATGGCCAAGTGACCATTGTCAAGCACGCTCATCGTGCCCCATGTTCCAATGTCGAGTCCGTCATTGCCCATAACCATCCCATTCTGCTGGTCATCTGTTAGGCGGCTGTCCTGTACGCTCTGCTCATCTCTCATCCTCTACACTCCTGGTTCATTCTCTCGAGCAATCTTCCTGCTCTAGCCGCTGTTCTGGCCACTGCTCTGGCCACTGCCACTACGGTCGTGCTTGCGGTTATCGTATCTTATCGGCGGCTGGGCCGACAATCAGCCATTCCCATCCAAACTTCCTGTTTCGTATAGTTCGATGCGCTTATTCCTCCACGCCTCAAGCCCCATCGATCGGCCAATGAGCGTTCCCAGTCCGGCGAGCAGAATGGAAACGATAAGGCCGACTGGCAACAGCCAAGCCTGACCCTGAAGGTGCTGTATAAACGTCCCGATGACGCCGCCCATGGAAACCCTCGGCATCCAAACCAGAGCCACAGCACCAAGGGGCACGAGTTGCAAGAGCAGGTAAGGAAATATCACGAGTATATACCAACTGCTACGGGCATTTACATACCGATTACGACGCCCCACCAACCGGGGAATGAATGCAGCACCGTGGATGGCAAACGGAAGCGTCAGTGCCACGGCCCCTGGTATCAGCCAAATGCCGGCGATGCCAAGCAAAACCGCAAGTGCCGGCGTCATTGCGTGAAAGAGAGTCAGCAAAATACAAAGCAGTTCCCACCAGACCAAAGTGGGTAGTGTACCGAACAACCACTTTGCCCACAAGACTGCATTACTCGGAGTGGGTGCTTGCAAATACAGCCAGACCTGCTCCCCTTCCGTCCCGAAACTCGAAATCGGCACTCTTCCCATCGTACTCGCGAGAATCAGGATAAAAACGGGCAGTAACCCAAACATGGCACCCATTCCACCCGCCTTGTCTGGCTGTGTAATGAAGTACAGCAGGTATGCGGTGGGAAAGAGGTAATTCGCCAGATCCGCTGGCGTCCTCCGCAGCCTCAACAAATCCTTCCATGCAATCTCCCAAACGAGCGATAGCTGGGGCCGCTTGGCAGTGGCGGCCGCGGCCGCGACGGCGCCCGATGCAACACCAGGTTGAGCACCCGGGCCTCCGGGAGGCGCGACACCCGTCACAGCATGCGGTGCCACTCCGGACACCCCGGAAGATGCGGCCCGCGGTGCCACTCCGGACGCTCCGGAAGATGCGGCGTGCGGTCCCCCTGCGGAGGCTCCGGAAGATGCAGCTCCCACGCGGCTGCGTGGCGACTCACCGGCCCGCGCACCAGAGGCAGCCTCCGTACCGGACGCGCTGCGGGCTGAGGCTCTGGAGACTGAGGCAGCGGATCGGCCCCCTTTGCGACGTGGACGGCGCGCAGCAACATCAGACAGTTGTGTTAACCGCTCATGCAACACCGGCGCACCCAGCGTGAAGGACAATTGAACGGCCAAGAGCACACCAAGCAACGACAGCGCCAGATATGCAAATCCGATTCCGAAACTCGCTGTGAAGCCAATCATGCTATGTCCAAACCACGAAAAGGGCAGGTAGATGAACGCCGGATTTAGCCAGTAGGTGAACAACGCGCCTGCCTGCACTTGCCCCGGAGTTCCAAGGGCCGCGTGGGTTAAAATGCGTGTGCCAAGCAATATCCCGACAGCAACAATGGAACTGATGACGCCGAGCACATCGCGACTGATGGGGCGCCGAATGAGGCGGATAAAGATAGTCATGATGAACAGAGCCAGCGCAGCGACGAGCCAGGTCATCAGCCACAAACTCAAGATGGATAACACATATCCCCACCAAGGTGCGTGCGACAACCACAGGTACACCCCGAGCATCGGCAGCCCAAGGAGTCCAAAAAGCAGCGTCGTCGAAGAACTCTCGAACAACCGAAACAGAAGAATGGCGCGACCGCTCAGTGGTGCAACGAGGAGCATCGATGTATCCTCAGCAATCACGCGTTGATAGATGACCATCAATTGAATGTAGAGTACAAATGCTCCGGCCACGACCGACACCAGCACGACAAACCCGTCCATCTCCTGCGGATGGTTTCGCAGGGCCATCAGTGGACTCACGGAAGCCATTCCCATGCTGGCAAGAAAGAACAGCCCAAAGACT
Organism: Alicyclobacillus curvatus; assembly: GCA_017298655.1. Lineage (GTDB taxonomy): Bacteria > Bacillota > Bacilli > Alicyclobacillales > Alicyclobacillaceae > Alicyclobacillus_B > Alicyclobacillus_B curvatus. The sequence goes on from CP071184.1 coordinate 2,912,015, forward strand.
ATCATGATGAGCATCCGAACCGGGGTTCGCTTACTATCACGCCGACGGAGCAGGCGCTGCCAGCGAACAAGGCCGCGCGCTTTCTTTATGTCCCATAGGAGCGTACTCATCCGCGATGGTCCTCCTCCGCCGCCTCCGTCAACCGTAGAAACAGGTCCTCCAGGTTGGACTCCGTGTGGTAACGTGCCTGTAATTCTGGGACCGATCCGATAGCGATAATCTTACCCCTATCCATAATCCCGACACGATGACACATCAACTCGGCCGTCTGCAATTGGTGGGTTGAAATGAGCACTGTGACGCCCTTGTCACAAAGGCCGTCGAGGGCGTTGCGGAGCGTGCGTGCACTCTTCGGATCGAGTCCGACCGTAGGCTCGTCCAACAACAGCACTTCCGGTTCGTGAATCAACTGCCCAATCAATCCGATTTTCTGCTTCATGCCGTGCGAGTATGTGGAAATGAGGGAATCGGCGACCTCGGTCAGATCGAACTCCTCCAACCACTCGTCCGCCTGTGGCCCCACTCCACCTGGGACATCGTACAGATGCGCCATGAAGCGCAGAAACTCGCGCCCCGTAAGCTTGTCGTGCACCATCGGCTTGTCAGGCACGTAGCCAAGTTTGCGTTTCGCTTCCGTCGGCTGTCGAAGAAGGTCCACCCCCGCGACCTGAATCTCTCCGCGAGTTGGTCTAAGCAGTCCCACCAACATTCGGATGGTCGTGGTCTTACCCGCTCCGTTCGGGCCCAAAAAGCCAAACAGTTCACCCGGCTTCAACGTGAAAGTCACATCATCAACTGCAACCTTGTCACCAAATTCCTTACGTAATCCTTGCGCTTGCAACATCTTAAATCCCCCCGTCCCCTAGCAACGAAAACACCCGAAAGCTCTATCTTGCCTCATCATATCAGACATCGAATTCAGGCAGCGCATCAAATCCCGCCAGCGCTGAAATTTGTTACCCTTTCGTCAATAAGAATCCTCAGAATTTAACTGACGAGACGGACACATCCCGGTATAATCAATAGCAATATCGACCGGAATGGCTGGCGAGCAGCGCCGAGCCACGGCGTGGCCCCTGTGCAGGGTGTGGGCCGTTTGTGCTGCGAAGCCCTGGGAACGTCCGGCCCTGTGCATGGCGTGGCCCCTGTGTACAGCGAGGCCCCTGTGTACAGCGAGGCCCCGTGCATGGCGAGGCCCTGTGCATGGCGAGGCCCTATGCACCGCGAGGCCCCTGTGCATGGCGTGGCCCCTGTGCATGGCGAGGCCCCGTGCATGGCGAGGCCCTGTGCATGGCGAGACCCTGTGCACCGCGAGGCGCTATGCACCGCGAGGCCCTATGCACCGCGGGGCCCTGTGCATGGCGATGCGCTATGCACCGCGAGGCCCCGTGCATGGCGAGACCCTGTGTACCAACAGACCCGAGGCAAATGTACCTGGAGGCGATAGTGTGACAGATTTGGCTGCTCGACGTCTACGTGAACTTTCCACCGGCATCTTCGCCGAACTACAAAACCGCAAGCGGCAGGTGCGCGAGCGTGGGCTCGACGTCATCGATCTCAGCGTCGGCAGCCCCGACCTCCCGCCACCTCAAGTAGTCCGCGACGCCCTGACAGAAGCAGTTCAGGATGTCACGCAGTACGGTTATGCACTGTCCGGCACTGATGCGTTTGCTGACGCCGTTGCCGATTTCTACATGTCGCGCTACGGCGTTGAACTCGACCCGCGCAAAGAAGTGTTGCAAGTGATGGGATCTCAAGATGGACTTGCCCACCTGGCACTAGCCATGCTCGACCCAGGAGACGTTGTCCTCGCGCCCGATCCCGGTTACCCCATCTATCACGCAAGCGTCCACATTGCAGGTGGCACGCTGTACACCATGCCACTTCGTCCGGAGAATGGTTTTCTGCCAAGGTTCGACATAATTCCCCAGGAAATTGTGGCGAAGGCTAAGCTCATGATATTGAATCACCCCGGCAATCCCGTCCCAACCCTCGCAACGGAAGAGTTTTTCAGCGAGGCAATCGAGTTTGCGAAGCGGTACGAGATCGTCATCGCCCACGATTTTGCTTATTCAGAGCTTGTCTACGACGGGCTTCGACCGGTCAGTTTCCTGTCCGTTCCCAGAGCGCGCGAGGTTGGCTTTGAATTTAACTCGCTGTCCAAAACATTCAATATGGCAGGAGCCCGAATTGGCTATGCGGTGGGCAGCGAACATCTACTTGCACCTTTGCGTATGCTCAAATCCCACATTGACTATGGCATCTTCTTCCCCATTCAACGTGCGGCTACGGCAGCGCTCCGATCCGATGCCACTCTGCTCCTGCACCAAGCCAACATCTACGAGGCACGACGCGACGCCCTTGTCGACGGCTTGTCGGCAGCAGGCTGGAAGGTGGACAAACCCCACGCAACAATGTTTCTCTGGGCAAAGCTCCCCGTCGGCTGGACATCTAAGGAATTCGCCCTCACCCTGATTGAACAGGCTGGAGTCGCCGTGACACCGGGGGATGCGTTTGGCGAGGAAGGCGAAGGCTACGTGCGAATCGCGCTAGTACAGCCCGCTGAGGTACTGGGCGAGGCAGCAAGGCGCATCGGGCGCGTCCTTGCCGGAAGCTGACCGCTGGGCAGGCAGGACCAGGGCGGGCTCGGCTGCGGCGGGCAGGACCGGGGGACGCAGGGCTGGGCTGGGAGCAACGGCCGCGTCCCGGCCTAGCAGTCACCGCAGGGCGGACAGGACCAGGGCGGGCACAGCGACCGCTGGGAGGCAGTACCGAACCGGGGGGACGCAGGGCTGGGCTGGGCGCAGCGACCGCGTCCCGGCCTGGCAGTCACCGCTGGGCGTGCAGCACCGCGCGGGCGCAGTGCGGGCTGGGCAGTCACCGGATTCCTTGGCAGGCCGAAGTTGCGGGAGGCTAGGGGCCGGGCCAAGCCAGTCCCAAGCCAGTCCCAAGCCAACACCAAGCCAGTCCCAAGCCAACACCAAGCCAACACCAAGCCAGCCCGAAACTAGCCCGAAACTAGCCCGAAACTAGCCCGAAACTAGCCCAAACCCCACAACCCGGACGGGACATGAGGCCGGGCCGAGAATGTAGGATACATTATATGTCTTAAGCCATAAACCCCCATGGGTATAGCGGAATTTAGCGATACCAAAAAGTATCGCTAAAACACGTTCTTAACTGAAATCATCGCGTCTAGCGATACATTTGATTCTCTAGGGGGAACCCCTAGGGGGGTATCTAAGTATCAAATGTATACTTGAGCTTGGTGAGATACCCCCCTTGTTTTAGGCTTAGATATCATTTTGTCCCTTAACCCCCCACAAACCCCATGGGGTATATAAACGTTGTAACGATACTTATGATACTTCCTGCAGCCTAAGCTGCCCCCAGTACCCCCCAACGTTTGGTTATTGCCAGACCGAAGGCAGTTTTTTCATTCTTGATACACTTATATATTCTATTTATTCCTTATATAGGAACACCATTAGAACACATTTCACTGTGCATACCCTCATACCCTCGACTGCCCATGCCCTGCACTGTCCATACCTTTAAATCCCCAAGAGTTGCGGTACGTCCTTCGAAGTAGCGCAACAACGGGCATTGTGGAGCAGGGAGCAGGGCTTCAAGATTAAAGATTAAAATTAAAGACTAAAGATTTAGAGACATAAGGTATCAGCAGGGATTCTCCCTGCTGATATCAATATATTAATGATGGGTCCGCGACCGTTGGTAGAAACCATCGCGCCCCACGCCATTCCCTCTCCATTCCCTCTCCATTCCCTCTCCATTCCCTCTCCATTCCCTCTCCATTCCCGCTCCATTCCTACTCCCTCGCACCCTCGCACCCTCGCACCCTCGCACCCTCGCACCCTCGCAGAGTGACATTTGCATTTTTTTGGCACTCTGCGTAACCTGCGACAGTTGACGGGCGTCTATCGTTTTGAAGGGGGAATCGTGAATGAAATCCAAAACATTCGCTGCATATCTTGCCGGAATATCTATGTTTTCCGCGTGCACGCCACTAGTTATGGCTGCACCTGTTGCGCATTCCGCCGCGAACTTGGCGACACCGACTGCGTCACCCTTGACGTCCCACTTGGCGACACCGACTGCGTCACCCTTGGCGTCCCACTTGGCCACACCGACTGCGTCACCGTTGGCGTCCCACTCGGCGACGCCCGTTGCTTCGACCTCGGCGATGCACACCACCTTGACATTGGCGACACACGCCACCACTGTCAGTCTCGGCGGGAAGAAGCTCATGACCGTCAATTGTACCGTTGCCAACGATCCAAGCTCTGGTCGACCCACAAGTTGGATCTCCGCAATGAACATCCAAAGCATCCTTCAGCAGTTGGGCATTGACACCCACTTTGTTCCTGGAATGAATCAATTGTCGCTCAATATGCCGCTTGGCTACACACTTCCAACCAACTTACAGGTTCCTTACCACGCGCCGAAACAGGGCCAATTTGTCATCTTCGTGAATTCCAAAAGCATCGCCTATCCCCCCACGCTTGGGACTTCCGCGATTCCCGATCTGCCTGTTTATTACATCATGAAGGTGTTGCGGGCGCTCGGGGTGAACAGTCGTTGGACCGGATCGGCTTGGCAGATTATGAACAAAGTCCAGGTGCCTGCGTCGGGGGGCATGCCGGGGGATGTCAGCAAGACATTCTCACTGACCCTGTCAAACCCAGGCACGGGGCCCGCAGCTCATTTGCCTCCGCTGCCTGTGCCCGCTCCACCGCCTGTCACGGTCAAACTACCAATGAACGCGCTCCTCACGCCAACAAGTCAGGCGCTGGCGGGTGCTTCGGAAAGCATGCCCGCACAAGACTACGTGCAATCGGGTCGAGCCACGTATATCGTCAACAGGCCGATTGCACAAGTCGAGGACTGGTTCAAAGCAGCGTATACCGCGCAGGGTTTTTCAGCTACCGGATCGGGAGCAAGCGGAGACTTTAAAACGGGCGCTTATGTAGAGAGTGAGATGTTCGCGCCAACAACGCAGCAACCAGGGCAAGATGAGCAGATCACGATGAGCTACGAGGCGCTCGGGGCTAATCAGACCAAAGTCGAGTACTGGGTGTATGACACCGTCCTTCCGGCCAGGCCCAGTTCCAGTCAAGTGGCAACGGGTGCCACCAGCCTCGACGTGAAAATCTCATCGACACAGTCGCAAGGAAGCGGTAGTGCACCAACAACGAAAACGTACACCGTCAGCAATGCACAGTCCATCAACGCCGTGATTGCGGCCATCAACGGTCTCACGACCATCGATCCGCCCGCAATCACCTCCGGCGGACCTGCTTACAACGACACCAGCACCGCAACCTTGACCTTTAACTACCCGAGCGGCCAAACTACCACAGTCACTGCAACCATGCTCGGCTCCATGTACGGGGCTGTGACGGTCGACGGCATTCCGCTGTCGGACGCAAAAGGCACTGTGTGGGCCGCTGTGCAAAAGGCGATTCAATAACCCTCTATATCCGATTTAATAGCAACTTCGAAAGCAACTCTGATATCAGCTTTACTAGCAGATTCAATGTCGACTCAATCCGATTCAATGGGCCACGCACCAAACACCAACACTCACCGGGACGCGTCCACTGGCTGGCGCGTCCACTGGCTGGCGCGTTCCGGTGGCGTGTTCCGGTGGCGTGTCGCAACCCCACCGCCTTCACACGCCCGGTCCGCTTTCACACACTCCATCCGCTGACCCATCCCGTACGGGGATACCCATTTCACGCGCAGAGTTACAACAACTTCCAGTTGACAACCAAAGACGCCAGCCGCTCGGTGGACGACGAAGTCTCCGCCGGACCCAGCTGGGAAGGATTCGGGGCCAGTCAGTGCGTTTCCCAAATGCATGTATCCTGAAGGGGTCGGCGCAAACCGACCCCTTCAGGATTTTTCATGTCAATCACCTCGAAGCAAATCCAAAGTCGCGCTGTGCGGCAAATCCAAATCCGAAGTCGCGCTGTGCGACAGATTCAAATCCCGTATGCCGCTGTGCGACAAATTCAAATCCCCATTCCACATGGCGGGCCTTCCTGGTCAGCAGACCGGTTTGCAAATCACGGCGGACCTTGCCGATAGGTCGGTCCTATGGCAGCGTCGAAACCTTCGTCCAGGTATGACCCCCATCTTTTGTTTCATACAGCACGTGCGTTTCTCCGGCCGTCCCAGAAAGCGGTACCGTTGTCACCGCATATCCATTCGCCGCATTCATCATGTCGAGTTCCGTTACTCCGGCTGGAACACTCGGCGCATTGGTGAAGCTCCCGCCACCGTCGCCAGACATCCACAATTTTCCGTTCCAATAGACCCAGACGGCTTGTGGATTTGCAGACAGTACAGCGCTCGTGCCCGACGTACCAGGGAAACTGTATACCTGCTGCCACGTCGCTCCCATATCCGTCGACTTGAATAGCAACAGTGAGGTCGCGTTTTGCCTCTCGACAACTGCCTCGAGATATCCTGTCGATGAGCTAAACCTTGGCGCCAAGATGTTCACACGCGTGGCCGATGGTAAGGACAGCGTTGTCTGACTCCAATGTACACCTCCATCGACTGAACGGTACAGCCGGTACTGGCCGTTCGTAACACCGGCGTCTGCGTTTGCCGAAGGCGCAGCCACTGTAAAGCCAATCTGAGGTGTGGGGAACGTAATCCACTCAAACGGCACCCATCCCGCCGGGAATCCAACCGATTGAACACGTTGCCAAGACTGTGCCCCGTTTGTCGTGCGATACAAACCGCCTGGAGATGTCCCCCCCATACCAAACTGAGGAACGTTGGTCGTCATCCAACCATTCATTGCACTCGCGAACGTCATCGCGGCAGGTACTTGACCCGATTTCTGACCAGGCAGGTCTTCGTTAATGGAACTCGCTTGCCAACTGTTTCCTCCATCTGTAGATCGAAGCACTTGAATCGACGCGTGAGTGTGCGCCGCGATGCCGAGGGCCACTTGAACGGAAGCCGCATTGAGCACCGTCACAGCCTCGCTGTACGGTTTGCCAGCTACAGGCAGCGTCAACTTGGTCCAGTGTGCACCACCGTCTTTTGTATGAAAGAGCCCTGATGTCGTCCACATCCAGCCGTAGATTCCAAACATCTGAACGGGGCTGTCCGCTGTCAACTGGACCCCGGGAAGCGGCATCTGCGCGAGACCGTTCGAAACTTCCCCCGAATTCTGCGCGGATTGCATTGTTGAAGACGCTGGACCGTCTGTAGCGGATCCCTTAGCAGGAGCTGAAGTTGCCCCACTGCTCGTTGTGGATGATGCAGACGTGCCCCCCGCCGCCCCGTGTGGCGCAAACTTGTGTATCCACTGAAACGGGCCATTCCCTGCTGCGTGGTTCTGCCCAGAATAATCAATCACAGCAGCGATGCAGAGTACTGCAACCAAAGCTGCACTGACCGATCCCGCTGTTACCGCACGTCGGTGCCGACGGTGGTTCACGACTGTCTTCGGCTCATCGACGACGCGATTGATTTCGGCATGCAGGCGTTCGCGAATCCGCTCTTTACGGTCTACGGACAAACTCACGTGCTGGTTTAACGGATCAAATTTGTCTCTCAGTTCGCTCCATTCCATTCGGACCACCTCCCTTGTGCAGGCTTTCCTTGTCAGGCTCGTTTGTGAGCCCGGCATCCTTTATGAAGCTTGTATCCTCTGTCAAAACTGTGTCGGTTGTGAAGCCTGTATCCTTTGCCAAAACTGTGCCCGTTGTGAAGCCTGTATCCTTTACGAAACCCGTGCCCTTTGTGAGCCCGGCATCCTTCGCGAAGCCAGGTTCCTGTTCGAATTGCGTACGCAGTTTGGTGAGCGCCCGACTGAGTGTGGTTTTGACCTTCGATTCCGTCCAACCGAGAACTTCTGCCGTGTCTTTCACCGACAAATCCTGCATACAGCGCAAGATGAATACTTGCCGCTGATGGTCTGTCAGTCCCGCGAGTTGGTCTTCAAGTTCGAGCAGACTCTCAAACGGTGCGCCGACGTCGTAGAGTTCGACCGGATCGGAAACGCTGTGCCTGCGCCGTACCTCTTTTCTTCGCAGCACATCGCGCATATAGTTGCGAGCAATTTGCCAAAGCCATGTCCGTGGTGCTGCATCACCACGAAATGAATCCCATGCGCGGATAGCTCGAATAAACACCTCCTGAACAACATCTTCAGCAAGGTGGACATCTCGCAGTGTGAACCGGGCATATCGATAAAGCTCATCGGCGTACAAGTCGTAGAGCCCGTCGATGGCGGCCGCCAGCCCAGGTTTTACTTCTTCCATGGATTCACCCCTTCCAGGGACCAGAATCGGTACCGTGTCATCCACATGGAGTGACGCACCATGTCCGTGATCGGTTGCAAACGTAGTCGAAACCCCCGGTGAAATGCCCACTGCCTGTGTTTACACAACATTAATCGTAGATGCACAGTTCCTTTACAGAACAGCCTTATGATTTTCATGTTGCCAACAGAGTCCGTGGGACTAAACTCCCCGCTATGAGTGACATTTCGACGGTTTATAGGGGCGGTACAGGAGGACAGCATGAGCGTAATGCCACGACTACTTCGAACCATCGGTTACAAGTTAGGAACGTCTGGGCTGTCTTTTTTCATCGGGCTTATTACCGCGCATCTACTCACCGTCGCAGAACGAGGCTTTTATAGCAGCGTTGGCATCACGTTGCTTCTGGGAAATACGTTCTTTGAAGGATACGCCAGTTTTTTTAATTACGGACTCAATCGCCTTAAACTCGACCGTCAAAGAATCATTGGCACTGCATCCCGACAAATCCTGCTGATTTTTACCGGAAGCGTCACCCTCCTCGCTGTTTTACTTCGACTTACGTGGCAACACCAAGAGTGGTTTCACATGGTCTTTGTCTTCGGCGCTTTGCCCTTCATCGTGACGTATTCCTATTCTTCGCGTCTACTTCAGGCACTCAATGAGATTGACTTGCTTAATCGATTGAATCTAGTTCAACCCGTCACGTTGATTATCGGTTTTCTCCTTTTTTCGCATTCGATTATCGTAGAGAGAAAATTCCCGCACATTGCGCTCGTAATTACTCTCTCCGTATATCTGTTCTCCTATCTATTAGCAGGACTTGTTGCCATGATTGTAACCCTGCGCAAAGCGAAGGTCTCTTTGAGTATAAAAAAAGACAAAGAAATTAACGCCCTGATGATTCCCTACGGTCATCGGGTTGGCGCGCAAAATGTGCTCACACAGCTCAATTACAGAGGCGATTTTTATATGGTCGAATGGCTTGCCGGTTGGAAATCGGCAGGCTGGTACGGAGTGTCCGTTTCCTTTTCCGAACTGCTCTGGCAAGTGTCGCAAAGCATCTCGCTTATCGTCTACAGCCGGATTGCACAAGAAGAGCGGCCCCATTCCATCGCCCTGACCGAGCGGAGCTTCCGCTTCACCTTCTGGTTTCTCTTCGTCGGCGGTACAGCAATGTTCTTATTTGCACCGCTCATCCCCGTTTTGTATGGACACAAATTCACCCGTTCCATCTCACCCTTTGAGATTCTTCTCATCGGCACCGTCGCATACGGTGCTACAGGCGTTCTTACCCAGTTTTTCACGGATCAACTCGGGAAAGTGAGATACCCGCTGTTTATGCAAGGGGCGAGCGTTATTATCAATTTACTTACAGGTTGGATTCTAATCCCACGTTTAGGGATGGACGGCGGGGCAATTGCCTCTTCCGCTGCTTATCTCTTTGCACTCGTCCTGTCCATTGTTTATTACAGACTGCAAACAAAACGTCCGGTACGTCATTTGTTCCTATTTAGCGTTGAGGACGTCATGCTCGCGCAGCGGCTCTTGCGCAGATAATGAACGCCTTACCGCAAAAATTCGTAAGAGAATTTCATCCTTTCAAACTTTTCTTCACAGCCAGCTTTTGTTCACAGCCAGCTTTTGTTCACACATTGAAAACTTCTCTAAGGATAAATGATGGCAGGTGGCCATGACCAACAATAAGTCCCCTACGGGCGCAGATATAATCGAGTGAATGGAGCGTGGATGACGAGACCATGCTATGAACTGTCCGATTAATCCTTAGCCGAAAGGGGGCGGAACAGTGAAAACATTGCTGGCAATGTGTGTCACATTAGCGGTACTTGCAACCAGCGGGACCGTCACAACTGCACACGCCTCCGACGTTCCGCCTGACGTACCCGAACTAACATTCAGTGTCATAAGCGACATCCATCTACGGGCAGGCATTAGCGAGCGGGGATTGCCCGTTCACGACTTACAAGCAGCACAAAACTTTGCCAAGGCACTGCTGGACATCAACCGCATCAATCCTTCTCAGGACGCCCTCGTAATAAACGGCGACCTCACTCTTACCGGTCAGCAATCTGACTACGACGACATGCGCAGAATTCTTAGTAAGGTCTGTCATCCTCCGACTCTCTTTACCATGGGGAATCACGAGTATTATGCTGCGTATTATGACGTGACCGGAAAGGGAAACTTAAAACATTTCCCGAACGGAGTGACTGAAGCCCAGTGCATTGGACTCTTTCTCGCAAACACAGATATGCCCTCCGTCTATTACGACATATGGATCAAGGGATATCATTTCATCGTACTCGGCTCGGAACGTTCTCGCATTTCGAATCCATCTTACGGTGATGGCAGCTATCTGTCTGATACACAGTTAACATGGCTTCACCAAAAACTGCTAGCAGGTCCCCCAGACAAACCGGTCTTCGTATTTATACACGTACCACTTGCAAATACCTTGTCCGATACGGCGAAACCAAACAACATTGTGATTCAATCAGATAAATTCGTCCGAGCTCTTTCCGTGCATCGTCAAGTAATACTGTTCTCAGGGCACACCCATAGAACACTCATGAACCCGTCAAAGAGCATGTATCGAAATGGATTTATACTCTTCAATGATTCCTGTGTACGCAATCCTCTGGATGAATATCGTCGCCCTGTCGGGGATAGCGAAGGTCTCTATGTTCAGGTATACAAAGACAGAGTTGTCGTCAACGGCCGTGACTTTACGCACAAGACATGGATACGGCAATATAATGTGCCAGTTACATATACCCCACGCTCACGAGGTCGAATGAAGGAGGAGACTTGTACCCCTTTTGAGACAGTCGGTAAAGTGTCAGAAGCGCCTTCGCGACCTGCTGAATATGGTGTTGACGACGGGGGTGAGAAGATATGCGGGTTCTTCTAGTTCTGCACAGGTTGTCTCAAGGTGGAGGAACTGAAACACATGTTATGACAGTAGCTCAGGAACTACGTCGAAAAGGGCACAAGGTGGGAATATTTACGCTGGGGGGTCCGTGGGCCTTCAAAGCGAAGCGATTCGCACGTGTCCATACACGTCGATTCACGTCGACGGAGCTACGCCGAGTTGTTGCAGTCGATGAATATGATGTCGTTCACGCACATGACAGCCCAAGCTTTCGTCTTATCGCACAGACTGCTCTGCCAAAGCGGACACGAGTCCTTTTAACGATCCATGGAACATACATACCTCGTGCCGTTATCCGTAGATGTATCCCCAAAGTGAGCCGATTCATCGTGGTTTCTCCAGCTTTGCTCGGCTTTACCCGGGATGTCGGCGTCCCCGCTGCTAAAGTTTCCTTAGTCGAAAACGGGGTATCTATGGAATCTTTTCTAGGCACTAGCAAAAACAATAGACGGCATCTGTTTGGCATACCCAAACATGCCAAAGTCATTGGGTATGCCGGACGATTTACGGCGGGGAAGGCGCTGCTCGGAAGACACATCGTAAATGTCTTAAAGGCGTATGCCAAGTCCCAACGAAACGTACGGGTGCTTGTAGCGGGTAGAGGATCGGGCCGTATTGTGAATCATGAAACGTTCTGTCGTGTTCTCGACCATGTAGACAATATGCAGGCGTTCTATAATTCCTGCGATGTCGTCGTTGGCGCGGGCCGGGTTGCCCTCGAGTCGCTCGCGTGCGGTACCGCGACGATTGCCGTAGGCATCAATCACTACGTCGGTCCTGTGATGCCCGCCACATGGACTAGAGCGGTAAAAGGCAACTTTGGTGACCACGGGTTCACGATGCACACCTGGACAAACACGAGACTACAAAGTGATGTACACAGGCTCTTGCATCCAACAGCAAAATTGCAACGGGACCTGCAGGAGGTCACAAGGAGAGTGAGACTTCGCTATTCAAGTCAAGCCATGGCCCGGCGCGTGGAACTGCTTTACCGAGTTCGATAGTCCTCCAAAATGTGCCGGACACTGTCTGTTTTCACAGCGCTGCCAGTATGCGTTGCGTGGATATGGAACTATAAACAGTGAAACTGCATATGAACGCGATAGAACCCTCCATTAAACTAGGCATAATATTGGTATAATTCCCATATCAGGGGGGGACGTTTATGCCACAGGTAGGTAAATTTTTGTTTTATCTTGGCCTAGTTGTGATGGTCGTGGACTTGGTAGCGAGCATAGTCAACATTGTCCATTTAAGTTCTATTCATGCAATCGGTTTGAATGGTAGTTCTAGTGTTATCGTGTTGTTCCAATCGTTTTACCAAGGCGGAGTGTTAATCGGCCTTGGTAAAATCATCGAGCTGTTAGAGCGCAAACGTTGACAAACGTGTCGTCACACGCGATTATTCTGCAGCATCACAGGCTGCATCGTTGAGGTCCGAATTCGACGAAACGTCTTTATAATGTTTACTTTTTTGATGTGATTGGAGCCACAATATGACAGTCCGTCACGAAGGGATTTCCATCTTTCTTCGCCGCAAACACTTCCGAAATCTTTGGCTGGGTTCCGTTATTTCCGGGCTCGGCAGCGAACTTGGAGGCGCTGCCGTGTTGTGGATGGTCTTGGACATCACGCACTCCGCTGCCGCAGTCGGTTTGATTTCCCTTTGCGTCGGGCTCCCTGCCGCGCTTGTCAGTCCATTCGCTGGAGTTCTTGGTGACCGCTTTTCAAGGTCACGAATGATGGTGCTCGGTAATGTGCTCCTCGCACTGATTTACGGTGGCATAGCGGGCGTCAGCCGGATGGGAGTGCATTGGATTTGGGTGAGTTACGTGTTGTTGGCGCTTGGTTCAACTGTGTCTCCCTTAACTTCCACCGGACGCTCCCAACTGATTGCTGAACTCCTTCCCGACAACGAGCGGACAGCAGCAAATTTCTTCGATGATGTCTACCTTCATGTCACATGGCTCGTTGGGCCTGCGATTGCGGGATTGTCAGTAGCTTTGCTTGGATATCAACCTGTACTCGTCTTAGACGCGGTGAGCTTTGTACTTTGTGCAATCTTTCTATTCTCCATCCCATCATCCTTACATACTCCAGGTACCCAATTGTCTCAACTCGCCAAGAATTTGTTGGATGGAGTTAACATGTTGAGGAGCCAGCGACTGCTTTTGCAATTGGCTGGGCTAACGTTTTTCTTCAACTTTTTCTTTGGCGTCTACGCCGTTGTTTTACCGTTAATGGCTCGCAACGATTTTGGCGGGGCCAAGGCATACGGGTTGCTTTGGTCGGCATTCGCAGTCGGTTCTTTCATCGGCGGAATCATCTTCTCGAGAAAATCGTGGAAATGGGCGATGGGACCCTCGATGGCTGTTGTCATCATTCTCTGGGGACTGCTCACAGGAGTACTTGCGTTCACCCATCAGTACTGGATGGTACTTTGCATCATGCTGGCAAATGGTCTCGTGTACACGCCATATGAGCCACTGTATAAGACCATCATCCAACAAATTGTTCCCCTGCGCATGCAAGCAAAAGTGTCCAGCACGATTCGACCTATCACTGGTCTTGGACAACCCACGGGCAGTTGGCTCAGCGGGTTACTGGCAGCGCCCATTGGAACCGTAGGTCTCACGTTGGCGTCTGGAGTTGCAACAGTCGTCGTCGGATGTGCCACATATCTGACACCACGAATCCGAAACTATCAGCATCGCAAGCCTTGCAAATAGAAAGCAGGTCTCGCTAGGTGCGAGGCCTGCTTTTGTGCCGCCTAGGGCTTCTGATATGACCCCAGTTTCGCAACAGCTGCTTGCGCAAACTGCGGGTCGAGGACCTTGTTGACAGCGACGGGGGTTTTGACGGTGCCTTGCCCGGCATACCAGGTCTCATCAGACTGGACTGCAGCGGGATCGACATAGCCATTTGGGTCAAGGAGCGGCATGTTCATGGCTTCGAATTGGGTGACAGATGTTTTCGTGTAAGCCGCCATAATCTTGGCGACCTGCTGCCGATTCTGATTCCCGTACACCATCGCGTTGTCAAAAGCCCTCACCCCTTCGAGATATGCTGTCATCCAGCGGGTCGCGAGTTGTTTGTTGCTGGCGAATTGCGGACTGTACATGATGACGGAAATCTCCTCGTTTGGCCCATATGCGCCGGGCGTTTTGAACGGCACAGCAATGTTTTTCTGCTCACCGAGGGTGATAAACGGTTCGATTTGCATCGCCCCATCCATTGCTCCGTTGGCAAGAGCGGTGTTGAAATCAGCGAAATCGTCAACAACCTTGATGTGGACGTCTTTCTCCGTCAAACCGCCTTTCGCGAGCACCTTGTCGAGCATCAATTCGTTGATGTTTCCTCGCGAAGCAATGCCGAGTGTGAGTCCCTTTAGTTGAGAATAGTTCGTGATTTTACTCGCCAGAGATTTTCTTAGGACGAACTCAAAATACCCCTTGGTTGGCTGATCTCGTCCCTCGTCAGCGACGATTTTGATGTTTAAACCACTTTGCACTGCGTTAAACACGTAGGCGGAAATGAGCCCAGGAGCGACATCCACCTGATTGGCAGCGAGCCCAGTCATGGCGTCGGCACCTGAGGCGAAGCTCGTTGCCTGAATCTGAATCCCCTGTTGTTTGAAGTAGCCCAACTTGTCAGCCAAGACAATGCCTGCCATCGACGGCGACGGTTCATCCATCGCTACTTTAACTGTCATCAGGTTGCCTGCAGGGGTGCTTGATGTCGTGTTGGTTGTCGCCGCTCCTCCCCCGCCGCCTGGCGGGCTCGACTGGGTTGTGCCGCACCCCACTGCAATAAACCCAAGTGCAGCCAAACAGGCTGCCGAGGTAGCCCATTTCTTCACATGCTTCATTTTCGTCCCCCTCCACTAATCAGATTGGTTTATGAATCGAGTCCCTCAGCTCGTTTGGCCTTGTCGACTTCTTCTTTCAATGCCCCCCAGATGTCGCTGAACAGCTCTTGAAAACGGGCACTCTCGCGAACGTTCTCAATCGTCCGCGGCCGTGGAAGGTTTACCTCGAATGAGGCTTTGACTGTACCGGGGCGTGCAGTCATTACGATGATGCGATCAGAGAGAAAAATCGCCTCATCGATACTGTGCGTAATGAATACGACCGTTTTCTTCGACTCCTCCCAGATTCGCAACAGCTCTTGCTGCAACAGCAATCGATTCTGTTCATCGAGTGCGGCAAACGGCTCATCCATCAGGAGAATCTCCGGGTCATTCGCGAACGCACGGGCCACACTGACACGTTGACGCATGCCCCCTGACAGCTGATGCGGATATGAGTCAGCAAAGGCGCGTAAACCGACCTTATCCATGTAGTGATTGGTGACTTCTGCGACCACTCGTTTTGGTTGTTTACGGAGTTTTAACCCATACGCAATGTTCTTTCGCACCGTCATCCAAGGAAAAATGGAGTGTTCCTGGAAAACGATTGAACACAGAGGCTGCTCCGGGTGTTCGTGTGCCATCACGAATTCGCCCAGGGAAGGCTCCTCCAGCCCGCCGAGAATCCGCAGCATTGTCGTTTTGCCGCATCCGCTCGGGCCAACAATGCTCACAAATTCACCCTTTTTCACATTCAGAGAAATGTCTTCGAGGGCAGTGAGAACCGATTTTCGGACCTCGAATTGCTTCCCCAGATGCTTAATTTCAATCTTATGTTCCATGGAGTAGTCTCCTAAGTGATCTTCCATCCGCAAAGCGGTCATACCGCGCCTCCTCTCTGTTCACTGACGGTCATGTTCTTGAGGGGATTTATCCCTAGTTCCCTGTTTCCCTCTCCCTGTTCCGTATTCGTCTATTCCCCTATTTCCAGGGCACAACCCAGGCCTCAATTTCATCGAGCAGCAAGCTGAAGATGTAGCCGAGGAGCGCCATGATGATGAAGCTGACGTACATGTCGGTAATCTGAAATACACTGTATGAGATCCAGATACGATACCCGATACCCGCCGATGCCCCTTCCATCTCAGCGGCAACAATCAGCAATAGGGCCATACCCGCCCCGAGTTTTAATCCGGTAAAGATCATCGGGAGCGCTCCCGGAATCGCCACAGTCGTATAGTAGTCTTTGCGGGATGCCCCGAAGCTCTTGGCGACTTCCATGTAGTTCTTATCAAGCTGCAAAACACCGGCGGCAGAGTTGATAAGGACCGGAAAGATGACGCCAAGGAGGATAATCACAACCTTTTCCGTTTCGCCGAGACCGAACATCAACATGATGAGTGGCAAGAGTGCCAGTTTGGGGATTGGGTAGGTCGATGCGACGATAGGCTCGAGGACAACGCGCAGTGGTTTGAACAACCCCATGCTGATACCGAGAATCACCCCTGGAATGGCCCCCGCCAGAAAACCCAGCACGATGCGAATTAAGCTGACCTTCAAGTCGTTCTGTAGTTGGCCCGATAAGATATCATGGTAGGCCTGAACAACAATAGCCGTCGGGGTGGGAAAGAAACGATTGTCGAGCACATGAACCATCACAAGAACTTGCCATAGAACAAGCAAACCGAGTGGCGAGAGAATCGAGAGCAGTCGCCTTCGTGTGTGTTCCCCTAAATGGAACTTCACCTTTTCCGCACTGGTGCCACGTACTCTCACCAGTACACCGTGTTCCAGCGGTGTCGCCCGCATAGCTGAAATTCCCTCCTTCAGGTAGTTGTCGTCCCCCCAGACGCCCAGTCGGATAGAGCAAAATATGCACTTTGCGACTATTTGTGCATTTAACTTCCAGCGGGCTGACGAGGGACTGACAACGGACCCGCAGAGGAATGACACCACACTGAGAACATGACGACATCGCAGCAGACTGCCACTACACAACTGACAACGTGACACGGCCGCACGCCATGACCGCGAGTACAACTCACGTATGTTTGTAACGGTGAGATGCGCTACAATGATTGATAACTTACATAGATTTGGTTGGAACGGATGCCCCCATAGTAGGAGACAGGTCGGCAGGCGGAGACCTGGATGCGTAGATACAAACAGATGGTATATCGGAAACGGAAAAGGGGTTTGTATGGACGACACGTTTCGAGCTTCGGATTACCACGTTTTAGTTGTCGATGACGATCGCAATATTTCTCTCCTAGTGCAGATGTACCTTGTGCACCGTGGTTTTCAGGTTTCCTGCGTGCATGACGGATTGGCAGGGCTTGAGCAAGTGGAAAGCGGGTACGTGCATCTCGTCATTCTGGACCTGATGATGCCAGGCTTAGACGGCTGGGAAATGTGCAAACGCATTCGCGAGCGCGGAGATATCCCGATTTTGATGATGACCGCTCGAGGGGACGCCACGGACAAACTGCATGGGTTCGAAATTGGTGCCGACGATTATCTCGTGAAACCCTTCGATCCCAATGAACTCGTTGCCCGCACCACATCACTGCTGCGGCGTACATATCAGCCGAAGGTCAACATCACGCCGTTAGCGGCTCTGCGCTTCGGGACTCTCGTCATTGATACGGCAGCGCATTCAGTCGCTGTCAATGGCCGATCCGTTGTGCTCACCCCAAGAGAATATCAACTGCTCCGCATCTTGACAGAGCACCCGAATCAGGTACTAAACCGTCAGCAGTTACTCGACTTTGTCTGGGGTATTGACTATTTCGGAGAAGACCGGGTGGTTGATGTATTTGTGAAACGCTTACGCCAGAAACTCGGACACAGCCGTACAGCGCGCCGTCAAAACCCAGAAGAAGACGGGCCGCCACAAGATGCGGAAACGGCCAGTGTGGAGCGGATTCGTGCAGACAGAGACGAGGGTCGTGCAGACAAGATTAGTACAGGGTTGGCGGGCGCTGATAAGCTTCGAGGAGATAAGCTTCGTGAAGATAAGTTTCGTGCAGACACAGACAAGGGGAAATGGTCGATTGTTACCATTCGCGGCGAAGGATACTCGTTCAAACTGGAGGGATAAGTCTTGATGACCTCCATGTTTCGCAAGATGCTGATGGCCTATATGAGCGTCATCGTCATTGCGTTTTCGGTGCTGACATTTGCCCTCCACTTTGAAATCAGGCAATTTCTAGCTTCACAAAAGCTACACGTGTTGAATCAGGAAGCAGAGCATATTCTGCCAATTCTCGAACGCGTTAATGGCAACCCGAGACTCTATCCTGCCTTTAACAATCTCGTCTCGCGCTATAAACGCATCGACAACACGTCGGTCAACTTGCTGTTGATTAAGGACAGTGGCTTGGCCAAGATTCAGCGTCTCACCGACCAACTCGTCAGTCATAACGACATTCTCAACCGGCCAGCCGTCGAGCGAGTGTTGAGTGGTCAACAAGTTCAATTGATTGGTCCATTTAGCACAAGCCAACGACAGTCCACCCTGATTGTCGGTGTCCCCATCGAGAGCCAAGGTGTTATCATCGGCGCTCTGTTCCTTCACACCCCCATGCAAGAACTTCAAATGGGACAAGTTACAGAACTGATTCTATTGATTGCGGGTCCGATTCTGCTTTTATCCATCGTCGTTCTGTATTTCACGTCACGCCGCTTCTCAACCCCACTGCTGCAAATGAACCGGGCCGTTCAGGCCATCGGCCGAGGGAGCTTTGGACAGCGGGTGCCCGTGACAAGTGAGGATGAAGTTGGACAACTGGCAAGGGCCTTCAACCAAATGGCGGGCCAGTTGGAACGGCTTGACCAAATGCGAAAAGACCTGATTGCGAATGTGTCGCACGAAATTCGAACGCCACTGACGTCTGTACGAGGCTTCATTCAGGGCATTCTCGAAGGCGTGATTCCTGCTTCCGACGAGAAACAGTACTTGACCATCGCGCATTCGGAGCTGAGCCGACTCAGTTCGCTTCTCAACACGATGCTCGATTTATCTGCGATTGAGACCGGTCGAATCACCATCCAGTCAGGACCCGTCCAGTGGGCTTCTGTTGTTGACGCCGTCGTAGAGCACACGCGCGTGCGCGCAACCGGAAAAGGTCTTGAATTTGAGGTTTCCAACCCTGATGCGACCGTAACCATTTGGGGCGACTCCGAGAGATTAACCCAGGTTTTGTTCAACGTCGTCGATAACGCCATCCGGCACACGAAGGCTGGGAAGATTTCTGTATTGAGTACCGTTATTGATGGTAAGCTGCGCGTTGAGGTGCGGGACACCGGTGAAGGCATTTCACCTGAAGTGCTGCCGCATATCTGGGAGCGTTTTTACACCGGATCGGCCTCGCGGTCATCCGGCGAAGCTCGCAGCGGACTCGGCCTCACCATCACGAAACACCTGGTTGAACTGATGAATGGAAAAATTGAAGTTCAGTCTGAAACCGGGTCCGGAAGCGTGTTTACAATTTGGTTCCCCACTTTCACAACCCATTGAATCGCCATTACGGATAGATGTCGACATGACGCGTGCGCTATGGATACCGAGCATATACGTCGAGTGAGAGCCCCTTCAAATGGTTGCTCCGAACGGTAATTGTTTCGCAGAATGACATATTGCTGACACAATCGGTTTGTACGATCCCGTTAGGCACCTCATCAAAGGGGGTGCATTCAAGGAGGGATGTATATGAAAATGACGCCCAAATTGGCTGGTGGACTCGGTGCAGTTGTCGTTACACTGTCCACACTCGGGACGGTGGCATTTGCTGCAACTTCTAACCCGCCGGCCACGTCGGCGGCAACTACTTTACCCGGGAACACTCAGGCTTTATCGGCCAAAACCGTCTTGCAAAGTGAACGCGCTGAATTCAAGCAACTGCAAGCGCAGAACAAACAACTGAGTGCTCAAATCAAATCGGACTACAGCGCGTGGCGAAGTGCCCATCCCAATCCGATGAAGCAGTTGACAGCAACTGAGCAAGCCTCCGTTAAGAACCTCCGGTCGGACTTAAAAAATGAACACGCTACGGTGAAAGGTCTGCGCGAGCAGGTCGAGTCGCTTCGCAGCCAATTAGTCGCTGCCAGAGCGGCTAAGAATAAGGCCGCTGTCAGCCAGTTGCGTTCCCAGATGCAGCCACTTGTAACCCAACTTAAGACGGCTGAACAGCAGATGAAAGCGGACGTACAGCAGATTGCGGCTTTACTTCCCTCCGGGGTCGTGAAGACTTTCCACGAGCAGCAGGCAGCCCTCAAACAGGCAATCGGGGCGGACAACAAAGAGTTAAAGGTATCCACGCAGCAACTGCGTTCTGACGAACAGGCGCTGAAGACAGACAGGCAGAGCAAAAACTGGGCTGGTGTAACAGCAGATCTGCAGAAAGTGAACGCTGATCTTGCCCAGGTGGTTGCCGAGAAGCAGCAACTCGCCAAACACTTCCCGTCGTAACCTGCACAAAATAAGCAAGGAAACGCGGCATCGATATGCCGCGTCCTCCATTATTGATGGCTGTAGCGGCCATGCTGGAGGATGAGCGTGAATACATGGGCTGCGAGGGGTACCGCTCCGGGCGCGGCGGAAGGCACAGCGAAGGACACAGCGGAAGGCACAAAAGTATCGCTATCGGGGGAGACCGGGGGAGCACGGCACACTCGGGGCGCGGCGGAAGGAACAGCGGAGGGCACAGCCTAGGGCTCAAAAGTATCGCTATCGGCGGAGACCGGGGGGCAAAGCGCACTCCGGGCGCGCCGGAAGGCACAAAAGTATCGCTATCGGATGAGACCGGGGGGCAAAGCACACTCCGGGCGCGCCGGAAGGCACAGCGGAGGGCTCAAAAGTATCGCTATCGGCGGAGACCGGGGGGTATCCCCTTCCAGCTAAGGTACAGAAGTATATCTCCGAGGTTGGGGGAGGGGGTATCCCCTTCTGGCTAAGGTGCAGAAATATCGCTACGAGGTTTGGGTAGGGGGGTATCGGATCGGCTGTAGCGCACACGAATATATTTACGATACCCCCTGGGGTTGAAGAATAAGCATAGACGAGGTATCGCTATTTTCATAAAATACCCAGCAGGGTATGTCGATAAGGCACAAACTGATATCTACCATTTGTTAGATACCCCGTGGGGTTTATTGAGCCATTGTCTTCTCCTTGACGGCTGTGTCGTCTGAAACCATTGTCTTCTCAATGGTGAACTTGTGTCACCTTGAACGTGATGACCACCCTGTCGTCTGAAACCATTGAAACCATGGTCTTCTCCCTGATGGCTGTGTCGTCGTGAATGTCCGTGAAGCAGGCGCTGACCCTGACAAAACTTTCACGTGCTGAATGCGAGAGGTGCCTGTATCCCGTCCCAGACACCTCAAACAAAAGGTGAGTACCGCAAGTCTCGAGGGTAAAGTCTTGCTTGCGGCACTCACCCCGCGTTCAAATCCTTCTAGAATCCGTGTTGGGGATCATTGACGAAATCAATCGATCCACACTGCGGACACACAAATACATGAACAGCGATGTTGCGCTCCGTTGCTGTATTGAGAAATTCTTCGTCTCGTCCGCCTAGCAGCAGGTCCGTTACGAATCCGGCGCCACGCGTCAAGCCCCCGGTTCGAATCGCATGAGCACCGTGGTATTGCATAGATATCTGGCATCGAGCGCATGAATGGTCATCATTGTACTGTCCGTCCTGACTAATGCCCTCTGCTGCCCTGCGTAGCGAATCGAAAAAACCCATCATTCATTACCCCCTCAGTTGTGCAGCTATCTCGGAATCTCGGACAAAATCCGACAACTCTGGCAGTTCCGTATGCGTACGCCACGAACACACATGTAATACGCAAACACATGACATCAATTACGCGCACGTCACGAGTGACGTTCATGAAACGAATGAAGTACCAGACTCAGTTACCACGAGTGTGTGACCTGGACATTTCCGGACTTTACACCTGACGCCAGAGGGGCCGAGGCAACAAACTTCGTGCCGTCCCACATGTATGTCACGGTTTGTGGCGGAAGTGAAGGACTCACCATCGCATCGGTCGGCTTGTAGTTGGCATAGGTCACCGTAAATTTGTCGACGCCATCCGCTTGAATGGATTGAATCGCCGTCACTTCGGTATTCGAGTTGAGGCCGACAATCTTACCATTGAGGAAAAAGAAGACCAATTGTCCCAACCCGTCTGCAGTCGGAAATCGACTTGCGCCGATGGCTGCTAAGAATCCACCCTGGCCGTCAGAAGTGACAGCCTGTGTTCCAAACGATGTAAAGTGTTCACTCGGAAACTGGACTTCACTCGTCCCCTGCATGACAGATAAGATGACACTTTGTGGAACGAGCGCCTGCGGTGTCACCATCGTCCAATGACTTTCAGCCCAGGTGGCTTGCATCGACAGCACCTGTGTTAAAAATTGGTTGACGTAAGAGACAGGCACATAGGTCGTGTTGAGCCCGGAAGCTGGGTCTTTCGCAATCAGTCGAGGCGTCGGTTGATAACGCTGAGAACCGACGACAAAATCCATCTCGTTTTTTGCCAAGGGACGGTTTACTGTTGTTGCTGTATTGACCATCCAAGTCGAAGGCAACGTGAATTGTAAATCTCGACCGTTCCAAGCCGTGTGAATGTCCACTTGCTTCATTGCTGACTGCAAATAGTAGAGTGGAACCCAAGCTACCGGTTGTCCCGTCGGATCACTAGGGTCGTGTGCCATAATGTAAACTGGCTTCGACGTGGTCGATCCGTTCATGACCACCTGGCCCGTTGAATAATATTTCGATGTGCTTGCGAATGCCACCACCGGCGCGACCTGCGTCAGCGCGACACCCAGTGTTGCACAGGTTGTCATGGTTTTTAAACTGTTTGTCCAAGTTCGCTTCATTTGTCTGTAACCTCCACCCCTCATCTCTCACTGGTTAGACTGAACACGAGGGCGGTTCGTTACATGCACTCAAAGAATCTTCACTCATCCGTATGTACGAATCATCCAACTTTTCCAGGCCATAAACAGTGACAGGAACAGTGTGAGCCATATCCACTGAACGAGCACCAGGAATTGCCGCACGGCAATTCCTTCCCCGGCACCCGCCATGGTCGAAATCATCCCTGTCATCCCTGTCACCCCTGTCATGACATGGACGCTCTGCAATCAGAAATGCAAACAGCGACTCCAAACGTCGTAAAACTCCGCGACGGATGAAAAACGCTTCGACCTTTCCTTATCAACTGCACGCAAGGCAACCTCGTACAGAGCCTCGCTTGCTTCCCACTTCGCGAGTGACCTATCGGTTTCCCCACCGAGGAGTACAAAAGCGGTAGCTCCCATGTTAAACACGTTGGTCCGTTCATCAATAGACGCACCAAGTTGATATTCCTCTGGTGACATGAATCTTGATGATCCCCAGAGTTTGCCCATGTTGTTGATAAAGGGTTTTTTCTCATAGAAATCAATGTCGCAAATTTTTGTGCGATTGTCCGAAAAATCATACAGGATGCTTCCGTCGTAGAAATCAACAGCTACGTAACCCCTGGCTTCAACATGAACATGAAATTGAAAGATTGTGTCAAGTGATACCAATCTCAGGTCAACTGGCAACTGTCTAAAGCGAAAATATGGAGAATCAGGATGCGTGTATTTTAGCGGCGGTGGAAATGCCCAGTGAGGATGCAGGCCTTGGCCGTCGGACCATTCGAAGACGGCAGCGTATCCCTTCCCTACCTCAAAATGGTCTACGAGAGTAATCAAACTGGGATGTCTCAATTCATAGTAGACAGGTGCGGCACGCTTCAAACGCTTTACCGCATCCCGTGGATGCCCTGAATAATTTACTGTCTCTGCACCCGCGTATTTGACAAACAGTCTGCGTCCTTCCTGTTGGATGCCAAATGACAGATTCCCGGAGTCCTGTTCAGCAAAAACACGGAATACCTTACCCAGCGTCTGCAACCAGTCAAAATTTTGATATTTCTTGACTGGAAAGGATATGTTGCTGATATCAATCGTTATAACGCGAATGACCTCCAATCGTGTTGAAGTCTCATTTGACCCCTTCGTTGATGTACGGACAATTTCCTTCCAGCAGGGATTTCACGCCTCCTGGATGATAGATGAGGTGCTTATTTGCATCATCAACGTGCATCCACTGAACACTGCGTCCTCCCACGCCTTGAGAATAAGTGCGTACACCACATCGATTCTCTTCAAATCATCACCCCTAAGCAAACCTTACCGGCAGCACGCGCTCATTTCATATTCTGTAACATTCTGTAATATCGTGTAATATCCTGCAATCAACATTTTTGCGAATCCTTCCAAAAAAATTTTTGGAATGAGAAAACAAGATTTCGAAAGACCACCATCCCACTCTTTTGTTAAAAACAATGTGAAACGTAAGTTCAAATGTGAAGGGGTTTGTCTATGCATAAAATAGTAGAACCAAAAATTTTTTATTTCGGAACTCCAGTCGTACTCATCAGCACCCTAAACGAAGATAATTCAGCAAATTTAGCCCCTATGTCATCTGCATGGTCGCTACATCAGTCATTTATGCTTGGATTGAGTAACCGATCTCAAACAGTACAAAATCTCATACGCGAACGCGAGTGTGTATTAAACCTGCCTTCCGTCGACCTTGTTTCTGCTGTGGATCGATTGGCTCTTCTCACGGGGCGCAATCCGGTTCCTGAATACAATGCGTATTCCGGAGCAATTCGGCCACCCGTTCCGGAAAATATCGGCCGGGCATTCCGGAATTAAGCGGCCACTGAATCCGGAAAATAACAGCCACTCATTCCGCTAGGAACCGGCCAGGTGTTCCGCTAAATTCCGGCCGGTCATTCCGACTGAAACCGGCCACTGCGAAGCGGTTTTCGAAATCGGTGGCCGATAAATATCGGAATCTAAGTCCTCGTTTCATTTCCTCAGTGTTGGCGACAAAATTCATGGCAGGTAGACAAATTTCGCTCTGGAATCCAATCCGTATCCCAGATTGGAAAGGAGCATATGTCTACGTGGCTAGACGGAGGACGCCAATGCGAAAAATCAAGGAAGTACTCAGGCTGTATCACGACGTTCATCTCAGTGAACGGGCCATCAGTCGAAGTGTCAATTTGTCACGGGACACGGTGTCGAGGATTCTTGGTGGGTTTAGTGAGGTCGGATTATCATGGCCACTGACCCCTGACATCGACGACCCAAAGTTAGAAACACTGTTGTTTCCCAACCCCCAGGGTCGCCCCAAGAACTGCGAGGAACCCGACTGGAACTACATTCATCTTGAGTACAAGAAGAAAGGTGTCACACTGCAACTACTGTGGGAGGAGTATAAGGCAGAGCACCAGGATGGATACCAGTACAGCCAGTTCTGTGAACGCTATCGACAGTGGAAGAAGACACTTCAGATTTCCATGCGGCAAGAGCATCGCGCGGGAGAGAAAATGTTTGTAGACTACGCAGGTCCGACAGTTCCGTACATTGACTTGGAAACCGGGGAGGTCCTACAAGCACAAATATTTGTGGCAGTGCTAGGTGCCACTAGTTATACCTTTGTGGAAGCACAACCGTCGCAAGCTCTAGCTTCATTTATCGGTGGACATGTGCACGCCTTTGAGTTTTTTGGAGGTGTTCCGCAACTCATTGTTCCAGACAACCTCAAATCCGCGGTGTTGCAACCAGACCGTTACGAACCTATTCCCAACGCGTCATACCATGAGATGGCAGCTCATTACGGTACAGCCATCCTGCCAGCTCGCCCCAGAAAACCAAAGGACAAGCCCCATGCGGAAGCAGGGGTATTACTTGCTGAACGCTGGATCCTAGCGGTCTTACGGAACCGGCGCTTCTTCAGCATAGACGAGATTAATCAAGCCATTCGTCCGTTAGTTACCAAGCTCAATGAGAAGCCGTTTCAGAAGCTGGAGGGCTCACGCAGGTCCCTGTTTGAGCGCATTGACCAGCCAGCCCTCCGACCGCTTCCTACCTCCCGGTATGAGTTCGCCGTGTGGCGAAAGGTGAAGGCAAACATAGACTACCACGTAGAAGCAAGCAAGTCCTACTACAGTGTTCCATATCAACTGGTCGGCAAGGAACTAGAGGTTCGGCTCACCCAGAGTGTCGTGGAAATCTTTCACCGAGGAACACGAGTTGCTAGTCACCCTAGAACGTACAAAAAAGGGAAATACGTCACCGAGCCTGCACACCGCCCGAAGTCTCATCAAAAGCACGTAGAGTGGTCACCCTCCCGGCTCATTGACTGGGGCAAGAGCATCGGTCCGAACACTGGGGAGCTCGTAAAGCAGCTTATCGAAAGCCGTCCGCACCCTGAACAAGGATATCGCTCGTGTCTGGGCCTCATTCGTCTCAGCGAGAGTTACCCAAGAGAGCGCTTTGAGAATGCAGCAAGGCGGGCACTGGCTCTAAATTCGTATTCTTACAAGACCGTAAAATCAATTCTCAAGTCAAACGTTGACCAGTGCACTCTGCCCTTGGATATGTCTGAAGCTCCGCCCATTACGCACGAGAATATCCGTGGACCTGAATACTACAGCAATCCGTTAAGTGCGAGAAAAGACCTTATCAACTAAACCACACCGGGGCAGTCCATCTGCCCCTCTGGAGGCGAATTATTGTGCTCAACAATCAAACCATACAGATTTTGCGTGAGATGCGACTACCAGGCATGGCAGATGCCTACGCTCATCAACTTCAAACACCTAATCTCTCTGAGCTGACCTTTGAAGAGAGATTTGGCATGCTTGTTGACGCAGAGTACACTGCACGCCAGAATCACCGACTCACAAGACTGCTCCGGGAAGCCCATCTAAAGGTTCAAGCACACCCAGAAGACATTGACTATCATCAGGCACGCGGAGTCGACCAAGGATTACTCCGCAGCCTCTTCACCGGACAGTGGATCGCCTCTCATCATAATCTTATTCTGACCGGCCCGACAGGTCCTGTGTCATGGTACTCCTCCTCGCTATTTGGCCACTCGAAAGGTCTAATCCCCAGTGAATTGCAGCTAAATTTCACCGTCTTCGTGTAAGTTAGTGCTGTCACCAGAAGAATTAGACCTTTTGCAAATGGGGTTGAAAGTGCTCAGCCAAAAACCTACTCAATTGGCTAATACCCTTGTTCACTAGAATCGCTTATCTACATCAAATCTTAGATCGTTCGAATTTGCAATATTTGTCCTATTCCTGTTCAGAGAAAGGGCACTTCTGTCGGCGCTAGCGGAACATGAAATCGGTATCCCCTTCGCTTACCATTTTGAACATAGACAGCGGGCAACAGTCCACTGCGCATGCGATTCAATACGGTCTGTCTCGTACAGTTCAGACGATCCGCAGCTACTCTTAACTCAACCCAATCCACAGATGGCTCGTTCACCAGCCGTTCCCGTAGATGGTCGGTAATTTCAATCTGCCAAGGAGCCCCCTGGGCAACTTGCTGCCCTTGAATGAAACCCTCTCGCAACCATCTCAGCACGGTAGCAGTACTCACGCTTAGTTCGTCAGCAGCCTGGGCTACGGTATACATGTTTTCAGTCTCGGACGTGTTTGAATGGCCGGAGAAGACGGGAATGTTATAGTGATTTCTGAGTGAACAGACTCGGCCCGCGTTGAAATTGTTACCCTTTCCAGTGCGAATGTGTTGACGTACCAAAATCCGTGCAATCACATCATCAGGGTAATGAAGCGCTAAACGTCGAACAAGGTCGACCGTCTCCTCTTCTGTAGAATTTCCGTGATGCCCGACCTTATTGAGTGGGCTGGTAAAATGCGTGACAGCACCGCCCTCCCATTGAACCGTGCAACGGGCCACACGCTGCTCTTGATCAACAAGAACTACGATGCTCCTAATGAGTGTTCTAAGGAGTTCCTTTCGATCCCTATTGGTAGTTTGTGGTGAATTCCAGACCCTTTTCAGCCCCCTTCCCAGAGCATGTATCCGACTCTTTTCTTCGGCAGTTAAGGGATTATGTTTGCGGTCCCGACGCTCCTCAAGCAGCTTTTGTACGCGTTGCACTTCACGCAACCCTCGCTCCCAAGCTTTTTCCATCGTACGAGCAACCAGTCTGTTTTCCGGCTCAACTCGATCGTATTGCCGTTTGGCACGTTCAGCATCGTAAAGAGCCTTTTCAAGTTGCTTCTCAAGAAGTTTTTCCTCAGCAACATGTCTCATTTCGGCCTGCTCCATTGCTTCACCAATAATTGCTAATCTGGCGGGTGTTACGGTGTCAAGAAAAAGGCGAGCAACGTGCTGGTCCAAGCGCTTTCCGCCAAGTCCTTGACAGACATGCTCGGCCCCTTGCATTCTTTGTGCTTGGCCACAAATATATCTCTGCACGTTGCCACCTTTACCGCCATAAGAAACCAACATCCTGCGGCCACACTTTCCGCAAACTAGCAGCCCCTGAAGTAAGGCCGCTCCCTGCTGGGGGGAACCTGAGTTCCGGGGGCCTTTAAAGTTCCGACGTAGGAGTTCCTGGTTGGTAACAAAGGTATCCCAAGAAATATAGGGCTCATGATGATCGTGAATTACAATGGGCCATTCCTCGCGGGCCACCTGCCTGGCTTTCACCTGAAGCCGACCGTCTGGCCCTATAGACTTTTCATATTTAGTTCTACCGAACACAAAAGTGCCAGCGTATATAGGATTGGTCAGGATCCCGTGGATCGTTTTATAAGTGGGGAGTTTCCATGTTAGGCCCTTACTTGGGTGCATGACAGGAACTTGAATTTCTTCGGCCCGAAACCAGGTGAGCACCCGTCTGGCCGTTTTCAGTACAAGAAATTGTTGAAAGACCAGTTGGATGGCTGTCACAATCGCTTCATTACGCGCAACCACCACTTTGTCATCGTCATCATACTCATAGCCAGCCGGCAGCCAAGTTTTGAGTTCCCCCTTCTGAGCTTTATGCAATAAACCACCTTGCATCCGACTGCGAATGAGATGCAGTTCAGCCTCACTCATCGTTCCCTTTAACCCTAGTAGCAACCGATCATTGTACGACGAAGGATCGTAGACTCCATCCGAATCAGCGATCAGTGTATTACACATTGCACATAGGTCCAACAAGTGGTACCAATCCGCATTGTTCCGGGCAAGACGAGAGACTTCGAGTCCAAGAATGATACCAACATCACCGAGTCCGACGTCTGCAACGAGCTGCTTGAATCCGGCACGTCCTCCGTCCGCACCACTCTGCCCTAGGTCCTGGTCTATAACTAGAATCTGTGGTGCTACCCAGCCTAAGGTCTTAGCACGTTCAACTAACTCATATTGTCTTTGCTGGCTTTCTAAATGGCCAAGAACCTGCGACATTGTAGATTGACGAACATATACACATGCCTTTCGTTCCAATTGCCTGTGCGTGATTTTAGAATGGGCGTTATTCAAGGATGTTACGCCCCTCTCTGACGTGCTCTATTCGACACAGTAGGGCAGCAATGGCTCGGATTACCTTGATGCGACATTCTTCAGGGAGGGAGGCCCATTCCGGTGCGGATAAATCTACTTGATTTTCGTCCTCAAACAAACTAACCTGTCTCATGCAAGCTCCTCCTAACGATTGTGAGATTTGTTCGCGCAAATTCACTCTACGTTCGGAGGAGTTCTATTTTCAAGATGATCAACAAGCAACAGAAACTTGCGTATAGCCTCAATAGATGCAAGCAGGGCCGACTCATCTGATGTTACATTTTGACCAGATTGGGAATCGAACCACCTCGCCGGCAGACAGCCAATCGATTCGTCGGCTAATTGTACCTTGTAGTACGGCCCGTCCTTACATTGTTGTTTACCTAGTAAAAGAAACTCGTTTCCGTGTAAAGGGTGTCCTAGGAAGCTCATAATAACTTTCTCTTGCGAAATGTACTTATCATGTGCTGTGTCGTACCGGTATTGGTAAGACATTCATCGCTTGCGCCCTGGGTACATCAGCTTGCCGTTTAGGATTGAGAGTACGATACTACCGACTTTCTCGTCTGTTCCAGGAAATGTTTGTCGCTCGAGGAGATGGATCGTACTCGAAGATGGTAAAAGCATTGCTAAAAGTCGACTTACTGATTCTTGACGATTGGGGGTTGGCTCAAATGTCTGCACAAGAGAGCCGTGACCTACTGGACGTCATGGACGACCGCTTCTCAACACACTCGACCTGTATTATCAGCCAAATTCCTGTTGAACACTGGCATCAGCAATTCGTTGACTCGACGGTCGCAGATGCGATTCTTGACCGCCTCGTACACAATGCTCACCAACTAAATTTGAGAGGAGAATCCATGCGGAAAGTTACAAGTAACTTGTCAAAAACCGAGGAGTCTGGTAAGTAGAAATCAGGCACACTTTGGAATTGAACGAGGCGGCCGATATTTATTGGAGCACATGGCCGACAATTAGCGGAATGAATGGCTGATTCCTATCGGAATTGCTGGCCGACATCAACCGGACCTGACGGCCGATTCCTAACGGATTGGATGGCCGATTTGGCCGGAATACGCAATACAAAGTACGACAGGGGTATAAGTACGAACCAGACAAATTTGGTACGGCCAAATTGAACCAAACACCATCGGATATAGTAAAACCTCCGTGTGTTAAGGAGTGCCCTGTTCAACTTGAAGCAATCGTTAAACATATTCATGATTTTGGAGATGACCCGAGTACATTAGCAGCTATCGAAGTTAAAATTGTGAAGTCCCACATTAACGAACAGATATTGCTGGATGGAGAGAAAAATTATATTGACCCGGATAAGTGGAATCCGCTAATCATGAACTTTTGTGAGTTTTATGGTATTGGGGAAAAGGTACATCCGTCTCGATTGGCTCCAGTCTTCGCGCCACCTGTCCGTCAGTGATAATGTTCTTGCGAATAACCCTCATCTGACAAGAAAAGGAGCTCAACAGCATGCCTAGCTATATGGACGTGCTGTTGAGCATTTGCCCCCCGTTGAAATTTGTCTTAGTGTCTGATTGAACAACGTTAATGGATAGAAATGGCGACTTATCAGATTTTGAGTAATTTGCCGAATTACTCTTGACTCACGAAGTTCTTTATCGTCCATCTTTACAAGTTCACTCAACTGCATCCAGGTCGCTTCACTTACATCCGGATACAACCCCACATTTTGGATACCACCAATAACTTCAGCAGTGAAGTTGAACAAGATAACTTGGTCATGAGTGTTACTTTCAAAGTTATAGATCCCCGTAGTGTTCGTGAGTTTTACATCCAATCCTGTTTCTTCCTTGCATTCTCTACAGGCGGCAGCCAATATGTCTTCTCCAAATTCAACATGTCCGGATGGGAAGTTCCACAGGTCTTTCGCTGACGCTTTACCGTCCCTCACCATCAATACGGAGCCGTCTCGAACTACGGATACGCTGGCAACCAGTACCGTCCTATTTTGCAAGTGACTCACTCCCATAAGGCTCTTTGGTTCAGTCAGATTTCCTGTTGTCGGACAACAACCTGTAAATGGCATTCAGCTTCTCGGATGTGTCCCTTACACCAGTACGAATCTGAAATATGGCAACGAGCATCGTTATCCAGAAAATCAAAGTCACAATTGGAATCAGGAATAAAATCAAACCGCTAAGTCCTACATTTGCCATCTGCATGTGGTCTCGTCCTCCCATTAACCTCGCTCCAGCACCACACTCCAGCACCACTGCCACATCGTCCAAGGACATGAATGCAGCCAAACTGTATATTCATACGTTGCTGATTTGCAGAAGCGAGGCTAGAGTAACATGACACTACTCACCTCTTTTGAATGGACGTTCTGTTTTGATGCGCACTCCGTTCTTCCATGCCCACTGACGAAGATCAGAACGAAATTCACCAGCACTAGTCCGATCAAAGGCAATAGTCACACCAGGTTTCCGTTTCTGGAAATGAATGATCACAGACGACATTTTATCTGGAATAAAGATGTATTTAATCTCTTCCCCCCTAATCATAGTCTTCCTGAACATAAGCGCTGAATCTTCGAGAGTAAGGTCACGATACTTCTGCGAAACGTAAATCATCAGTACCGTGAATCCCATCAGCAATAACATCGACAAGGCAATCGACATACTGCGGTATGGATTTGGCAAGGTAATGCTCACGGCAACCATGGAACCACACAGCCCACTAAGGGGTTGCAAAGGTGAGCTCGCCCTGATTTTATGCGGCAGAAGAATCTCTCCTCGCGGTACATTTTTTCTGCCCGATATCGGTGGGCATTGTCATACATAACTAGCATCAATATGCAGATGGGAGAGTGGTCACTTCCCAAACAAAATTCAATCCAAGTCGCTAAGACAACTGGACAATTGCAGAATCTGCGGTTCAATTCACGCAATTATACCATTTATTTGCTTATATTAAATTAAGACAGTCGCCTCCGGTTGCACCAAACAGGCTCATGCGCATGTGGCACGAGCCCACTCAAATGCTAGTTTAGATACAAGTCGTCTTACCTTAAGTTAAAAATGCCCTTCCCGGTCTCCACATTGATTGGCAGTGAGGAATGCTGGTGTCTTATGAGCCAAGACCCCTCTTCTTTGCGCAATCCGAATGTGAATCTATTGGCAATCTGACGTAGTTTTTGCCCCAATTCATTGTAGGCAGCGAAGGTAACAACACAACGAACAAAAGCGAGATCGGAATTTTCTTCAACTGCAACATCGCCGAAATCAATTTTGAGTGTAACACCTTCCTCACTTAACCCATCAAACCACTCTTTCACGCTTTCTCTCCACCGGGAAAACCCCACCAATTCCCAATCTCCCCAGCAATCATAAACGTGGATGTCAGAAGCGTAAGCAGATACAAACTTCTCTACGTCTTGCTCACGTACTGCGGTTGTGTAGTTTTCTAGAATATCCTGAACCTCATTGAAGAACGCTGTCATAGACTAGTTTCCTCCCAATAGTTAGTAAGAAATTGAAATATGGCGGATCACGGTTAACAACGCTAAATCCTTGTTCCAATCACTCCTTATCAACGTCATTCATATGTATAGACGAACACGCAACCCCAAAATCATCGGCGGACCATCAACAAATTCATTTTGGTTGATTTTTGCCGTTCACGCATTTCTGTTCAGAGATCGTCTGTCAGTAACCGAATAAAAATGGCGTGCGTCTAACCAGGGGAGGTGAACACCGAATGAAAATTCTACGGAATTTGCTCATCATATGCGCGGTGATAGTCCTCGTGGTTGTTATATTTTGGCAGTATAATCGACATATGGTGGGGCGTTATGCAAGGGATTCAGTCGCACAGGTTTACCATATACCTCAAAATGAGGTTGTCATCGAAGGAGTACAGGAACTTGGGTTCTGGAGATCTAAACTCAACCCATTTGCCTATCATTCGTGGTCAGTAGTTTTCACCATACCAGGTGGTCCCGCACCATCGAGTGGCGCATCGTACATCTGTAGCGTGGACGAACCCCGTTTTGATCATTTCAAGTTCATGGGTATCCCTGTTTCCTTGCCTCCGATGGGCGTCAAACATTAACTTCTGGTCAACTGTTGGTTGCTCATGGGGCTTTCGTGAACGGATCGAAGAAAGTCAACATCCCGCTCGTGAGATGAAAGTATGGCCGGTGTGGAACTACGACAAGCAGGGAACGAAATTTGCGGTAATATCTGAGCGAGCATTCACCTGAACAACCCCGGGTTATTTCACAGCTCAGCACATGCGACGGAGATCGCGCAATCGGGACAGTCCTACGAATTCAGAAACTTGGTAAATGAAGAGTCGTCGTGAAATAACTTGCTGAGGTCTCCGTATTTCTGCTGCACATCGGCGCGAGTAAAGGTATACGTGCTTACATCCTGGACGTCGAAATGTATCACGTCCGCATTTTGCACAAGCGAGAACAACACGGCCGCATTTTTTGCCATGAGTACATCCGGCTTGTTCCCGTTCCAAAACTGGTCATACGCATTCACACCTGATTGCCCTGGCCGATAGTAAACCGTTATGCCATAGGGCTTGTGCTCAGTCTGCAAACTAAATTTGTCAACATAATTGTGCGCAGGCAGCATTGACAATATCTGCCCCACCGCACTGTTATCGCCGACATAAGACCCTTCGTATTTGAGAAAGCCAGTTCTCTGCAAGGCACTGTTCGTACCTTGACCAGAACTCTGACCAGAACTTTGGCCAGAACCCTGACCAGGATTTTGCACCGGGCTTTGACCGGAACTTTGCCCTGTCCCCTGATTGGTGCTGCAGCCGACGATAGTCAAGGTCGCAACGACGAGTAAAGGAACAAGCCGCCATTTTGCTTGATGGAGCATTTTTATCCCCCAATCCAATTGCACGATTCCGTGTAGACCCAAGCTGTTGCATTATACATGGTATTCAAGGGCCGAGCCAGCGCAACACCGCAGAGAGCGAGGCATCCACCTAGTCCATCTAGTGTTCACAGCGGACGTAAAGAGCGATGCACCGACGCATCGCTCTTCCGCAGGAGGTCCGGCTTCGAAAACCACCGCCGAAAACGTACCCGTACCGTTTAATGCTAATTATTTTACAGCCGTGGTCGACGTATTGATACCCGTTGGAACAGTAATCGGAGTGTTGTTATATGCGTAGGTTGCTGACATCGTCTCGTGAATCGAGATGCTCTGAATCTGTTTTGCACTCGACAGTGACGAACTACTTGCCGATCCCGCTGCGCTTCCCAAGGAAGCGATAAGCGTACTCATCGGCAGCGTCATATCAAGGGCTAGCTGTTCTCCTGTAATGCGGTCTTGGCCGTTAACCGGCTGTACCGTTATCTGCAGGGAACCTGTGGTCTGCTTGAGAATGTCATTGAGCAGTGATGCTATTTGAGTAGATGAAATAGCGGACCCTTGGGTGCTTGTGCTGGCGATGGAATTCATCATCGGCGCAAGTACCTGTGCGAGCGCGTTCGCATCGAGCGTAGCCGTATAGTTGGTAGAGTTAGCAGTGCTCGAAGACTGAATGTTTCTCAAGACGCTGAAGTTCACATTGTTAAGCGGCATCTGCGACTGCATCGCCTGAATTAACTGCTCGCTGCTCGTCTGCTCTGTCCAGCCTTGACCTTGATTGAGCCACACGCGTGTCCCCTGAATGTATTCTTGAATCGACTTTGGCAACGCGGAACCCGCTGCAGCGGTCGTTTGCGGAGTGATGGTAACGAGTGCGGCCTTCTGCCCATTCACCGTGCCTGTCTCCGCCGTCATTTTCATTTGGATTGTGATGTCCTGCGGAACCGTGCTCGTCGTGGACGGGCTCTGCGGGTTCATCGTGAAGTGCAAAAGCTCCGTAAGATTCCCTGTCATCTGAGACTGTGCTGCACTCTGCGTGTTTTGGAAGGCAGTGTCCAGAGTCTTGACGGTAGGCGTTTGCATTTGATACGAACCATTGCTCCAATTTGCAAACACGTTGGCTTTCTGCAAAATCGCTGTTAAGTCTCCGACTTGAACATATGTCGTATCGTGTTTTGAAGCCGGATCCTTTGCAACAACCGTATGTACAGTCACCAGTTTCGATGCGTTGAGATATACCGTCACTTGACCCGGAACGGTCTTTCCTGCTGACGCGGGTTTGGCAAACATGCTCGTGGTCGAGAGGAACCAGTCCCCGCCTGTCCACTCGCTCTGCAATCCAATCGCCTTTAAAGCCTTCATCACATACCATACGGGCACATACGTCGATCCGCCCTGTTGCAGTGTCGCAGGAGCCGCAACACTCTCGTTGTTGACAACAATGCTGCTGCTCTGTGCCTTTGTACTCGCGGTTGCAGCCATCGCCGTTGGAACGATAGAACCTGCGACAACCATGCCTGATGCGATTCCAACTACCCACTTTTTCACGAGATATTGCCTCCTTGGTTGAAGCTACTTCCTTCACTCTCAGACTATACCATAGACATGAGTGAAAATGGAATAAACTGCCGATTATTCTTTGATGAGAACAAGTTTTATTGTTGATAACGAAGTTTCATAGGCTTATTCAAGTTTCATAGACTTATTCACAGCCGGAAAGTGCAGGGGCTAGAGCGTTCGAAACTCGTACCCCTTTGCACGGTAATAATCAATCAAAATCGGAAGCGCCTGGACAGTGTACCGGCTGCCGTTCACGCCGTCATGGAACAACACCACAGACCCCGAATGTGCAGAACGCTCCACGTTTTGTACAATGCGCACAGCAGATTTCGCCTTCCAATCCTGCGAATCGACTGTCCAGTACGCAACCTTATGCCCCAGCCGCTGTATGGCAAGGGTGTCACCTTGACGGAGTGCGCCATAAGGCGGGCGATAATAGATGGGCTTGTGGCCGACTGCGGTAATAATGGCTGAATCTGCACGTGTAATTTCGGATTTTACGACTGAGAATGACCGATGCGAGAGGTCCGCGTGGTCATATCCATGACTGCCAATTTCATGGCCCTCACGTTGTATTCGTCGTACGATAGCCGGAAGTGCACGACAGCGGTAACCGAGAACAAAGAACGTCGCGTGGACGTGTTTTTGACGCAGGATATTTAATATCTGAGGGGTGTACACGGCTCCTGGGCCGTCATCAAAAGTGAAGTAGATGACTTTTTTTTGCGCGGCAAACGAGGGTCCGGCAGACAAGAGACATAAAGCAAGGCTGACTACAGCGGCAACCATGACACTGCGAATAATTTGCCCCACGAATATCACCTCACGCCGATTCAGCATACCCGGATAGAAATATGCTCATGCAATCTTCGAGACCCGACCTTGAAAACCATCCACGCCACGGTGCACGTACGGTGCACGCACGGAGCACGTATTTCTGCATCTCGCTCTTGCGTATACTTGTACCATATCATATAGTTCAATCATACAAGCGAATCAAAGAGGCGGTGAACGGATGTGGATCAGTGTTGATGTACGCTCCCATACACCTATGTACCAACAGATCATTGATGCGATTAAGGAACAAATTGCGAGAGGTTATGTAAAGCCTGGCGACAGACTGCTGACCGTTCGCGAGTTGGCGACTTCCTTGTCCTTAAACCACAACACCGTGGCAAAAGCATATCAGGAACTGGAACGCGAACATGTTATCGAGTTAGTGCGCGGCAGAGGAACATTTGTGTCCGCGCCGTCGGACATACCCGATATCAACAACCGCAAGCGTGACCTCAAAGAGGCCCTGAAGAAGTGGTTAGTCGACGCCCATCACCTGCGCATACCCGATAACGAGATTCTGTCCATGTTTCAAGAGTTATTTACAGAGTTCCATGACAAACCAGGTGGTGAACAGTGATGAACGCAGGCCCAGAGACCGTACCAGCGGCGGTTCCCGTCATTGAGACGCGCCAACTGACAAAAACATACGATGGTGAAACAGTTATCAATGCCGTCACCTTTTCTGCTCAAAAAGGCAGCGTTCATGCCATTGCAGGTCCAAACGGTGCAGGAAAGACAACCTTGCTGAAAATGATGGCAAGTGTCCTCAAGCCAACGCATGGGGCAGTCCGGATTTTTGGTCAAGAGGTTCAGGACGGGGCTACCATCCGACAGCGCGTACACTATATCAGTCCAGAGGTAAATTTATATCCATTTTTCCGTGTCAAAGACATCCTCGAGTACGCAAGTCGTCTATACGAACAGTGGGACGATGAACGAAGCAAGCTGTTGGTGGATGCCTTTTCGTTACCCTTGAAGAAACCAGTAAGAAGCCTGTCACTCGGGATGAAAATGAGACTACGTGTGGTCCTCTCGCTCTCGGCGCGAGCGGAAATACTGCTTATGGACGAAGCCACGAATGGACTTGACCCCAATGCAAGAGATCAAGTTCTCGACCTCATTTTGCAGGAGGTTGCAAACCGAGATGTTACGGTTGTGATGGCGACGCACCAACTTGCAGACATCGAACGGACTGCCGACACCGTAAGTTTACTCGTTGGCGGAAAGCTCGTGAGTACAAATGACCTCGACCAGCTTAAAGAAGAGGTTTACGAAGTACGGGTGACAGCACCAAGTTCTTCCCAACTTCTCACGTCGATACCTGGGGCTGTCGAATTTGTCAGCGCAGGTGACACACTGACGTTCGTTTGCACAGGAAAGCGAGCGGACATTGAGGTGATGCTGCTGGAGCGCCATTCTAAGCCCATTGATATTCGTCCGGCATCCCTCGAGCGGTGGTTTCAAGCAATGCTACGAAAGGAAGGTGTCCTGAGTGAAAAGATCGTTCTTCCCGAGAGCCCTCTTGTATAAGGAATGGCTTCAAAAACGCTGGGTGCTGCTCATCGCCCTTATCATCATCAGTCCATCGGTGTTTCTCGAGTCGTTGATGCCACTGACGGACCGTTTGCATCGATACGTGACGATTACAGGCCCGAACGGCTACATACAGCATTCCGACACAGTCGTGAACACGTTCACCTGGTTTTGTAACGAGATCGTAGGGCATATGAGCGGTGGATGGTGGGCCTCTATCGTTGTCGCGGGTCTCGCCATCTACTCTCTATGGACGGAACGCAACCAGGATGTAGGCTGGTTCACACTCTTGGGTCCAGTCTCAAAGAGAGCAATTGTACGCGTTAAGTATGTTTTCGACCTCGCAGCAATCGCTGGCATATTCACTTTTCTGGCCATCAGCCTTGCCGTCATTGACTGGGTGGTAGGTATTCACTACCCAGTAGCGGGTATTATCCGGTGGTGGGTTGCGGAACTGGCGATTCAAGGTGCTGTGTACGGGCTTTCCTTACTATTGGCTACACTTATAGGCAATGTCATCGCGGTTGCATTACTTACCTTCGGAATTTTAAACGTTCCAATGTACCTGGGCGTTGCCTTGGTGTACGCCCTCGGCGCCAATTTGATGGTCTTTAACAACCCTTCACAATACTCCATCCCACTTGATTGGAAGGGGATGTGGGTATTCACACATCTATCCCCACTGAATTGGTTCAATGTGGATTTCACCCACTTATGGACGAGCCCATGGCCATACTTTGGTGGATTCTTGCTGTTCACGGTACTCGCTTGCATGGCCTCAGAGCTGATTTACGAACGAACAGCCAACGAACGACTATCGAACTTCTTTGCTTTCAAGTGGCTCAAACATCCTGCCCTCGCCAGCCTGTCAGTACTGATGGCATTCTTCATCGTGCGGTTTACGGGGTTGAGGTCTGAACGCTTAACCATAAAGGTGGAATGGCTCCTCGTCCTCGGCCTAGCCATGTGGGGCATAGCCACGCTGGTGCAAAGGCGCGTCCTGAGACGGCACTAATGATTGCGCTCGTAATCTGAGTCTGACCTACACGTAACTGGCCGTACGTGACGAGGGTGCCGAGCGCCATCAGTACGCCAACGACAATTGGCACGATGTGAAATGGGTCCGCAACGGTCAGATACGGGACCCATGGTACGAGAATGCTGACAGCAGGGTGATTCAAATACCGAAACAACCTGTACAGGACGAAGAACAGCGGAGACTGCACAAGCAGCACGCTGAGTGATGCGAATGGCTTGACACCATTCTCGCTCATTAGTTTTTGCCGTGCTTGCATGAGTTCCGCTTTTGATCCGGTCCACGACTTCTGCAACTCAGCAAGTTTCCCCGCAACGCGGACCTGAGCGATGCTGCTTTTGGCAACCTGTAAGGACAGCGGGATCAACAGCAGGCGTACACCGATTGTAAACAAGACAATGGCAAGACCCCAGTCATGAGTGAACCCAGCCAAGGTGGATAAAAGAGCGTGAAGAAACTGTTCGACGTTGTTGTACACGGAAAATGTCCTCCTTTGTGTGCTTCAATCTTCGGTCACGAAGGCACACAAAGGTAGGCGCTTCTTCATCACTGTCACCTGTTTTGAGCAACTTTCGATGGGTCGTACGGATGAGATGAAGCATCGGTTGCACAACTGGCCTGGCGTTTGCATGCACGCTAAGCAGAGGGGTATGAACCGTGCATTCTGCGAATGGAGGGAGTTTTGC
This sequence comes from Alicyclobacillus curvatus, assembly GCA_017298655.1. Lineage (GTDB taxonomy): Bacteria > Bacillota > Bacilli > Alicyclobacillales > Alicyclobacillaceae > Alicyclobacillus_B > Alicyclobacillus_B curvatus. Next base: position 2,952,090 of record CP071184.1, read on the forward strand.
GTTTGAACGACGCCACAAATGCAAAGCAAGACCGGCGAAGACGGAGATAAGCGGCAGCAAGCAAACAAATTGCATGTCCATCGCCATGCCTCTCTCCCCCTGTGCCAGTCTGAAACGGATTGGCTATATTATACACCCCGAATTCTGACTCGAGCATATGAAAAAACACTGTTGACTTTGACGTTGCGTAAAGGTTTAGAGTTTGGCTGTGAGGAGGTGAACACATGGAGTATACCGTTCAAAAGCTTGCACACATCGCAGGTCTCAGTACCCGCACTCTCCGATATTACGATGAAATTGGACTTCTGAAACCGGCGCGAACCAGTTCGTCCGGGTATCGCATCTATGGGCAAGCCGAAGTAGACCAACTGCAGCAGATTCTCTTTTACAGGGAAATGGGGGTCAACCTTG